>JAHIKI010000025.1 GCA_018897435.1 Acidobacteriota bacterium | reverse complement strand
ATCTGCCTGTCCATGTATCCTTGATCTGAATCACGAATCCCGATGCTGCTATCCAAAATATGCCCAAGCTTGAGGGCCCGAAACAAATCCAAATATAACCCAACCCCGCCTAGCGCTGTCAGTCCACCTTCTCTCTTCTCTGTCTCGTACTTGTATGGAAGCAGTCCTTGTGGCATAATATCTTCACCTCGTTGGTTATGGATTTTGCTTGATCTCAAAACCCATTATACCTTGTTATATCAAGGCCAACGAGGTTTTTTTATTTTTATTGATGGGGAATCAGGGTTGCCCCATCGCCTATTTTTTTCGGTTTAATTTCAAAATATGGAGGCAGTTGACCAAAGGAGGGGACAAATATGCTTAAAAAAGATTGGTCATTTTATAGATGATCATTTCTAGCGAGCGAAATTTCCCTGTACTCTTTGGGGGTACTTCCTGACCATTTCTTAAAGGCCTTCCTGAAAACACTTGGCTCGGCAAAACCAAGCAGATAGGTTATGTCTTCCACGGTGTATTTCTCACGTAAATATTTTTTAGCCAGCCTCTCTCTTGTTTCCTCAAGCAATTCGCTGAATACCCTGCCTTCACTTTTTAGACGGTTTTGAAGGGTTCTGACGCTTAGCGACATTTCCCTGGCTATGCTTCCGATGGTAAGCGTCTTTTTGTCCAAACGTTCGAGTATTAGCTTTATCACTGTTCGGGTAGTACTGTTTAATCCCTCGATTTCAGAAAGAAAATCCCTGGCATAGTTTTCGAAATGCTCCAACAAACCCGGGTTGGGAAGCAGGACGGGAATATTGCCGATATTTGAATCAAAAGTAATATAATTATGTTTTTGTTCAAACCATACCGGTGAACAGAAAATTCTTTTATACTCCGTGATCGATGCGGGGGGCGGAAATGCGAATCCGACTTGCAAGGGATGCAATTTTTGACCGGTAAGGGTTCTGATCATGCGGACTATGCTCGAAAAAGTAGCTTCAAAACGATGACGTGAAATATAAGGTGCATTTTTCGGTGTTGAAAGCACAACTTTAATTTTTTTATATCTGAGATGTCCACTGGCTTGAATCAGGTTTCCTATTATATTCGAGTACCTTGCTGACTTTTCAAAGGCCTCGCCAAGGGTCCGGCAGTTCATCATCATATAGCCGAGAATGGACCAGCTGCCGATTTCGTAAAACTCTCCCATATGCAAGCCGAAATAGGGGTCGCCCGTAACCCGGGCGGCTTCATCCTCGATGGCAATATAAGTTTCAACCGCTATTCTCGCATCCGGGGATTTTAGGATGACCGGATCAACTCCCACTGACCAAAAAAGCTTGTCCGTATCGACTTTCAGAAAAGAAAGATAGCGAACCAACTGTGACAGCACTGTCACGGAAACGTTGAAGGGGGATCTGTTAATTCCTTTCAGCATCAGACTAGGATAGCATTTAACCAGATATTGTCAATTTTGAGGCGGCATATTTCCTTTATGCGCGATATGACACAATTTATGCGTGCTTGGTCATTGACCGACGCGCTAAAATGAAATAAAATATCTTGGAATCGATATAATATGGTGCATACTTCTTGGTCGAAGGCTGTTTCAACTTGGGCGTCTTGAAAAAAAGCCGGTTTCTCAACCATTGTGATCGATGATTTTAGACCGTTTAAAGGAGGTAATATATCAAGATGAAAACTTTGATTGTTTATGATTCAGTATTTGGTAACACAGAGCAAATAGCTCTAGCAATAGGTGATGCTCTTGGTTTTAAAGAGAATGTAGTAACACTTCGGGTAAGCGAAATAAAGCCTGAACACTTAACTGAATTGGGATTATTAATAGTTGGCTCCCCTACCCAAGGGGGCAGACCTACGCCGGCGATTCAAGATTTTCTTGATAAAATTGCGAAGCCTACCATCAGGGGCATCAATGTAGCGGCGTTCGACACCAGATTTTCGACGAAACTGGTAAAAATCTTTGGTTATGCCGCGGCAAGGATCGCTGACAGTCTGAAAAAAAATGGCGGGACTCTTTTAGGGTCACCAGAAGGTTTTTTCGTAACAGGCAAAGAAGGTCCGCTGAAAGAGGGAGAGCTAGAGCGTGCTGCCAATTGGGCTAAAGTGATTGTTAAGGGTAAAATGTAGTTCAACAACTATTTTGGAAATGTTATCTACAATTGTTTGTGCAAAATTATTTTATTAAAATCAGACGTGGCGACTACAGTCGCTACCCGAACAAAATGGAGGATAAAATGAAAACTCAAGTTTTAGTGACTTATGCCACTAAGTACGGCGCAACGGCAGAGATTGCCGAGAAAATCGGGCAAGTGCTTCGTCAAGCAGGTCTGCGTACCGATGTGCTACCTGCAAATCGCGTCAGTGATCCGACTCAATACACGGCAGTCATATTAGGCAGCGCGGTTTACATCGGCCGCTGGCGAAAGGAGGCGGCGAAATTCTTAAAGACCAACGAGAAAGCGCTGGCTGAGCAGCCGTTGTGGCTCTTTTCGAGCGGACCTACGGGCAAAGGTGATCCGGTTAAATTAACTGAAGGTTGGCGGTTCCCCAAGAACTTACAATCCATTGCCAAGAATATAAAGCCTCGTGACATTAAACTTTTTCATGGCAATGTAGACACAAAAAAATTGAATTTCATTCAAAAATTCATGATCAAAAAGGTCGAAGCTCCTGTTGGGGACTTTCGTGATTGGAATGCCATCACTTCCTGGGCCACGGCTATCGCCGATGTGCTGAAGGAAAAGGTCTCGGCGTCAGGAACGCAATCAGAATAATTGCAACCCAAAGGGGAAAAAAATAGTGGCCTCAGCATTCGGCATGGGTTAGGACTAGCCGCTATCAAACATTATTCTCGGTGTCTGATGTGGTCTTGCTTGTCAAGACCACCTCAAAAGCAAAAGGTAAAAGTAACAATGAAAGACCAGACCCAAATTCCCCCAGCAAACCAGGAGGTTGAAATGGGCACTATTGCATTAAGAATGGTACTCACTGGATTACTTTTTCTCTTCACGATTGTTTTTGGTGTTTGGCTGAGTAATTCCGGGAAGCCGTTAAACACCTTAATTTTTACCATCCACAAGCTAACAGCCCTTGCGGCAGTGGTATTCACGGTTATTATGATTCACAATTTGCTCAAGAATGTTGAAGCCAAAGTAATTATATTAACCTTGATTGTGGTCGTGGGATTGTCTGCTCTCGCATTGTTTATTTCAGGCGTTTTACTGAGCCTTGGCAAGCCGGTCAATAACATAGTATTGACTATCCATAGGATAATGACGATTGTGACCGTGATCTCCACAGCCGTGACGATTTACCTTTTAGCAGGTAGAAAGTAGTAATAACCATTGTAGAAGAAAAAGAGACAGTCCCCAACTAAAAAGCATCTTTTTTGCCAAAAAATCTTTTTTCACTAAATTTCCAAAAAAATCACGGCCACTTATTGCAATTTCAATATATTCCCTTTAAGATCCCATCATAGGGGAAATTGATTTTTCTATCGTGGGATCTCCTGTTGGAGGTTCAAGAATGATTAAGGCAGATCCGAGCCCAGGTGCATTGCGACGACGCGGCCTGACGGTTTTCCGGACAGCATGGCTCGGCTGGCTGCTGTTCGGAGCAACTGGACTGGCGCTCGCCCTTGATCCAACGAAAGCCCCAACGCAGTTCATCCACAACGTCTGGCAGATCGAGGATGGGCTGCCACAGAATTCCGTGCGCGCCATCACGCAAACGCGTGACGGCTATCTATGGATCGGCACCGAGGAAGGGCTCGTCCGCTTCGACGGCATGGCGTTCACGGTGTTCGACGAGGAGAACACCGCGGCCATGACCAGCAGCAGCATTCTGGCGCTATGCGAAGATCAGGCAGGGTCGTTGTGGATAGGGACTCACAAAGGCGGGCTGATCCGTTATGCTCAGGGCAGCTTCACCGCGGTCTCGCTGGATGAGGGATTTTCGGAAAGCATCATATGGTCGATATACGAGGATGATAGTGGTCATCTTTGGATAGGGACGGATGAAGACGGACTCAATCGTCTCGACCAGGGACGCGTTGCCGCTGCTTACCGGGAAAAGGATGGTCTGCCCAGCGACAAGATCACTGCTATCTGCAAGGATCGTGAGGGCAGTCTCTGGATCGGAACGATACGCGGTCTGGGCAGGATGAAGGATGGGAAGTTCCGAACGTATTCCACCGCCGACGGACTGGGCAGCAATATGGTGATGGCCCTCCATTGCGACCGGGCCGGCATCCTGTGGGTCGGGACCCGCGGCGGCGGACTGCATCGCTTCCAAAACGGCGTCTTCACTGACTACCAGGCCAAGGGTGCGCTAGCTGGCGACATCATCAGATGCATCTACGAGGACCGTACTGGCAGTCTCTGGATCGGGACGACCGGGGGTGGGCTGAAACGTATCACCGGCGCCCGGCTGGACGTCTACTCCACCGGCGAAGGTCTGTCGCATGAAAACGTTGTGTCGATATTCGAGGACCGTGAGCAGAACCTGTGGGTGGGCACGGACGGCGGAGGACTGAACCGCTTGAAGGAGGGCAAGGTGACGCCCTACGGAACTCAGGAGGGATTAGCGAACGACATGATCTGGGCCATCGAGGAAGATCGTGAAGGAGCTCTGTGGGTGGGCACCTGGGGCGGTGGGCTGAATCAACTGCGTGGTGGTGCCGTCCGCACGTACACCCAGAAAGATGGCCTGGCGAGCGATAGGATCTGGGCGGTGCTGGCCGATCGTGAGGGGAGGCTGTGGATCGGAACCCACGGTGGCGGGCTCTCGTGTCTCCAGAACGGCAGGTTCAGGACCCTCACGAAGAAAGACGGATTATCCAGCGACAATGTCATGTCGTTGTGCCAAGATCGTTCCGGTGCGCTTTGGGTGGGAACGTTCGGCGGGGGGTTGAACCGGTTGCAGGATGGCAAGGTCACGGTGCTGGGGAAGGACCAAGGTCTTTCGAACGCGGACGTGATCTTCGTGCACGAGGATCGCCAGGGCCGGCTTTGGGTAGGCACCTTCGGCGGGGGATTGAACCTGTTGCAGGACGGACGGTTCATTGTTTACAGAACCAAGGACGGTCTTGCGAGCGACACGTTGACATCCATTCACGAGGATGCGGAGGGGACTCTTTGGATCGGCACGTTCGGAGGCGGATTGATGCGCCTCAAGGACGGCCGCTTCACGGCCTATAGGAAAAAGAACGGGCTGTTCGACGATGTTGTATTTGCCATATTGGGAGACGCCTCCGGCAACCTGTGGATGAGCTGCAATAAAGGTCTGTATCGAGTGAGCAAGAAGCAGCTCGACCTCTTCGCCGCCGGGAAGATGACGTCGATCATCTGCACTTCCTTCGGAAAGGCGGACGGCATGAGGAGCGCCGAATGCAACAGCGGAGCAGCTTGCAAGACCCGCGACGGCAGGCTTTGGTTCCCGACAATCAGGGGAGCCGTTGTGGTGGATCCGGCGCACATGAAGACGAACCAGAGCGCACCACCCGTGTACATCACGGGTTTCGCCATCGATGGGGTGCGGCCTGGTGCCGGAGTGCGTGAGTTCTCTCCTGGCAGTGAGCGGTTTGAAATTGAGTACACGGCTGTCAACCTGGGTGCCGCCGAGCGTGTGAACTTCAAGTATCTGATGGAGGGATTCGACAAGGATTGGGTGGCCGCGGGGACGCGTCGCGTTGCCTACTACACCCGCATTCCGCCGGGACACTATCGTTTCAGGGTGATAGCCAGTAACGAGGACGGAGTGTGGAACGAAACGGGCGACTCGTTGGAGTTCGACCTCTACCCGCATTTCTACCGGACGGTCTGGTTCTACGCTATCTGCATCGGCGCCGCCTTTATGTTGGCCCTGGGCATCCACGGCCTCCGTGTGCGGCGGTTGCTGGAACGAGAGAGGAAATTGACTCGGCGCGTCGACGACGCCCTGGCGAAGATCCGAATGCTCCGCGGACTGCTTCCCATATGTGCTTCCTGCAAGAACATCCGCGACGACAAAGGCTACTGGAAAGAGATCGAGATGTACATCAAAGATCATTCCGAAGCGGAGTTCAGCCACGGCATTTGCCCGGCATGCATAAAGAAGCTATATCCGAAGATTTCGGAGACAGTGGATTAAAGTTTGTATTTTTGAAAACATGCGGATTGTTCTATATAATCAATCCATTAGATTCCCAATCCTTACGTATCCGTTCCCTGGGGGTTCATCACCAAGAATGCCAAAATGTATGAAAAAATAAAACACAAATACTAATCCACCGTCTCCTTATAGTTCGGCCACTCCTTATCCGGATTTCAAAAAACGCACTCACTTTTGATAAAAATTCTTTCTTTCAATACTTTACCTCAAAAAAATCGCTGCCGACTACATATTGCCTCATTAAAAATCTATCTGAACGGCTATTGACATTCCAAATAATTATACTTAAAATGGAAGCATGGGGAAATTATTCTTTTCTTTTTTATTAAGTGTTTTATTACTTCAATTTGCTGCATGTGAGAACAAGGGAAATTCTGCGCCAGTAGCTGCATTCATTTATAATCCTGCCTCCGGTGACGCACCTCTAGCAGTATCTTTTGACGCATCGGGATCGCACGACTCTGACGGCTCAATCGTTGCATATCAATGGGCATTCGGAGATGGAATAACCGGCTCGGGTATTACGGCTTCGCACACATTTTCTTCTTCCGGAAGCTATACGGTCATTCTTACTGTAACCGACGATAAAAATTTCACCGCAACAACAACGGGAATCGTTAAAGTAAGTTTAACACTCTCTGCGCGTATAGCCGCCCATTCCTATCCCAAGCTTGCGAATCAGATACAGAGATATACTCCATCATCTGCATTTCTTCAGGATGCCGCTTATTATGACCTGCTCGCGCTCGATGCGGAATTGGTTCATTATAATCCATCGGACCTCGGCCCTTTCGGGACGCTCCGAAGTGTGAACCCGAACCTGGTAATTGTTTCATATTTTTCTGCCGCCGATATCATCCCCGGCAACACCGCACCGATAAATGCAGGCTTTATCAGCGGACTTCAGGACGGTTGGTATATGAAAGACACATCGGGAAACAAGGTGAAGCTGTTCGAGCTGACGCCGGGCTTTTGGAGTGAAATGCTGAACCTTACAACCGGAGTGAACTCTTTTTTGCCAAGCTATCTGAATAGTAATGTCCTGGCGGGTAATTTGACGGACGGAATCTTTTATGACTGGATAAACGATGAAATCCATTGGCTTAATAACCGGACCAATTCTCCCAGCGGCCCGCTCGATATCAATAACGATTCGATCAAGGAGACGAACACGCTACTCGACAATCTATGGCGGCAAGGCACGATCACCCTGCTTCAAAATTCCAGGTCAACCTTTCCATCCGGTTCCATCATTATCGGAAACGGCGGATGGAGATGTTCCAATGTCTATGATTCCTACATCAACGGCATGATGATCGAGAATTTCCTCGACGGAGAATGGATGGGCGCCGATTACGGCTGGTGCGGATTGATGCTGACCTATTATCAACATACGCAGGGACTGAGTCCGAACCTGAGCTTTATTATGGCAAACGACGACAGCTCTTCCTTCCAATTCCAGCGCTTCGCTCTTGCGTCAGTACTTATGTTCAACGGCTATTTCTGCTTCACGAATAAGGGATCATACGCGTCAAACTGGTGGTTCGATGAATATTCAGTGAACCTGACGACCGGCGAATCGGTGAAATCGCTAACAGCGAAGGGCTATCTTGGCAATCCATTAGGAGATGCGCACAACACGCTTAGTCCGAATGAAATTCTCAAGAATACTCTGCTGTCAGGCGGAACCGCGGCGCAGAATAAGGTCTGGGAGCGTAATTTCGAACACGGAATGGTGCTTGTGAATCCGTCCGCCTCTGAGAAAACTATAAAGCTTGGCGCTACGTTTAAAAAGATCAAGGGAATAATGGACCCTTCATTCAACAACGGTGAGGCGGTGACTCAGGTTACGCTTCCACCAAGAAGCGGGATCATTCTTCTTCGATAAACGGTTAACAAAAAGCTTATTATAACTTTTGCTATTCTTCTTTATCACCTCTGAATGCGTTTCATTATCCTGTAAGATTCGATATTTAATGGATCTGAGGAAGGAAAATAAGTCTCGGAGGAAATCGGGAAAAAAATGCCATAAAGGGTTGGATTAAAAAGGATGGCGGCCGTCTCCAATCGGAGATTGTAATCCCCTTTGACTTTTCCTCGTATGAGAAGTTGGAGGTTTGGAAGCGGGCTTGCAGTCTGCAATGCGAATGTATGAAGTATTGAAAGATTGCCGCGATTACGGCTTGAAGGATCAGATGATGCGCGCTGCGGTGTCGATTGCTTCAAATATAAGATTTTAGGGACGGCAGTTTAAAGTTTGTATTGTTGAAAACATGCGGATTGTTCTGTGCAATCGATCCAAGATATCCCCAGGCAGGCATATCTGTTCCTGGGAAACTACAAATCACAAATTAAGAACTACGAATGTTGTCTCCACCTAAAAATATCTTCCCACTTTTTTTCTGTACTCGTCCCACTCGGCGCCGAAGGTGGCTGCCATGAAGCTCTCTTCGCCCAGGACGATCAGGTGGTGGATGGCGACGCCGACCACGCCGAGGGCGAGGTTGAGCGGATGGGGAAAATACAAAACCGAGGCCAGGTTGAGCAGATAGAAACCCAGGTACATGGGGTTGCGGCTGAAGGAATAGACTCCGGTTTGAACGATGCGCGTCTTTTCCTCCGGCAGGCCGAATTTGTTCAGGTCGCCGAGGCGGCGGAACGAAAGAAAGACCAGCAGCGCCGAGAAAAAAAGAGCCAGCGTGGAGGCGGCGAGCAACGGAACGGAGATCACTCGTGGTTTGAACCATCCCGCGATCACCTGGTAGTAGAAAATGCCCCAGCAATTGAAATTGGCCAGTTTGCCGACGATGAAGACTGCGCGGTGGACGGGCGGCCGGCCGAACAGGTTGATCTTTTTCCTGAGCGCGTTCCAGAGCTGCCCCAGGAACATGAGCAGGACAAGCAGCAGAAGCACCAGGTTTATGCTCTTTAATAAATTCACCATTTCAATCACCCCCATCGTTGTGCGTTATATACTCGATCAATGAGATACGTGATTCGTAAAATGTAATTCGTAATTCGAAGCCGCAATTTCGAGAAGTATTTCAATTTCTCTTCCTCTTTCTAATCACGAATCACAAATTACAAATTACGGAGTTCATCTAAACGAACTAATCCCACTCGAACATGTAACTGGACAAGTGCTCTGTCCGGTTCAGCTTGGCCAACACGAAGCCGCGCAGCGGTTCGTGCAGCAAAACCGTGACCGATGCGTTGTCCAAATGGAATTTCCAGAACCACTTCTCCCCCAGTCCCAGGGCCTCGGCCAGCAGGGCTTTAAAGACCGAACGGTGCGAGACCACGGCCATGCGCTCTTCGCATCCGGCCGCCAGCAAACTGTTGAAGTGGCGGGTCCGCGCTTTCACAGCGGCCAGCGATTCACCGCCCGGGAAAGACATCTTTTCCGGCTCTTCGCGCCAGCTCTGCCAGAGCTCCGGCTCCTCAAGGGCGAGCTCCTTTTTTTTCCGGCCAGCCCAGCGCCCCAGATCGAGATTGTTGACCAGCTCCTGGAGTTCGATGGCCTGGCCGGGAAAACTGATGGCCGCGGTCTCGGCCGCCCGTTTCAGGGGCGATGAGAAAACGCGCTCAACCTTCAGGCCCGAAAAATAGGCGCGCAGCTCTCCGGCTTGTTTCAGCCCGGCGGGGCTCAATGGGACTTCGCCGCGGCCGCGGAAGATCCCCTCGCGGTTGGCCTGGATCTCGCCGTGGCGGATCAGGTAGATCATCTTCATTTACAGGGCAATATAAGGCAGTTCCGTGCGCACACTGATGCGGCGACCGTCTACATCGGCTTCGATGCCGATGGCCACGGCTGTGGGCAGGGCGAAATAGTCGGGCCCCAGGTACTGGGCCCACTCCACGACCACAATGCCGGCGCCGATGTACTCATCGACCGGGTTTTCCACCTCCGCCGGCATCAGGCCCAGGCGGTAAAGGTCAAAATGGTACAGGTCAACCTTGCCATTGTAAAGGTTCATCAGGACATAGGAGGGACTGACCACTTCCTCAACGGGGATATCCAGGGCCGCGGCCAATCCCTTAATGAAGACTGTCTTGCCGGCTCCAAGCTCGCCGCTGACCAGTACGACCTCGTCGCCGCGCAGCAGGCGGCCCAGGCGCCGGCCCAGGGCCAGGGTTTTTTCAGGACCCGAGGAAAGGAGAGTGGAATTCATTTATTTTCAGGACGCTTTTCGGGATGAAAGCGATAATGTCGCTGGCGGTCAGCCCCATCTCACCGATCTGGCGCGCAGCCAGATCGCCGGCAAAGCCGTGCAGGAAAACGGCGGCGGCCAGGATCGTTTCCATGGGATGTTTCGGATGAAATTGTGCCACAAAGCCGGCGATCATGCCGCCAAGGACGTCGCCGCTGCCGGCAGTGGCCATGCCCGGATTGCCGGTCTGGTTGACCCAGACCCGACCTGCGGGAGTCACCATCAAGGTGTGGTGCCCTTTCAAAACAAGGAACACGCTGTGCTTCATGGCGAATTCGCGGGCCAAGGCCAATCGATCTCCCTGAATTTCCTTTATGGTTTTTCCGGTCAACCGAGCGAATTCGCCGGGGTGCGGAGTCAGCACCAGCGGCCGCAAACCGCTTGTTTGCAACAGAGCGGTCTGGTCCTGCAGCACATTGAGGGCGTCGGCGTCCAGGATGAGCGGCTGACGCGATTCCTTCAGGAGCAGCGAGACGGTCTTTAGGGTAGAAAGCCGCGCGCCCATTCCCGGGCCGGCCAGGATGCAGGAAAAACCGCTCAATTTCCCGGAGAGTTCTTCAGGCTTTTCGAAAGCAAGGGTCATGACCTCAGGATGGGCCAGGACATAGAGGTCGCGGTTGCGCATTGAGACGGCGGCAGTACAGAGTCCCGCCCCGGCCCTCAAGGCGGCGTAAGAAGCCAAGATGCCGGCCCCCGGCTTTTCCCCCGAACCCGCGACGACCAGCGCGTGGCCGAAGGCCCCCTTATGCGCCGCCGCTTTGCGCCTGGCCAACAAGACCTTGAAATCGGCGGGCTCGGTCAGGCGGATAAAGTGTTTTTCGACGTTATCCAAATCTTGGGGAATGCCGATGTCCAGGACGCGGATCCTGCCGCAGGCGGGGCTGCCGTCGGCATTGAGGTGAGCCCATTTCAAACTGTGTAGGGCGGCCGTAATCCGGGCCCGGACGTGGATGCCGGCTTCGGGGGCGAAGCCCTCGCCCAGGCCCGAGGGGATGTCCACGGCAGCGACGGCAAGGCCCGAGTGGTTGACCGCTTCGATGATTTCGGCGTACAATCCCGGGGCCAGGGGCCTGTCCAGTCCGGTGCCGAAGACGGCGTCGACCAGGAAGGTTTCATTCGCATCGCAGGTCGCCAGGATTTTTTTAAATTTTAGGGAAGAAGTAATGATCTCAATATCACAGTCCAGGGCGCGGATGATATCGTAATTGGTCCTGGCGTCAGGGCTGATCTGATCGGGAGAGGCCAAGAGGAGGAAGCGCACGCCATAGCCCCGTTCCAGCAGCAGGCGACCAATGGCCAGCCCGTCGCCGCCGTTGTTGCCTTTGCCGACCAGCACCAGGCAATCGGGGAAGCGGTTGCGGGGGAATTCCGTGGCGAAAAAAGCGACGCAAGCCTTGGCGGCGTTCTCCATCAAAACAATGGACGGGATGCCGTATCTATCAATGGCGGCGCTGTCCACCGCCCGCATCGAGGCCTTGAGCAGGATATTCATCACTTCCCGGATTTCTTTTTCCCTTTCTTTTCCTTTTTCACATTCTGCTTCTTGGGTGCTTCGGTCTCTTTCTTGACGATCTGGTCGAGCTGGCTGGCGAAAATGCCGCCGAAGCCGCCCTCGTCCTTATAGGCCACCTTGACCTCCTTGACCGGCTCCTTTCTCACTTCCTTTTCCTTATCGATCATTTTGTCGGTCAGGTCGTCCTGGCGGATCTGTTTCTTGATCTCGTCAAGCTCTATTTTTTCTTCCAAAATCTTTTTCTGCCCTTTCTTGATGGTCTTGACAGATTTTTCAATTGAAATCTTTTTCTTCTGCTTCTTGATCGCATCGGGCTTGACGGGCACGTCGGCGAACGCGACATCCGGTTTGGCGAAGCTTTCCTTATCCTTGCCGAAAGATTTTCGGGCGGTGCTGCGGACGCGCCCATCCGTGGCCGGGGCATTTTCCTGCGCGGCAAAAGTGGCTTCGGCGCGACGCTGCGATTCCTTTTCCTGACGCAACTTCTCCTTCTGCCACATCTCCTCTTCGCGCTTCTTGCGATGCTCCTCGCGCAACAGGCGGATCTCTTCCTTGACCTTAAGTTCTTCGTCAAGTTGCAATTTGCGTGATTCTTCACGCCGACGCTTCTGGTCCTCGATCAGCCCCTGGCGGCGCTGCTGCTCCTCTTCCTCGATCTCCACCACGGCGTCCGAATCCAAATAGAAGACGCCCGCCAGCTTTTCGGAAAGGATGAACTCCGGATTGCTCAGGATGACCTCTTCAACCAGCTTGAGATCGATGGGAGCGATCAGGTCGAGGATGTGGTAGAGACGCAGGATGTGGATTTCGTAATTTTTTTCCCGGCCGCCGAATTCCAGGAATATCTTATGAAACAATTTGTTTCCGGTCTCTACCTTGCGGAATTCTTCTATGCGCGCCGCCAGGGAGTTGAAAACCTCGGTTTCCAGGAAGATCTGCTTGTTGACCGCGACCAGCGAGGCTAGCTTTTCACCACAGGCCACGAACACCTTGTTATCGGTATCGTAGACAATCTTGTCGGAGATGGCTCCTTTCCTAGTGGTTTTGACCATGAACTGGAATTCCCCATCCGAGGTCTGCTCAAAAACAATAGTCGTCCCCTGCAAGGCCTTGTAGCTTTCAAATATCTTTTCGAAACCCAGCAGCAGGTTCTCGTCTTGGTAAAAATAGAGGGTGTGCTTCTTATGGGTGAAGATATCAGCGGCTTCGATCTCAATGGCGTCGCCAAAATTGTAGAGTCCGGGTTTCAAGCGCATGGCCCCTGAGGAAATTTCCCTTTGGGTTAGGAAATAGCGCGTTTCGCCTTCGCTGAAGATCTGTTCTTCGAATTTTTTCCTTTTCTGCAGCAGGTTCTTCCTGTCAGCAAAGCTGAGCTTAGCCAAAAAAGGATTGGCTTCGCTGACCAGGACATTTTTCTTGATGTGGTAGAGTACCGATATCAGGTGCCATTTTCCCCAGCCACCGCCGCAGGTCTGCAGCAAGTCGATCTTGTATTGGCTGGTCATGATGTAATTCAAGGCGAAGCAGGTAGCGGCAAAGTCAGGCGCAGCCGGGTCAACCTTGCAAAAATTCTCGACGAAGAACTCTGTACTTTCCGAAGCCTGCCTATCTTTCAGGAATTCACGGATGGCATTGAAAACATCGGGGGCGATGGCTTTGAGGTTTTCCATGAGCAATGCCTTGCCGTTGATGAAGGCGATGCCGGCTTCCCTGTTCAGTGCCGTGGTAAGCTTCTTGCGCAAAATGTTAAAATCACGCATGATGAGCGGCGTCTGGGTCTGGCGCGGGTCGTTATCAATAGAGATGTATCCGGCATCACGGCAGGGTCTTCCCTGCTTGTGCGGCAGAAGCAGATCTATCTTCTGCCTGACCAGGTATTCGGTGTATTTACGAAACTCCGAAGTGCCATCATAACTGAGGCGAATTTCATCGCGGCCGCCCTGGTTGCGGGCCTCCTCGACCGTGAGAATCACACCTTGGTCCACGGCGACATATTTCTTGTTGCCTACCGGTAATTGGCCGGGATACTCCTTGAAGATCAGGTCGCCTGCCTTGTATTCGCAGTCGGGATCGTAGATCTTGACCCGGCTTTTGCGGTCTTCCCGCGTCTTGAAAAGAGCCACCTGGTAAACGATGTCCGCAAAGTCCTGCGGCTGAGTTTTGCCCTTGAGATAGTTCCGGATAAATTCGATGTCATTGGCGCCGATATCCAGACTGGTTTCTATTTTTTTGTCCACTCTGTTTATTCCCCCTCTAAAATTTTTGTGCCCGCGGTCACGCCCATAATTTTCATGTCCGCCCGGTTACGGACGATCATGGTACCGGAGCGGTTGGCCAGGGCGGCCTTCAGCTTTTCGGCCGAGGTGATCAGCACTTCGCTGCCGTCGCCGTTGATGTAATCGATGGCGGCGATGATCTTTGGACCCATGGAACCGGGTGGAAATTGTCCTTGGTCCAACAGGCGCCGTGCCTGGTCCACATCCATGCGCGCGATGGGACGGGCGTTCTCCATGCCGAAATTCTCTACTACCCGCTCCACCCCGGTCAGGATGATAAACAATTCGGCCTTGGCTTCCCTAGCGATCAGCGCCGAGGCATGGTCCTTATCAATGACCGCTTCGACTCCTTCGATCAGTCCAGAAGAATTGATAAAGACCGGGATGCCGCCGCCGCCGGCGGCGATGACGATAATCCCCCTTTCCACCATGGAGCGGATGGCCCGCTTGGGTATGATGTCGATGGGCAGGGGCGACGGCACCACGCGGCGGAAACCGCGTCCGGCGTCCTCGACCATCTGCCACTTGTTCTCTTTCTTCAATTGAGCGGCCCGGAAACTGTTGTAAAACGGGCCGATGGGCTTAGTGGGTTTCAGGAAAGCCTTGTCCTCGCGGTCCACCACCACCTGGGTCAGTACCGTGGCCACTTCCTTGTCAATGGAGCGCTTGCGCAGTTCGTTGAGGATGGCCCGTTCCAGCATATAGCCCATGCTGCCTTCGGTCATGGCGTCGCAAACATCCAGGGGGAAAGCGGGGATGGTATTGGCCGCCGCCTCCATCTGTAGCAGGATGTTGCCTACCTGGGGGCCGTTGCCGTGGACGATGATCAGTTCATAGCCCTTACGGATAATTTCGACCATAAGTTGGGCAGCTTTCTGGGCGTTGCGGTACTGTTCCCGGGCCGTTCCCTTTTGTCCGGCTTCCAGCATGGCATTGCCCCCGAAGGCGATCAAAGCAAGTTTATTTCTCATTTTCTCCCAACCCAAAATTAAGCGGGGCCGCAGCTCCCATCATAACGGCCACCCCATACCGAATGGTTATGGCGCTATTTCTTGAACTTCTTTTTCAGGATGTCTTCCAGGGTCGGCTTGCCGATCACCTGAAGCTCGTAGCCGACGCGGACCGTGGGTTTTTTGAACTTGACGATGCGGCCCAGGTCGATGGGAGTGGCGATGACGATCAGGTCGCAGGGCACTTTGTTGATGGTCGCTTCCAGGTCCTTCATCTGCTTGGCGCCGTAACCCATGGCCGGAAGCAGCACGCCGATATCGGGATATTTCTTGAAGGTTTCGGCGATGGTGCCCACAGCGAATTCGCGGGGATCGACCAATTCGGCGGCGCCGTATTTCGCGGCCGCCATGACACCGGCCCCGTACTGCATTTCACCGTGGGTCAGGGTGGGACCGTCTTCGATGACCAGCACCCGCTTACCGCGGATCTTCTCGCTGTCCTTTACCTGCAGAGGCGAAGCGGCATCGACCACGATGGCGCCGGGATTGAGCTCGCGGATATTGTCCCGCACTTCCAGGATGTTTTCCAGGTCGGCGGTGTCGATCTTGTTGATGACGATGACGTCGGCGCGGCGGAAATTGACTTCACCCGGGTAATATTCGCGCTCGTGCCCGGCCCGGTGCGGGTCGACCACCACGATCTCCAGGTCGGACTTATAAAAGGGGAAGTCGTTGTTGCCGCCGTCCCAGAGGATGACATCGGCGACTTTTTCGGCTTCGCGCAGGATGGCGCCGTAATCAACGCCGGCAAAGACGATGACGCCGTTCTCAATGTGGGGTTCATATTCCTCCATCTCCTCGATGGTGCACTTGTGCTTGAGCAGGTCGGCCTTGGTGACGAACTTCTGCACTTTCTGGGCCACCAGGTCGCCGTAGGGCATGGGGTGGCGGACGGCGGCCACTTTCTTGCCCATGCCTATCAGGATCTGGCTGACATGGCGCGTGGTCTGGCTCTTGCCGCAACCGGTGCGCACGGCGCAAACCGAAACCACCGGCTTGCTGCTCTTGATCATGGTTTCCCTGGGTCCGAGCAGGATGAAATTGGCGCCGGCGGCCATGACTTCCGAGGCTTTGTCCATGACGTACGTATGGCGGACATCGCTGTAGGCGAAATAAACGTCTTCGATAGCCAGTTTTTTGATCAATGAAATCAGTTCGCTTTCAGGGTAAATGGGAATACCCTGGGGATAATATTCCCCGGCCAGTTCCTTGGGATATTTACGGCCGGCGATATCGGGAATTTGCGTGGCGGTAAATGCCTTTATCCGCACGTCCGGGTTACTCCGGAAAAAAGTGTTGAAATTATGAAAATCTCTTCCTGCAGCACCCATGATTAAGGCGTTTCGCATCTAATCCTCCTGTATGTGTAGTTATTCTCAAGTTGTGGAAATGAAGTATAAGTATAATCAATATTGGCATTGATGTCAATGATTCAGAGCCCGTTTTCATAGGTTTTTAAAGAGAAAAAAATCCGAAATTGCAGAAATTGACATACAGTGCATAGCGGGTTTCAAGAAAAATTCCAAATCTCAAGCACCAAATTACAAACATGCACCAAATTCCAATGACAAATGACCAAAACGAAGAGAACAAACACTCGTTGACAAGTTGAAGGGGCAAAAGCAATGGCATCGAACAAGTGCAATTTGCCTTTAACCCTTCTACCCATCTACTTCTTGGTTTGGGACATTGGAATTTGGAGCTTGGAATTTATTTGGGATTTAGTGCTTGATTATTGGTGCTTTACTTTTTCTTCTCGTTTACCGTCTACCGTCAACCGTACGCCCTACGCCGATATTCTCTCACCCAACCAGCTTTTCTTGACTGAAAAGCGGCAATTGCTTATACTGCCCTTATGAACGCGAAAGCAAAAACCGACCTGGGGGAACCCATCCTGGTCACGGGCGGAGCCGGCTACATCGGCTCACACGTGGTGCGCGACCTGGGCGAACGCGGCTACTACCCGGTTGTGTTGGACAACCTTTCCTCAGGGCATCCCGAAGCCGTGCTCTGCGGCGAACTTATCCACGGCGATGTCGCCGACAGCGAACTGGTCGGTTCGATCCTGCGTAAATTCGCCATCCGCAGCGTTATGCATTTTGCCGCCTCAATCCAGGTAGGCGAATCGGTCAGCCAGCCCCTGAAATATTATGAGAACAACTCGTTCAACTGCCTGCGCCTGATCAAGGCCTGCCTTGAAAACAAGGTGGAAAACTTCATCTTCTCCTCGACCGCCGCGGTCTACGGCATGCCCGAAAAGGTCCCGGTGGACGAAAAAGCCCCGCTACTGCCCATCAACCCCTACGGCGGTTCCAAGCTGGTCAGCGAAATGCTGCTGCGCGATGCCGCCGCCGCCAACCCCGGCTTTCATTACGTAGCCCTACGCTATTTCAACGCCGCCGGCGCCGACCGCCAGGCGCGGCTGGGCCAGGACTACCGCCAGCCCACCCACCTGCTTACCCTGGCGCTGAAAACCGCCCTGGGCCGGTTCCCAAAGCTGGAAGTGTTCGGAACCGACTATCCGACCCCCGACGGTACGGCCATTCGCGACTACATCCACGTCGACGACCTGGCCGGAGCCCATTTGCTGGCGCTCGATTTCCTCAAGTCCGATAAGGGGAGTCGGGTATTCAACTGCGGTTACGGCATCGGCCACTCGGTCCTTGATGTCGTGGCCGCGGCCAAGAGGGTTACCGGCATCGATTTTCCCGTGGTCCATGCCGCCCGCCGTCCCGGCGACCCGGCCGCCCTGGTGGCTGACGCCGGCGCCATCGGGCGCGAACTGGGCTGGAAACCGAGCGTCCCCCGCCTGGACGAGATCGTAGCCAGTGCCTGGAACTGGGAGAAAAAGCTGGCCGCAGGCAAGCCTTGAAAAATAAATTTTTCACCATCCTCTGGCTGGCCTGTTTAACGCTCGCGGCGGCCAAATACCCGCCCAACCTGCAGTGGCGTGAGATCCACCGCGGCGCTATCACGATCATCTTTCCTGCCGAGTGTTGGCAGCAGGCCGAAACCGCGCTGGCCGGGGCCGAAAGCGCTTATGAAAAACTGGTTGCCTTCTGGCGCGACCAACCCCGGGGCAGGATACGCATCATCCTCGATGACAGTACCGACCAGGCCAACGGCTTTGCCACTTTTTTCCCCTTCAACCTGGTCGGGGTCAACCTTAGCGAGCCGCCGCCCGATTCGCAACTGGCCGCGAAGCGCAGCTGGCTCGACCTGGTCCTGACCCACGAGCTGACCCACATATTCAATCTGAACTCCGCCGCCAAGCCGTTCCTCATGCTGCGCCGGGTGTTCGGCAGCCAGCCGGCCCTTTATCCGGCCGTGCAATTGCCGTCCTGGGTCATCGAAGGGCTGGCCGTATACGGCGAATCACGCTTCACGGAAGACGGCCGCCTCAACCACCCGCCCTATGCGCTGATGCTGGGGGCGGCCCGCCGCGACAACCTGTTCCCCGACTGGCAGCGGCTAGGCGGCACCCCGACCGCCTGGCCCGGGCCCACGGCCAAATACCTTTTCGGCGCCGGGTTCATGCAATTTTTAGCCGATAAATACGGAGCCTCCAGCCTCAGGCAATACCTGTTGCGGGCGACCAGCCGCCTGGTCCTGCTCAGCAGCAGCCGCGATTTCAATAAAACTTTCGGGGCGCCGCTGGCGACGCTCTGGGAGGAATACAGGAACTATTTGCCGGCGGTGGACGAAACCGCCGCCTTGGCTCCCGGTCCCGAGCCCCTTACCAAAGACGGTTTTTCACATCAATACCCCTGCCCGCTGGGCAATGGCAGGCTGGCCTATTACCACCGCGATTATCGGGGCCGGGGCGCGGTCGTGATGCTGGATGTGAGTTCAGGCCAAGAAATGACACTGCTCAAGCTGGACGAGGTCAATTCCCTCAGTTTCGCGGCAAAAGAAAATAGGATTTATCTATCCGCTTCGGAGTATTTCCATAACTTCAACGACTTTTCCGATCTCTACGAGTTTGACATACAAAAGCGGCACTTGAAAAGGCTATCCCGCGGCCAACGCCTCTCGCAACCGGTCAAAAAGGAAAATTCCAACGAAATATTCTGTGTCCAGCGCCGCGACGGACAGTTCTTCCTGGCTATTTTTGACCCAGGCAAGCAAGCGGCAAAAACTCTTTCCCGCGGCTTCACCGGGCTCTCGCAACTGAGCCTGTCTCCCGACCAAAGCCTCCTCTCCGCATCGGTCAAGCCCGAGGGCGGACCATGGGGAATCGGCGTTTTTTCAAGCTCCGGAGACTTGCTAAAATTCATTTCCGCAAAAGAATCCGACTGTCGCCAACCCCGCTGGCTTGATAATCAGAATTTTTATTTCATCCAGTCCGGAGCCCTAACAACGCGACTCGCAGGATTTTCTCTGGCCCATGGCAAAAGCTTTTTTCTGGACGATCCGCGCCTGAGTGGACTGCAGCAGTTCGCCTTGTCCGTTGACGGCAAATGCGTGTATTTCACTTATTTCAGCGGCCGCGGCCAGGAAATATCCAAGCTCAGCATCGCGAACCTGCCTTTTTCACCATTGGAAATGACCGTGTTATCCGGAATTTCCGAATTCCCTCCTGCCGCGCCTTCCACCCCCTCCCGTCCCTACCGCTTCTGGCGCGACCTGCTACCGCGCTGGTGGGCCCCGGCCTGGCGCATGGGAGGCGACGAATTCCAGGCCGGTATCTTGACCGGCGGCCAGGACGCATTGGGTGTCCATAGCTACAGCCTGGAAGGCTACTACGGCTTTTCCAGCCAACGCGCCAATTTCTTATTCAGTTATGTTTACGACGGGCTGTTCCCGACCCTGTCGCTTTCTTACAGCGACAATACAGATTATTACTTCTATTCCTCACGCACCCAGGAACTGAAGCTGGTATCACTATGGCCGCTGCGCATCCGCAAGCGCTCGCAGCTGTACGCCTATGCCGACCTGCACGCGGAGCGCCGCGCCGTCATTGACGATTGGGGAACTTTCGAGTTTCCAGGCAGCTACAACGGCTTCCGCCTGGGCTTGAGCTTCAACTCAGCCCGTGAATACTATGATTCGGTCTCTCAGTCGGACGGCGTCCGCCTCGTTGTGCAGGGCGCCGTTCACCCCGCCGGCCTGGGTAACCATTGGTCCAACCGCAATGTCCAAGCCGACCTGCGGCAATACATCCCTCTCTTCCGTCCCGGCGTGCTGGCCTGGCGCCTGGCCCTGGCCAGGAGTTGGAACGCAGGGAACCACTACTTCAGCATGGGCGGCTTCACGGCCGAAAGCGGACTGGGAAACAGCCGCCCTTTCAAGCTGCTTCGCGGCTTAGACGCTGAATATTACATGGGCGACAGGGGCTGGCAGTTCAACCTGGAATATCGCCTGCCCTTGTTCAAGATCGAAAAAGCAATCTTGCCTGCCGTCAGTCTAGACCGGATCTGGCTGAATCCATTTTTCGACATGGGCCGTCTCTCCAGCGAGTATTATTCGCATCCGGTAGCCTATTCCGTCGGCGGCGAAATGGTGCTGCGCCTGGCTTTCGGCGGCGCCGCGGCCTATGACCTCGCTTTTGGCGCGGCGTACGGCTTCGGACCGCAAAAACAGTGGTGGCTATATATCAGGACGGGGAGAAGCTTCTAGCCGCACTATCGTAATGAGTTATAAGTGATGAGTGATAAGTAGCGGCAATAGCTCGAGCTATTGATCTTTCTCATCACTCATCACTGATCACGGGAAGCTCGTTCACGCATCACTGAGTCTTGTTCTAATTACCATAAAGGCATACAATCGAACCAATGGGAGGTGGACGATGGGAACATATATTTTAATGACCAAGATGATCCCGGAAATTTCGGCCGACCTGAAGCGGCGCGAGGCCATCGGCAAGCAGTGGAAAAAGAAAGTGGCCAAGCTGTGCCCCGACGTTAAGTGGCAGGCGCACTACGCCCTGCTGGGTCCCTACGATTTCATGGACATCTACGAAGCCGCCAACGAGGAGACCGCGGCCAAGGTGTCGCTAATCACCCGGGCCAACGGGGCGCTGAAAGCCGAGAGCTGGCCGGCAATCCCCTGGAACCGCTTTGTCGAGATCACCAAGGAGATCGGCATCTGAAGAATGCCGTAGGGGCGACCCGGTGGGTCGCCCTGCTTCCGGAAGCAATCATTCCAGGGCGATTCACCGAATCGCCCCTACAATAAAACATCTCTGGCAAAACCTGGATCCCCCCGGCTACGCCACCCCCCTTAGGTAAAGGGGGTTAAAACAGGCACAAAAGCAAGCCAAATTAAATCTCGGTCAATTGCCTTCTCCCCCCTTACCCAAGGGGGGAAACAGGGGGGATGCGGATATCGGTAATGGCCGAAACAAGGTTGACCGTTGACAGAAATAATAGATTGCATTAAATTGGCATAAACATGAACGACAAAAAGAAAAACTGGCGCGTTTTCTGGCGCATCGCGGCGGCGGCATTGGCCCTGGCCCTTGCCGCCAGCCTGGTCTTCTGGCTCACCCTGCCCTCGGTTTCCTGGCTGAAAAAAGAGAACCCCAAGGAAACGGCCATGATGAAATTCCGCGCCGAACAGGCGCGGCAGCAAGGCAAAAAGGCGCGCCGCTACTGGAAGCGCGTTCCGCTCTCGCGCATTTCCCCTTACCTCATCCAGGCGGTGCTGATCGCCGAGGATGATAAGTTTTTCGAACACGAGGGGTTTGACTGGGTTTCGATGCGCCAGGCGCTTGAAACCAATATCGCCAAAAAGCGTGTCCGCCGCGGCGGCTCAACCATCACCCAGCAGCTGGCCAAGAACCTTTTTCTCAAGCCCAGCCAGAACATCGTGCGCAAACTGCGCGAAGCGGCCATTGCCGTGAAACTGGAAAGGGAATTGAGCAAGAAGCGCATCCTGGAACTCTACCTCAACCTGATCGAGTGGGGCGACAATATTTACGGCGCCGAAGCCGCGGCGCGTTCCTGGTTTTCCTGTCCGGCCGCGGCCCTGACCCTGTCCCAGGCTATCCGCCTGGCGTCCATCCTGCCTAACCCGCACCGCTTTTCGGCCCTGGACACCGCCAGCACGCGGCTGAACCGCAAACGCCGCATCCTCGCCGCGCGCATGCTCAGGAGACGCTGGATCCAGCAAGAG
The DNA here is from genome assembly GCA_018897435.1 of Acidobacteriota bacterium. Classification (GTDB taxonomy): domain Bacteria; phylum Acidobacteriota; class Aminicenantia; order UBA2199; family UBA2199; genus UBA2199. The sequence continues at coordinate 33,041 of JAHIKI010000025.1, read as the reverse complement.
ACCTACGACCAGGCGCTGGCCGAGATGGGACTTTAGTTCAAGGTACAAAAGACTCGGTTGACGGCAGACGGTTGACGGTGTACGGGAGGAAGAACGAATTATCGTGATAAGTAATGAGTGATACGTGATGAGAAAACGCATAAAAACGAAATCTCTAAATGGTTCTTTTTCTTTCTCATCACTCATCACTGAGTCCTGGAAGTTCTTTCACTCATCACGACTGCTCGCTTTTTCTTCAACTTCGAACGTCGAACCTCGAACCTCTTTTTATTCCGGGTAAAGCTCCTGCCACCATTCCCCCTGTCCTTTCAGCCAGCGGTCGAACCAGGCCATGATGGTCTGCAGCCAGCGCACCCGCTGGGCCGGGGTCAGGATGAAATGATATTGGCCGGGGAAGGTGACCAGCGCCACCTCCTTGCCCAGCAGCTTCAGGGCGGCGAACATCTGGTAGCTCTCACCGGGCGGCACGTTGTTGTCGTTCTCGCCGTGGAGCAGCAGCAGGGGTCTGCCGATGCGTTCGGCCATGAACAGCGGGCTGTGGCCGACATAGATGTCCTTGCGGTTCCAGGGAAAACTGTTGGCAGTGGCCACGCCGCTGTAGCTGTAGCCCCAGTCGCCCACCCCCCAGTACGAAGAGATGTCGCTGATGCCGGCGTGGGAGATGAAGGCGGCGAAGAGGTCTGTTTTGGCCGCCAGAACCTGGGTCATGAAGCCGCCGTATGAGGCACCGATGGCGCCGACCCTGCGGTTGTCGATATAGGGATGGCTGCGCAGCAACTCCTCGACGCCGCGGATGATCTCTGCCGAGGTGATCTCACCCCAATCGTTGACATGGGCGCTTGAAAATTCCTGGCCGTAGCCGACCGCGCCGCTGGGCTGGAGCACGCAGACGATGTAGCCGTTGGCCGCGTACCAGTCCTTGGGATAGCGGCCGCCGAAATTACGGCCGATAGGGCTGGTGCCGCCGTAGTAGTTGACGATGCAGGGATACAGGCGCGCCGGGTCGAAATCGGGCGGGTAGCAGATGTATCCGCCAATGGTCTTGCCTTCCTTGGTCTTGAAATTCCAATTTTCCATCTTGCCGAAGCGGACGCGGCGGAATTCATCTTGGTTGTAATCCTTCAACAGCCGCGAACCTCCTGAATCCAGATTCAGCATGAAAAGTTTTTGCGGCGCGGCCAGTCCCGAACCGGAATAGGCGGCTTTCCTGGCCCGGGAGTAGCTGACGCTTTCAACGGCGTCGGGCGCGGTTTCCAGGCGGGAGAATTTCTTTGCGGCCGGGTCGCAGCTGTACAGGCGAGAATAGTCATTGTCGGTCACTTGCAGATATATGCTGCCGCCCGGGTGCCAGTGAGCGGCATTGATCGATGGAGCGAACTTGCGGGTCAGCGTTTCGGCCTTTCGGGTTTTCAGGTCAAAAACATAGGCCTGGCCGTCATAGTCGTTGGGCACCACTCCGGCGGGCAGGGTGCTGCCCAGCCCGGAAAAAGCCGACGGGCCGCCCAGCAACAGCAGTTTTTTGGAATCCGGCGACCAGGCGAAATCATCGATCCAGGGATCGTCCAGGATCTTTTCCCGCCGGCCATCGGCCAGGTAATACAGGACAAGGGTGTTTTTGTGATAAGGGCGGACCTTGGCATCTTCGCTGTAAGATGCCAGCAGCAGCATGCGGCCGTCGGGGCTGATGCGCACCTGGCTGACATTGTCGCTCGAATTGGTGAGCGGCTGCCGCACGCCCGATTCGGGGAAGAACAAGGTCAGCGACTGGCGCCGTTCCGCGAAGCGCGAACGGTCGTCGATGTTCTTGACATGACGGAATGCCTTGTCTTTTTCAGGTTCATCCTGGGTGGCATAGACCAGGAACCTGCTGTCTTCAGACCACCAGCACGAGGAAAAGTTCTTGATCCCGGCCAGGATCGTCCGACAGGTGTGGGCATCGAGGTCATATACGCACAGGTCGGTAAGATCTTTTTCAGCACGGCCGAAGAAAAAACTGCGGGAATTCTTCAACCATTGAAAATTGCCGATGGCTCCCAGACCTTGTGAAGTAAATATGCGGCCGCCGTTTCCCGTATCCAGGATCTCGAGCCAGCGGCGGTTCTCGCTTTCTCCGCTTTGACGCTTGCTTAAAGCCACGGCCACCTTGCTCCCGTCCGGGGCCAGAAAAACATCATCGATGTTCACCGTGTTCAGCACGTCTTCCATGCTGGTGCGGCGCTCGGCCCCCAGGGAAACCGCGATGGGATCAGCAGCGAAAGCCGGCTTGTTTTTCAAGCTGGCCTGCAGCAGATGATTCTTGTCCGCACCCGCGGGCAAAATCCCTTTGATCAGAAGCAGGTGCTTACCGTTGGCCAGGGTCAGCTGGTAACTGTTTTTTTCCGCTTCCTTCCCGTCTATGGCTGGCTGAGGCAGTGCTGCGCCATCAAAATAGACCCGCAGCGGAAAAGCCGCTTCTAGCACCAGCTGGGCCTGCAACCAGCGTGGGCTTTCCAGGTAAACGGCCAGGTAGACAGCCTGTTTCCCGGCCGACCCGGCGAAACGAGCGGCCCCGGGCTGCCAGGTCAGCTGGCGCTGGGTGCTCCACTGCGCTCGCACACCCGCTTGGGGCCGGAGCAGGGCGGCGGACAGGAAATCATATTCCAAAGCCGCTTCCTCACCTGCAGGCAGAGCTGCGCCATTGGCGAGAATTTCCGCCGGTCCCAGGACCAGCCATTGGCTGATTTTCTGGGCATTCACCTGCGGGAAAGCCGGCAGCGCCACGAGCATTATCAGTATGCAAATTACGTTTCTTATTTTCATGATTTATCCTCCAAAAAGATGCTATTATACGCTTGAGAAATGCAAAGATAAACCGGGTAGCACGGATTGTCCTTTTTTCAGGACAAATTTACCCTTCAGGATTGGCATGCGAATTGCTTGGAGAGTGGTGGCGGCCCGAGTGCCCCATGGAGGCAGATATGAAAAAAAAGATATTACTGGGATTTGCCGTGCTGATGCTGACCCTGTTCCTTGTTTCCTGCGTGAAACAGAACTATGAAGCCTACGTGACCGTGGTCAATATCGGCAACATGCCGATGGCGGCCTGGGTCGACGGTGACGGGATCGATATCGCCGCCTACGATTCACAGACCTGGGCCATTCCCCTGGATCAAGAGAATGAGATCCGCACCGTTTTTTTGGAAGCCGAACCATTTGGCGGCGGCGACAGCGACGAGATCACCGTTGCCTTGCACGGCGACCGCGACGTGCAGACCTGGCTGACCGGCTGGGATACGGTGCAGGGCGGCAAGCCGCTTAAAAAAGAAAGCTCGGTGCTGCATGGCCCCGCGCCTAGCTCAGTGACAAGTAATAAGTGACGAGTGCTAAGTGACAAGGAACTTGGAAGACTAAAATATCAAATTCCAAATACCAAAACACAAACAAGCTCCAAGTACCAATGACCAAAACGTAAAAATAAGCACTCGTTGAAGAGTAGATGAGTTGATGGGGCAATCGCACTGGCAGCGAACGCTTGCTGTTTTCCTAACCCTTTCACTCGTTTACCCTTCTACCCATCTACTTTTTTGTTTGGGTCATTGGAATTTGGAACTTGGAATTTATTTGGAATTTGGGATTTGTGATTTGGAATTTTTCTTCTCTTACTTTTGTTTTTTTAGTTTTTTTCCTTAGTTACTTGCCCTAAAGAACCTCGCCGAGGGGATTACTCGTCACGATTGCTCGTTCTTTTCTTAATGAGGATATGTCTTCTCTCCGGCCGGAACGGCGATGTCCAGGAAATTCTCCAGTGGCGGCAGCGGACAGTTGTAGGCGGGTGAGTAATTGCACAGGGGGTTGTAGCAGCGGTTGAAATCCAGGACGAATTCCTCACCTTGAGGCTCGGGCACATCCATGAAGCGCCCGACTTCATAGGTCTCCCTGCCGTTGGTCATATCCTTGAAAGGGATGAAAAGGTAATTTGCGTCAGGACCATCCAGGCTTGACTTCAAGGCGGTCAAAGCCAGGTTTTTGCCATGCAGCTGAAAATGGATGCGGGCGTAGCGATAAAATGTCTTTTCCAGCTTGCGCGTGGTAGTGATCTTCACTTCGCGCTTTTCCAGAAATTTCTCCAACCTGGCTTGCACCGCGTAAACGGGATCGGCAGGAAAATAAAGCAAGTGTTCAAAATCAAGCTGCTGGCGGCGCTGCTGGTCGAAGACGATCAGGGCCAGACTGTCCGGGCCGGGATAGGCGGCGAGCGTGAACCGGCCGGCCCTGAACAGGCATCCCGGGATTAGCGCCTCAACATTCCGGGCGATGTCACGTTCTCCCATGCGGCATAGGATCCCTTGGGCACTTTCGTCCCAATACCATTTCCCTTCTCTGGAAAATACCGCAAAAACCGTTCCGGCGCCGGCCTGGGCTTTAACGGACACGGTCCCGTCCATGATAGTTATGAAAGTTTTCCCCGGGGCGCTGACGGTCAAACGAGCGCCGCCGGCCATGGGCGAAGTGGCCGAGGTCTTGAATTCAATATCCTTCTGCTCCCTCTCTTTAAGAAGTTCCTGTCCCCAAGCTTCATCTCCATTCTGAACTGTTTGTGCCGCCATATACAGTAGCGCCGGTAAAAAAAACAGCATCAGGACCGGGAACAAGAGAGTTCCGCTTTTTTCAAGCCGAGTTTTCGCGTACATTTTTTTTCTCCTTACCGGTTCGCAACCATAGTTTCCAGCTCCAGATCGGCCAGGCCGGGGAATTGGCGTCGCTCTTTTGGGTCAGCATGGCTGCCAGCCTTTGGCCGACGTTGCCGAAGCCAACGAAAACGGCACGCAGAGGTTTTTTCTTCATGGCAGCATTCTAACCGGTTGAGAGATCGAAGTAAATCGGCGGGATGATACTCAGAGTGCAAATAACCATCACAAACTCAAGCCCTGAACGTCTGATTTGGGACCAGACCTCAGTTATCCGATTATTTCGTATAACTCGGTATAACCTTCATTTAAAATTAAATGTGATAATGAAAGACCTGGCCGCAATTCAAACAAATAATTATCATTTTGCCCTTGACATTGCAAAATAAGGAGTATATACATTGTTTATACTTAATGGAGGATGTCATGCGGGCAACCATACGAAAATGGGGAAACAGTTTAGCCCTGCGCATTCCCAGTGCATACAGCAGGGAGCTGGGCCTTGAAGAAGCCACGAGCGTGGAAATGCGCGTCGCCAAGTCCAGCCTGATCATTAAGCCCATGCTGGCTAAAAAACCGGAATTGAAAAAATTGCTGGCCAAGATAAATGACGGAAACCGCCACGAAGCCGTTGAAACCGGGGCGGCCGCAGGCAAAGAAATCTGGTGATGGAGGAATATGTTCCGCGCCGCGGGGACGCGATCTGGTTGAATTTCAACCCGCAATCGGGGCACGAACAAGCGGGCCGCCGCCCTGCCCTGGTGCTTTCCCCCGAGAGTTATAACCGCAAGACCGGCCTGGCCGTCCTCTGCCCCATCACCAGCCAGGTAAAGGGTTACCCCTTCGAAGTTGAATTGCCCTCCGGTCTCCCCGTCAAAGGCGCGATCCTGGCCGACCAGGTCAAGAGTCTTGATTGGCAGGCCAGGGAGGCGGCCTTGATCAAAAAGCTGCCGGCAGCGGTCTCCAACCGAGCGAGCGAGCTGCTAGCCGCATTGATCGGCAGGTAGAAGAATGAGGTAGGGCACGGCGCGCCGTGCCCCCACGGCACGAGAAGGGGGCACAGCGCGAGAACGGGGCACGACATGAGATGAGGGCATGGCACGATGAGGGGGCACGGCACGCCGTGCCCCTACGTTGGAACAATTCGGGAAACCCGTCCATGGCTCGCTGCCAACCATAATCAGATCCTTTAAATCAGCGGCCGCCAAACGCATTAATGAATTGCGTGCGGCTCCTGGCGTCCCCGTTTAGCAGCGCAATTATTACGAGCATATTGTCCGTGATGAAGCGGATTTAAGCCGAATTCAAGAGTACATCAGAAACAATCCCGCTCTTTGGTGCACGGTATGAGGTTTGTGCGGGAGTAGGGGCACGGCGCGCCGTGCCCCTGTTTAATTCCCATTTATTAATTTAAAATGCAATAATGAAAGACCTGGCACGAATTCCTTCGCTAATGGGACAAGTCGTGTCCTGTCCCTACTCCATTCCGGTTTTGTGCTTTTCTTAATAAAATTAAATAAAATACAAAAAAGCATAATAAAGTATTGACTAATAGTATTAAATATAGTACTACTTTATTGTGCATGTCAAAAAGGGAGAAATTAATTGAACGGCTTTTGCGCAAACCTGTCGATATGCGTTTTGATGAGGTAAAAGTGATTTTAGAGCATTTTGGATTTACGTTGGACAAAAAGAATCAGAAAGGAAGCCACTTTGTATTCTTCAAAGGGGATATTCAGATGACGGTTCCGGTTCACAATCACGTTGTTAAAAGAACATATTTACAGATTATGATCGAAATACTTGATTTGGAGGATTGAGCCATGGAAAAGAAAGACATCTCCTATTACCTGACCCTGCCTTACAGCATCCATATCCAGGCTGAAGCCGAAGGCGGTTTCTTTGCCCGGGTGGAGGAGCTGAAAGGCTGTATGACTCAGGGAGAGAGTTTGGAGGAAGTTGCCGGCAATATCCGTGACGCCTTGGAGGCCTGGTTGACGACGGCGCTGGACCGGGGGATCACCATCCCCGAGCCGGAATCCTACAGCGGCAAGTTCGTGTTGCGTATCCCCAAGTCATTACACCGCAAATTGGCGGAAAGCGCCCGAAGGGAAAACCTGAGCCTGAACCAGTTCTTGATCTACCTGTTAACCGAGCAGAACACGATCTGTACGATGAAACGGGTGCCAATGCACTCAACATCGAGTCGTGATCCCAAAACTTCTTGTAAGGGCACGGCGCGCCGTGCCCCTGCATGAAATGCGCATTGAGGAAATAACAACGAATGAAAACTTTTTGCGAACCGGTTCCCATTCAGTATCAGAAAATGTAATAATGAAAAACCTGATACCGGATTTTACCGAATATTTAATTTACAGGTGTATTTTATACGGGCGTTTCACACTTATCCCCGACAGGGGAAACCGTCCCCGCGGGCGGGTTGACATTTACTTCCCCATTTTTTATTATGGATTTTGTTGAGCACCTGATTTAAGGGGAGATAAAGCAAGCGAATTGGAAAATTGAGTTATAACATTATGAAAAAGAATCATCAGATCGCCAGACAGAACACTTTTACAGAGTTCCTGCTCTACACCACGCCAAACGGCAAAGTCAAAGTGGAAATATTTTTGCGTGATGAAAATATATGGCTCACACAAAAAAGAATGGCCGATCTCTTTGGCGTTGGCATACCGGCTATAAATAAACATCTCAAAAACATCTTTGAAACAGGGGAATTGCAGGAAGATTCAGTTGTTTCCATTTTGGAAATAACTGCCAAAGACGGAAAAAAATATTCAACTAATTTTTACAATCTGGATGCCATTATTTCTGTTGGTTACCGGGTAAATTCTGCGCAAGCGACGCACTTCCGTATCTGGGCGACACAAGTACTTAAGGAATACATCATCAAGGGCTTTGCCATGGATGATGAACGGCTCAAAAATCCCGGCAATATTTTCGGCAAAGATTATTTTGAAGAACAACTGGCACGTATCCGCGATATCCGCAGCAGTGAGCGCAGGTTCTATCAGAAAATTACCGACATTTACGCCCAATGCAGCGCTGACTATGATCCGAATGAAGAAATTACCAAACAATTTTTTGCTACCGTGCAAAACAAACTCCATTTCGCGATTTCCGGCCAAACCGCGGCAGAAATTATTTCCAATAGAGTAAATAGCGCGAAACCAAATATGGGACTCACGAACTGGAAAAACTCGCCCGCAGGTACAATTCGAAAAACCGATATCGCTATTGCCAAGAATTATCTGGATGAAAAAGAATTGGATGGACTGAACAGAATTGTCACGATGTATCTTGACTATGCTGAAATGCAGGCGCAAAAAGGTGTCTTGATGTATATGAAAGATTGGGTGAAAAAATTGGATGCTTTTTTACAATTCAACGAAAAAGATATTTTGCGGGACAGCGGCAAGATCAGCCATGAAGTCGCGGAAGAGTTTGCTTTAAAAGAATATGAAAAATATCGCGCCATACAGGACAAAAACTATATTTCCGACTTTGACCGCGAAGTCAAAAAATTATTAAATTCTAAAAAGAAATTTGTCGCGTTAGACAAAAAAATTAAAAAATAATTTGAATATGAACACGTTGAGCGAACGAGTCCAAGCTAATAAAATGAACTGAGACAGCCATGAAAAGGAAGATTCCTGAAGGCGATATGGTCCGCTTCCACCTAACCCCTGCCGAGCGCACACTCGTTCGCGATGAGACACTCTACGACCCCGAGTTTGCCAACTTGGCCGATTGTGAAGGAAATGGATTCGTCGTGCCGATGACTCTGCTTGATATTGAAGAACTCCAGGGAGATGTCGCGGCTGCCGCCAACCACTGCTCTGATAAGAAGGTCCAAGCCAGGCTGGACCGCTTTTTCGAAAAACTGCAGCGCTGTCTGGATAAGTACGAAGAGGTATAGGCTCTTTTCCATTTTTTGGCACAGTGCATCTTCGGTCTACATTCCGCAGTAGCGCAAGAGTATGAAGGGGGGTACAACTTGTACCCCTCTTGTCATCGTGGAAATTAATTCCAGTTGTCCGGTTTTTTCGGACAACTAAACTTAGCTGAAGTCGCCATCCGTTCCCGCTTTTTTTATCTTCTTAAAAAAAACTTGACTTTTCATTTTGCCCGTTGTATAAAATATACAACACATAAGAGGAGATAAAATAAAATGAAAAGGCTGCTTCATTTTGGGAGTTATTTCGAACAGCTGCGCCAGGAACAGGGGTTAACCCTGCGCATGTTCTGCAAGAAAGCTTCATGCGATCCAGCCAACATAAGCCGAATGGAGCGGGGGCTGATCCAGCCGCCCAAGGGAAGGGAAATACTTGAAAAATATGCCGAAGCGCTCAACCTGGTCGAAGGATCGGATGAGTGGTACCAGTTCTTTGACCTGGCTGCTGCGGATCAGGGGATCGTGCCCCAAGATATCATGGAAGATGCGGAGCTGGTCAAAGTCCTGCCGGTATTCTTCCGTTCCCTGAGGGGGCAGAAACTGGCCGAGAAGATCCGCAGTGGCATGAAATGACGATTGATTTTCAATATATATCAGATGTTCTCCGGGGGCTCCCTACCATAGGTTGGCCTGAGCCTGGAGAGATCAGCATCACAGGGTTTGCTATTTTTTTAATTTCTTTGACTTCTGGGTTTCAGTCACATAATTAGTCGGGCTGACCACTTTTTTCCCCGTTTCCTTTTCAAGCTTTTCCCGCGCCCCGCCGGCGATGCGGCCCCCGCGCTTGGAGACCTGGCGATTCTTTTCGAATCCAAGCGGATGCTCCACTTTCGTGATTTCGGTGGTGGCCGCTTCGCCCAGCATGGAAAAAATCAGTTCCAGGTCGTTCATGTGATCACGCAGATTTTCCCTTTGCAAACGTTTCAACTTTTTGTATTCACTGGGGGTAAAGCCAAAAGTCGCTTTAGAAATTTCAGCCGTCAAGATTTCATATTCGCGATCCTTTTCAACTCCATGCTTTTTCCACTCATCGGTCAATTCTTCGCGAATGGCGATGCCACGCATCCGCTTTTCGATCCAATCCTCGCTGTAACCCTTGGCTTTGTACAAAGCGCGGGTACGCTTCTGCCCCAACTCGGGGTCTTCGATTTCCTGAATGCGCTCATACCCAACTTTAGCCAACCAGCGCTTAAAAGGTTCAGCTTTTGGTGAAGGGACGGATTGAATTATTCGAAAAATCCCTTCCGTGTTGGCACAGAGAACTTTCCTGATTTTTCCGTCCTTGGCGATCAAATCAAGGGGGGTACAAATTGTACCCCAGTTGGTTTGAAGTTGCGGATCGCGGTTGCGCATTTTTTTGATATATTGCACCGGATCATTACTGTCAGCCAGCACCTCTACTACATCTACGACTGCGAACCACCACTCATTATTGTGGATAGTCTTGCGTATCGATTTTCCCTTAAATACCGCGATCTTGGTTTCCATAATCACCTCTCACTATAACACGGGCAAATGTCATCCTGCTTTTTCTCATCCTTAATTGAGAATTGCTTTTCTGGATTTTCGTCATCCAGCGGCCAAGCAACCGGATTATCGCGTATATATTGACGGATTTTATTCAGTTCGATTTCATTGCGGATGATATGCTCATAATAGTTGCGCTGCCAAATGGCGGACATATCCGAATTTTTGCGAAACCATTCGCTGACCCCGATTTTAAAACCGCGGACGATGGAACCGACGGTTTTGGAGGGTGAACGTAATCGTGGGTTGTCGGGTAGGGGCGAAAAAATTTTCGCCCTTCTTCGGATCGGTTGATCCAATTTTTGGGGCGTATGTTTATACGCCCCTACGGAATGGGCGATGAAAATGATGCCATGCACGTGGTTTGGCATGATGACGAATTCGTCTAATGTAACGTGGGGAAAATGTTCGGGAATATCCTGCCAATATTTTTTTACATTACGTCCGGCGTCATTCAATAACATATCTCCATTGGCGACATCTCCAAACAAACAATCCCGGTTCCGGGTGCAGAGGGTGACGAAATACCAGCCAGGCGAGGCGTAATCCCAACCCTTGAGGCGGATCGACCGTCGACCGCGTATATCAGGATTCATGCGTTTTTTTCATAAGGGCATCACAAATTATCCGCCTATCTTGGCGAATACGATTTGATTGTTCCGTAGGGGCGAAAAAATTTTCGCCCATGATTTGGTGCGATACATACGGTCATTATAGGGCGTATAGTTATAAGCCCCTACGGAAAGGGTGCTGAAACGGTTCCATTCCTGGGCGTGACGGTCGCGGAGGTGACGATGTAAGCGGGAACGAAGGTTTTTTGTCAGTCCGACGTAATACAGAGAACTTCCTTTGTATAGCGCATAAACCCCGCTCTTCTTTCTAGCGAATTCCGTAAAAATTTCAGGACAGAGCGTAATGGCAATCCCAGGAATTTTTTCCAAGTGCTCGATAACAAGCGGAGTCCGCTTACGTTGTTTTTTCATTTCGCCGCTCCATCCTCAACAATCTTAATTTCTTCTTCCGTCAATCTATATAATTTATATAATATCTTGTCGAGTTCGAGGCCAACCGAATTGATCTGTCGGTGAATTGCTGTATTTAGAGATTCAGATTTCGAATTAGTACGTTGTTCACTTAATTTGAACATTTGATCTACATGTTTCACGATTTGATCATGGAATGAAATGTCGGATGGGTTCGAAAAATTAATTGTGCGAATTGGAATCTGCTCGATAAAACGCTTTCCATAAGACCAATACCCTCCTCGGAAAGGACTACTGACTCGATGTAAATAAAAATCGGAAATTCGAGAACATAGCAATGCTTGTAAGTAATGAATTGAATGAAGGTTATTAGAATCTAACCAGCGAATCCCATAATATGGGCCATTACCCCCTCCAGAAAAATAAATACCTGATGAATCGTATGCATATTTTCCGAAAAGTGAAATGACTTGAACAATTAATTTGGGAGCATTAAAAAGAGATAAGTTCTTTCGATAAATATATCCATACCATTCAGTGGTGTCTGCCTTACCAGATTCCCGATTCCTAAGTAAATCACTGTTCTCCTTGAGATATTGCCAAGTCTTTGGAAAAAATTCAATCATTTCAGAAGCGGTTAGTAATGTAGCTTTCATTTTCTCTACTTTATAAGGAAAAATCAGCCAATGATTTAAAACTGGGCGTTCGAAAGTAGAAAGAGATACATCATTAATGAAAGGCCTTAGAACCTCCTGTTCAAGTGTCCATTTTTTACCATTCCGATCTTCAACTGTGATATATTTGCCTTTTTTGAGTTCTGAGTCTTTTAAAATATATATTTTATCGGCACTTGTTTGTAAACCAACAAATATAGAAGCAACATCCTTTAACTTAACTGGCATTTTATTCAATCGTTCAAAAAGAGCAACACCTTTGCCTACAATAAAGTTCCATCCTGCGGAACTAACATTTGCAGCTGAAATAGCCCCTACAGAAGCTTGACCATGACTATGCCAAGCAGTCAAATCATCCACTTTTGTAAACTTGCATTCATTTATACCTGTCTTATCAAGAAATAATAAACAGGTATAAGTTGTTGCTCCATCAAAAACTTGTTGATCGCCGAAATGAACAATCTGAGAGAGATGCTTTCCTTTAGATAAAGAACTGCGTAAGGCTTCACCGTATTTAGAGTTAAAGAATTTATGAGGTAGAATAAATCCCAATCTCCCTATTGAATTTAATAGATTCAATCCTTTTTCGACAAAGACAACATAAATATCATAATTTCCAGTACTAGCGGCATGAAATAGTTGTTTGTATATTTCGACTTCGAGCGGCGCCCATTCTTTCATTGTCTGAATGCGGATATACGGTGGATTCCCTATCACGCAATCAAAGCCACCGGAGTACATGGCGTCGGGGAATTCGCGGTTCCAGTCGAAGGGATTGACGCGCTTCATTTCATCGGGGTCGGGGATCAAGCGGCCGGAGAAATAGTCGGGGCCGATCAGGGAGTTACCGCACTTGATGTTATTGGAGAGATTCGGCAGAGCCCTTTCGTGGAAGAGCTGTCGGGACTGGCCCACGGTTTCGTCTGTTTCACCTTCCAGGACCTTGAGCAGCAAAGACAGTTTCGAGACCTCAACCGCCTGGAGATCGATGTCCACGCCAAAAATATGTGTGATCAAAATGCGCTTTTTTTCAGCGATGGTCAGGCGCCAATACTTGCCGCGGCGGTCCAGGTAAACCGCTTCCTTATGCTTTGCCGGGTGGTTTTCCAGGTACCATTTCAAACAGTGATCGAGCAGGCATTGATAAGCTCCAAGCAAGAATGAACCGGAGCCGCATGCCATGTCCAGGATGCGCAGCGGCTGGTCCTTTTTGCCGCCAGCGAGCTGGGCCGGACTCTTGCCATCGATCATCTTGCCCACGGTATTTTTTACGATATAATCAACGATGTAAGAGGGAGTGTAGTAAACTCCGCCGGCCTTGCGCACTTCTGGCTTTTCTTCCACCTTGGCCCGGTGCTCGTGCGTCAGGCGGATGACCTTGCCCAGGAAACGCTCATAGACCGTGCCCAGGATTTCTACCGGCAAAACGCCGAAATGGTAGGGCGAACCGTGTTCGAAGTAGAGATTCTGCAGGATGGGCTTGATTACCTTGTCATCGATGGTCAGCGCCGGAGTAAGGCGGTCGTGCTGTTCAGAAACCCCCTCTTCTTTCTGGAAATGGAATATCCCCGAATTATATTTTTCGTCGGCCTTGCGGCACAGTTTCATAAATTGGGTGTATATTCCCAGCTGTTCGCAGAGCTTGAGCAACTGGCCGTAAGATTCGCTGCCGCGGTCCTCGGCCATACGCAGAAAAATAATGCGGTCGATGGTGCGCTGTACGGCCGTGTTCAGATCGTCATAGCCCAGGTACAGATTGCGCAGGGCGATATTGCGGGCCAGGGAATCGCGCCAGCCTTCGATCTCCTTCAGGAACTCGCTGTCCACCTCGGAGGTGCCGCGCTTGCGCTTGGAGGCGGCGTAACGATCATAAGCCCCCGCCCACACCGCTTCGCGTGAAAAAATATCCCACAATTCCCGCCAGCGATCGACATATTCCTCGCTGCGAAAATACTGAATGCGGCCGTAACTGGCTTTGTCAACGGGCCGTGGCCTGATGGTGCAGTCATAAACTCCCAGTTCCTCGAAGTCGGTGAGGATGGAGAGGGGCACCTTGGCGCTCCAACCGTAGCGACGCAATTGGTAAGACGGTCCCGGATCGGCGTTAATGTTGATACCGCATTTTTTGGCTTCGGTGTAAAACTTGGCCAGGGTGCCAACCCTAAAGGTGTAATCCGGTGCTTTCTGTTGACCCTCGATTTCCAGGCTGTCCTCAGTAACAACCTCGCGGTACTGCGGCGCAACCATAGCCGCATTGCGCATATCCCAACCCAAGGCTTCGAAAAAAGGATCGATCAGGCTTTGGCGGATATGGGCTTCCTTGACTCCCGCCGCGAAAAAAGCCTGACGGTTGGTGGCGAAGTAGTTGCAAAGTTTGGCTATCTCTTCTCTTCCCTGATCATAGGTTTTGCTCATGGCGATTTGTTTAAGGTTTAACCTATTGGGGATTTTATGTCAAGGTTTTTGGGTCAGAACTCGTGAGGGGGATCGTAGGGGCACGGCGCGCCGTGCCCCGCTTTCGTGCCGTGCCCGTACACCGTCAACCGTCTACCTTGCACCGAGCTATTCTTTCATTCAGCGCATCATTTTGCTATAATAATCTAGGAAAAATGGTCAAAGTATCAAATCACAAAGCCTTCGACGAGCGCCCATGAGCTTCGCCAACCCCGCCCTGCTCTTTCTCCTGCTGCTGCTCATTCCCTTCACCCTGCTGGTGGTGTGGAACTACCGCAAAAAAAGGCGGATTCTGCGTGATTTTATTGCGGCAGCGGCTGAAGCACGGAGCGTGGTGCGCAGCGGCCGGGAAATGGATTTTTTTAAAGCGGCGCTGCTGTTGGCGGCCTTCTTCTTCCTCATCCTGGCCCTGGCCCGGCCGCAGTGGGGCGAACGCTTTGAAACCCTGGACATCCGCGGCCTGGAGATCGTTTTCCTGCTCGACACTTCCACCTCCATGAACGCCGAGGACCTGCAGCCCTCGCGCCTGGAAGTGGCCAAGAACCTGATCGCGGAAATAGTAGACGCGCTGAAGACCGACATGGTCAGCCTGGTCAATTTCGCCGCCGTAGCCTACGTGCAATGCCCGCTGACCATGGATTATGAGGCCTTCAAACTCCTGACCCTGGCCTCGGCCGCCAGCCCGGAAGAAGAGCAGGGCACCGACTTCGCCAAGGGGTTCGCCCTGGCCCTGCGCATGTTCAAGAATTCCCCGGCCAGCCAAAAGGTGATCGTTTTGATCAGCGACGGCGAAGACCAGGAAAAAAATTGGTCGACATCAATGCCGGAACTGCAAAAACAAAAGATCGCTGTTTTCACCGTTGGCGTTGGATCTCCCGGCGGAGCGCCGATTCCCATTCTTGATGAAAGCGGCAAGACCGCTAATTGGAAAAAGGACAGCCAGGGCAATATCATTAAATCGCAGCTGGTTGAAAACACGCTCATCGAGATCGCCTCGGCCGGCGCCGGGCAATACTACCGCCTGAGCGCCGCGGCCGGGATCTCTTCCTTCATTAGAATTTTAGGGGATTATGAACGGCAGCTGCTGGCCAAAAAAGTCAAAAGCAAAAAGATCGACCGCTTTGCCTATCCACTGCTGCTGGCCGTTTTTTTTCTGGTAAGCGAGATGGCCATCAGCGACAGGAAGGTCACGTGGCAAAAAAGCTGATCATTTTACTGCTGTTCCCCCTGCTGCTGGGCTGGCATTGGTTCGAACCGACCGCCCGCAAAAACCAGAAGGGGATCGAGGCCTACCGCCAGGGTAAATTCGCGGAAGCGCTGGAACAATTCCTCTCGGCCAAGGGTCTGAAAGCCGAAGCCCCGCAATTGAAGAACAACACCGCCGCCACGCTTTACGAATTGAAAAAATACCAGGAAGCCCTGGATGAATTTTCCCGCATCGAGCCCGCCAAGCTGGGAGCGGCCGCGGCCGGTCTTCATTACAACCTGGGCAACGCCTACTACCGGCTTGGCCAATTCCCCAAGGCCCTGGAAAGCTACAAGCAATGCCTGCGCCTCGATCCCGAAGACCTGCAGGGCAAGAAGAACTTCGAGCTGACCCTGAAAAAGATCCAGGAGCAGCAACAGCAGGAGCAGCCGCAAGACCAGCAGCAGGACCCGCAGGCCGAAGCCGAAAAACAGAAGCAGAAATACAATGCCATGATGCAATTCCTCAACCAGAACGAAAAGCGGCAGATGGAAAAGAAAAAGCGCAAGATCGCCCCGGTCAAAAATGAAAAGGACTGGTAGCGCCTGTTTTTTCTTGCTTCTGGCCATGTTGCTGGCCGCGTCAACCTTGATGTCGAACGTGGACGCCGAGGTCACGGCCAGGGTCAGCGCTGAAAAACTCGGCCTGGACGACACCTTGATCTACACCCTGACCTTTAAAAATATCGAAAATCCCAGCCAGCCAGATCTGACCTACCTCGACGATTTCAAGACCCTGCAGACAACACGCAGTTCCGAATTCCAATTCCGCAACGGTGCCAGCTCCACCTCCACCCGCTTCGTCTACTACCTGATGCCGGTGCGCACCGGAAAATTGACCTTGCCGCCGGTCCGCTACCAGTACCAGGGGCAGGATTACCAGACCCGGCAGTTCACGGTGGAAGTGGTCAAAGGCAGCTTAAACCCCGCCCAGCCCCCTCCGGCAGGACAGCCTTCGTTTTTTGGTGACGATTTTTTCACCTCCCCCATGCAGAATCGCCAGCCGCAGAAGGTGGATGCCTACTTGCGGGCGGTTTTGCCCAAAAAAAACTGCCTGAAAGGCGAGCAATTGCTGTTCCGTGTCCTGCTCTACACCCGCAACCGCATCCAAGCCGTAAACATGCTTTCCAGCGCTTCGTTCGCCGGTTTCTGGCAGGAATGGTTTCCGGTCCCCCAGTCCATCACCCCGGGCAGCGAAAACGTCAACGGCGTCATCTACCAGGTCTACGAGATCCGCAAAGCGGCGCTGTTCGCCAGCGAGGGCGGCACCCTGACCATACCGTCCCTGCAGTTCGAACTGGAAATGGCCGATGCGCAATCCATGTTCTTCGGTTCGCAGCCGATCCGCCGCTCGACCCAGGAAGTGAAGATCACGGTTGGCGAACCTCCCCCCGAGGGGGCCGGGCTGCCGGTAGGCCAATTCGATTTTTCGCTGCACAGCCCCCAGGCCCAGGCCGATATCAACGACATCGTCACCCTGCAAATTGAGATCAGCGGCAGCGGCAATTGCAAAGCCATTATTCCTCCGACGCTGCCCGGCAGCGATCAGTTCGTTACCTATCCGGCCAAGATCACCCAGGAGAACAAATATAATTCCGCCGCCCTGGCCGGGACCCTGCGGGCCGAAATCCCGGTGTCCTTCAACAAAACAGGCACCCTTACTTTCCCGGCCCTGGAGTTCAGGTATTTCGACCCGGCCCGGGGCAATATCGTCAGCCTGCGCAGCCATCCCCTGTCGATCCGGGTCAGCGGCGAAAAACTTTCAACGGACCATGCCCTGACCCTGCCCAGAAGCGCTATTGTGCAGAAGGGCGAGGACATCGATTTCATCCGCAGCGGCCGGCTCCATGACCAATCCTGGCACCTGTACCGCCAGAAATGGTTCGCGGCCGTCATTCTCGCTTTCTTCGCCTTCAACCTGCTGCTGCTGCTGAAAACCGTTCTCTGGGACCGCCACATTGCCCCCAGCCCGCTGCTCCGTAACCGGCAGGTCCTGGCCCGGATACTGAAGCAGTTGGCCCGCGTCCGGCACGGCGAAGACATTGCCCCGCTCCTGGAGGCCTACTTCCAGGAAAAATGCGGTCTGGGCCTGGCCGAGATCTCCAACCAGAAGATCGCCGAGATCTTCCGCCAACGGCAGGTCGCCGCCGCCAGCGCCGAAAAATTCCTGTTCATCAAGTCGCAGTCGGAGTTGGCCAAGTTCTCTGAGCATAAAAAATCGGCATTGGAGCTGAAAAAGGACTTGGAGACCCTGCGCGGCCTGCTCAGGGAAATCGACAAGAAGATGAAATGAAACAAAAAAAAGCGATCTTTTTTTGCACGCTGATGGCGCTGCTGACCGCGGTCGCGGGTGCCGGAGTCCAGGAGGACTTCGCTGCCGCCAACCGCTTGTATGAAGAGGGCAAATTTGCCGCCGCCCTGCCCCTATACCTGAACATCAGCCGCCAGGTCACGAACTGGAAGGTGCTGTTCAACATCGGCAACTGCCACTACAAACTGGAGAATTTCCTGTCAGCCAAGATCTACTATTTGCAGGCCCGTGAATTGCGCCCCCTCGACCCTGCCATCTCTAAAAACATCGCCATGGTCAACCGCCACTTCCCCGCCGCCGCGGTCCCGGCCAAACCCGATTTCGTCACTCGCAGCCTGCAGGTCCTGGAAAGCAAACTGAGCCTGAACACATTAAGCACCATGCTGCTGCTGGCCTTGCTGCTGCTGAACATCTCGCTATTCCTGCTGCTGACCAGGGGAAGAAATAAAAAAATCCTCTACGCCGCGGCTTTCTCTCTCCTGCTGATCCTGGCCCTCGGTGCCTATCACATCAGCCGCGTGGCCGCCCTCGGCCAAAGCGGCAGCGCCATGATCATGGAGGAAAACTCCCTGCTGCGCAGCGGCCCGGGCGAGGACAACACCGTGCTGTTCAAGGTCGATCCCGGCCTGGAAGTCCGGATCATCGACCGTTACCGCGACTGGGTGCAGGTCAGCGCTTCCACCCAGATCGCCGGCTGGATCGAGAAAAAGCGCCTGGCCCTGATTTGAAAAAAAGCGGATTATACATCCATTTTCCCTTCTGCCGCCGCGCCTGCTTTTACTGCCATTTTTTCAAAAAAAAACACCGGCCGGCCCTTGCTGCTATTTATCTCCGTTACCTGGCGCGGGAAATCCGCCGGCGTCGGGATCCCGGCCGCCCATTGGACACGGTTTATATCGGCGGCGGTTCGCCCTCGCTGTTGACCGCACCGCAAATATCGGCCCTACTGGAAACAGCGGCGAAAAACTTCCCAATCGACAAAAAAAGCGAGATCACACTGGAAGCCAATCCGGAAGACCTGGCCGCGCCGCAATTAAGGGCATGCCGCCGCGCCGGCGTCAACCGCCTGAGCATCGGTGTCCAGTCCTTCCAGGATCGCGACCTGCGCTGCCTGAAAAGGACGCACAGCGCCGCTCAAGCGCTGCAGGCAATGGAACAGGCCCGGGACGCCGGCTTCACCAACATCAGCCTCGACCTGATCATCGGCCTGGAAACCCAGACATCCAAGAGCATGGCGCTGAATTTTCACCAAATCGAAACATTGAAACCCGCCCACGTTTCTGTCTATATTTTGGAGGGAGTGCCGCGCCAGGCTGCCGATGAACGGGACGCCCGCCTCTATTTTCAAGCCCGGCAAAGCCTGCTTGACCTGGGCTACAACCACTACGAAGTCTCCAACTTCTGCCGGCCGGGAAAGGCTTCGCAACATAACCTGAAATATTGGAAAAATCAACCTTACATCGGCCTTGGCCCCTCGGCTGCCGGTTTCCTTAACAGTCGCGATTACAAGAATTTTTCGGATTTGAAAAAATATTACGCCGCCCTGAACAAAGGGATTCTTCCCGAGCAAAAAACCGCTCCCCTACAGCCCGACCTGCGCCGCATCATCACCGGCCTGCGCCTGCTCGACGGCATCCCGGCATCTGCTTTCAAGTCTTTTCCCGCCCCCACCGATTTTTTGCTGACCGAAGGCTTCCTGGTCCGCAAGGGTAAAAATATCGCCGTGCCCGCGGATAAGATCCTGCTTTTGAACGAAATTCTGGGCTATTTCATTTAAGCCGGCAGCCTGCTTTTATTCAAAAGATACTACACTCCCGACACGACCACGTTCTCGAAGACCAGGCTGGGGAAGCGGAAGGAAGAGTAGAGGAACGGGTCATTGGCTACTTCGATGAGCTTGTGCCAGAACTTCAGGTGGTTGTCGGCGATGTTCATCTCGGCCACGGCCTGCACCGGCTCACCGTTTTCGAAGAGCTGGCCGGTAATACCGATCGAGGCGTCGCCGGTGGTCGGGTTGGAGTTGCCGCCGATGAAGCCGCTGATCAGGATGCCGCGGCCCAGGTCTTTCATGATCTCCTGGACCGGGCGCCGGCCCGGGGGAATGACCAGGTTGGAAGGGCCGCCCGCAGTGGGCTCCCACTCCAGCTTGCGGCTGTAGTACCAGTCGACGAAAAATTCCTTTAAAACTCCGGCCTCAATCATGACCCTTTTTTTGGCTGTGATGCCATCATCGTCATACAGGCGGCTGCCCAGGCCTTTGGTGATGAACGGATCGTCGACCAGGGTGAGATGCCGGCTGGCGACCGCCTGGCCTTTCTTGTCGGCCAGGAACGACCGTTTTTGCTGGATGCTGCGGCCGAACATGGCGCTGAGGAAACCCCCGAAGAGGCGGCCCACGTTCTGGTTCTCGATTATGATGGGCAGGGTCTCGGTCTTGATTTTTTTGGCCCCCATCAGGTCCAGGGTGCGCCGGGCGGCCAGGGCGCCGATCTCTTCCGGCCGGGGCAGGTCGCTACGGCAAACGGTCACCGCGTAACTGTAACCGTTGGGCCGGCGGTCGCCGGCGTCCTGGGCCGTCATCTGGGCGAAGGCCGCGTAATAGGTCCCCTGGCTGTAGCCTTCAAAGCCGTTGCTGGCCACCAGCACCGATTCCTGTTTGCCGTCCTCCTCCTGGGCCGTGACCGAGATCACCTTGTCACCGCCGGCCTGCAGGCAGGCATTTTCCATGGCCTTGGCCATTTCGTGGCGGTTTTCCGGGGTGAAGGACGCATAGGCGGCATCCGCGAGTTCGAGGTCCATTTCAGCCCGGCCCTGGCAGTATTTCGGGTCGGGAAGGGTCCGGTAGGGATCTTCTGCCAAGAGTCTGGTGGCGACCACGGCGTTGGCCAGGAAATCCCGCAAAGCCTCCTTCCTCAGGTCGGAAGTACTCTGATTGGAATAGCGGCCGTTGACGAAAACCCGGACATTGAGGGCCTTGGTGGAGGCCTCCTTGATGTTTTCCGGGCGGCGATCGCGGTAACTGACCTCAACGGAACGGTTGCTGTCCAGATTGACCATGCAGGCGTCGGCGCCGGCCACCTTGGCGGTTTTGACCACCCAGGCACACAATTCTAACATTTCCTTGTTCATTGCCATTTCTCCTTTGCTCAGGACCTGACGCCGCCGACGGTCAGCGACTTGACCAGGCACGAGGGTTGTCCGAATCCGCAGGGGACGGCCTGCCCGCCTTTGCCGCAGGCGCCGGTGCCGCCCTGGAACAATTCCAGGTCATTGGCCACCATGCCGATGTTCTGCAGCATTTTAGGGCCGTTGCCCATGATGTTGATGTCCTTGATCGGGGCGCCGAGCTTGCCGTCCTCGATCATCCGCCCTTGAGAAACATAGAAAGCGAAATCGCCTTCGCCGATCTTCACCTGGCCGTTGCTGACGTTCTGCACGTAGATGCCCTTGCCGGCGGCGCGGATCACTTCCCGGGGATCGGCCGGGCCGGCCAGCATCAGCGTGTTGCGCATGCGCGGCTGCACGTAGTGCTGGTAGCTTTCGCGGCGACCGTTGCCGGTGGGTTTTACCTTGTAGTACCGGGCTGAAATCCGGTCATGCATGTAACTCTTCAGCATGCCGTTCTCCACCAGCACCGTCCTCTGCCCCGGGATGCCCTCATCGTCGAAGTTGATGGAGCCCAGCATGCCGGGGATAGTGCCGTCATCGATGATGGTCACAAAAGGCTCGGCCACCTTTTTGCCGATCATGGTGCAGTAGGTCGACGTTTTCTTGCGGTTGAAATCGGCTTCCATGCCGTGGCCGATGGCTTCATGCAGCAGGACACCCGTCACTCCTGGTCCCAAGACCACCGGCATTTCCCCGGCCGGCGGCTGCACGGCGTCGAACAGCAGCAGAGTGTTTGCGACAGCCTTGGCGGCGATGGCCTCGACAGCAGCCTGCGTGAAATAGGAAAAATCCCTGCGCCCGCCCAGGTTCCAGCCCGCTTGCTCCCGTTTGCCATCCTTTTCCGCGACAACCGCTGCCGTGAGGTAGTTGCGCGGCTGCAAATCTTCGGCCTTAACGCCGTCGGAGGTG
This sequence comes from Acidobacteriota bacterium, assembly GCA_018897435.1. Lineage (GTDB taxonomy): Bacteria > Acidobacteriota > Aminicenantia > UBA2199 > UBA2199 > UBA2199. Next base: position 11,127 of record JAHIKI010000025.1, on the reverse strand, counting down.
ACCACCATGATGCGTTTCTGCTGGTCATGGAAGGTGGCATTGACTTTGATCACCAGCGGCGAAAGGGCGAAACACTTTTCATTGACTCCCTGGACCAGGGGCAGTTTCGCGATCAAAGGCACGTCGGTCAGCAGTTTTACCAGGGGATAATGATTCGCGGTTTTCAGCCAGGCGAATTGCTTGGCCGGCTCGGTTTTGCCGCCGGCGGCAATGGTGGCGGCGATGGCGGCGGCATTGAGCATGGCCTTCTCATCCAGTTCCTGGGTAAATCCGTAGCCGACCTGGTCGCCCTTGACGGTGCGGATGCCCACGCCCAGCGCCACATCACTGTAGGCGCGACTGACCTTGCCGTCTTCCAGAACGATCCAGTTGCCGATGGTATGCTCGAAATACAGGTCGGCGTAGTCACCGCCCCTGGCCAGCGACGCGGCCAGCACTTTCCGGCACAGCGCATCGCTGATGCCGAATTCCCGTTCGAAATAACCGGGCTTTTCGGCACCCAGCAAATGCTGCCAGCCGCCGGCAAGGACCGGCACTGCGGCGGCAGCCCCGGCCGTAGTTTTCAAAAAAGAACGCCTGCTCATTTCAGCCATAAAAACCTCCTCGATTTTTTATTCAATAAAATTGCCTGAAGCAATCCTATATTATCTATAGACGTTTTTTTTATCATAAAGTTTCGCTCATTGCAAAATAAATTTAGCGCAAGACCTAAACTGCGTTTTTCAGCCGCGAAAAAATCTGGGACAGCGGCTACTTCAACGGCTCGTAAAGATGGCGGGGCCGGCTGCGGTCGCTGCACTCGGCCACCAGGCGCAGGTAGTCGGCCGGCGGCTTGCGGATATAGATGCCGATCTCCCGGGGTTTTACTTCATGCTGGTCGGAGGATTCACGCGCCCAGCGGACCTCGCCGTCGAGAAATATCGAGTCCTGCTCGACCGCCAGCGCGATGCGCACCTTGTGATTAAGAGAGGGGTACTGCATGGTCTGGATGCCGATACCATGCTGGGAAACATCCTGGGTGAAGCCTGGGTGCATCTCCTTGCCGCATTTGCAAATGATCAATTTTCGGAAAGGAATACGTTTTTCTTCTCTTTTTTTGATCATGGCACTCCCTTTTTTTTCTAAGTATATATATATTCAAATTTCAGAAATTTTCAATCAGGAAAACCGGTCATTCTATTTTCAGGTCGCGGCCTTCGATAAAACCGGGTTTTTCGATGCCGAAAGCGGCCAGCACGGTCGGTGAAATGTCGATCAGGCCCGGGTCCTTTGCCGCGATCTTGCGGTTGCAGAAAAACACGCCCGGGATCTGGTCGCGGGTAAAAGCGTGGTCACCGCTCCACATGCGGGTGTTGTCGGAAAACAGTTCCTCACCGACATAATTTACCGCCGATTCCCAAGAAACCCGGTACCCCGCCATGTAGCCGACCACGATATCTGGGGCGTTGACAGTGTAGGGTCCGTGGTAGATCTCTTCACGGATAAAGGCCGACTTGATGGCGTTTTTTTTGTGCTTTTCGTCAACTACCCTCAGCAGCTTTTCCTTGATCTCCTTTTTCAGCGCCTCGGCCTCAGCGCCGGGATTGACAATGCCTTGGCTTTCCCGGTCCTTGAGGTTGAGAAAGATGCCGTTCAAACCCTGGCCGTAGGCCCGCGAGCGGCTCCAGTCCACGTCGGCATACCACTTGCCGCTTGTCTTTTTGCCCTGGTTTAGGACAAGGTAACCTTCCTGGTGCAGCCAGGTGTTCAGGTTAAAGCCGCGGTTGAAAGCGTTGAAGCCATGATCGGAGACGATCATCAACAGGTCATGCGGGCGCATTTTTTTATAAAGTTTTTCCAGAAAATCGTCCATGCGCCGGTAGCTTTCCAAAATGGACCCGGTCACCAGCGGATCGTTGCTGGGCCTGGGCGCCGGCGAGCCGGAATCGGGCAGGTAACGCCAGAACATGTGCTGGATGCGGTCGGTGGTTTCAAAAACCTGGATAACCAGTCCATCCTTGATCTTGGCCAGGGTGTTGAAGAAGATCTTTTCCCTCTCCTCCTGGGTACGGTAAACCTGGTCGATGAAGTTTTTTTCCGACAGGACGCGCTCATTCAGCGACCAGGTATCTTCGGCCATGCCCAGGGTGGCGAACGGACCCAGCAGCTTGGCCAGGTAAACCGAGAATATTTTCGGATGAGAAACCGGCATGGACGGCTTTTCCGGGTCGATGTTGATCGGCGACAGGTAGAGCTTCAAGGGTGCGACATCTTCCAGCACCCATTGGGCGATACCGGCCACCCCGATCAGTCCGGCCTTGAAATCCAGCTTGACCCAGGGGGACAATTGGTTCTGCCGCAGTCTGATCTTTTCCTTGCCGACCGCGATCTCAACGCTCTTGTTTTCGCGATCCAGGGTCAGGGTGAAGGGAATCTCCAGCGGCGGGTTGCCCTTGCGAAAAGGATGCCCGGGTCCCTTGATCCTGCCGCTGAAACGATCGCCCCCCAGTGGCTGCAGTGATTCAAAAACACCGTCGGAAATGTCGTAATTTTCGGCTTGGCCGTCGGAATAGAAACTGAAGCTCCCTTGCGTACCGCGCAGGTCCGGCGTGCCCAGGCCGGACAGCATGGAACCGTAGAATTTTTCCGGCGGAAAGGTGAAGGGCATGCGCAACACCGAAGCGTAGATGCCCTTGCTGCTGACGATCTTCCAGAAGCTCTGGCTCTTGCGCTTCAGTTCGATCTTGGGGCTGCCCAGAGGGATCACCCAGTTGCCGATCGTCAGGCTGCGACGGGGCGGGATGATGTCGGAACCGGCCATCTTGGGCATATAGGTGGCCCGGTCGGTGGTCAGAAAGTCGAAGATATTGTGCTTGCCGGGATTGACGCCGGTGGTGAAAGTGGACCAGGCTACGGGCGAGATCGGCGGTTCGGTACTCCACAGCGGTGAGAAGGTCCCCTCCTTGGCCAGCTTATCAAAATTGGGGAACTTGTGTCCCTGCTTCTTGAACTGCTTGAAGAGGTGGTAGTCCATGCCGTCGAAACCAATCAGCAACACCCTCTTGAACTTGGCTTTTTTCAGCGTCCTGGCCCGCTTGATGAAGCGCAGCAGCGCGCGCACCGGGAAGGTCAGGAAATTGAAAATAGCCAGGAAAAAAGCCGCGAATATGAAAAAGAACGAACCGACGAAGGCAAAACCGGCCCCGGGACCGACATAGCAGAACAAGGGCAGGCCTAGAAGTATGGTCAAGAGCAGAAGAAGTCTAATTTTTTTCATAAGCGATTTTAACATAATTCACTGCCAGGGCAAAGTGTCAGTGTCAGTGTTAGTGACAGCAGGAGAAAAAACCGAGATAAAGGTGTCAGTTCCAGGACAGTGTCAATAAACAGCACGGGAATGAATTCAAATACAAATTTCGTTGATTTTCTTGCTAATACTATCACTACCACTAACACCAGCTTTGGGCCGGCGCCGGAAATAAAGTTAATAATTTAATTTTATGCCGTTTGCCGTATTGCATTTAATTGAAAAAGCGTTATAATTTAAATTAAAAATTCGGCGGCACACGAGGGCGCAATGAAAATTCTGGTCATCAACAGCGGCAGTTCTTCGATCAAATTCCAATTGATCAACATGGAAAGTCTCCAGGTCCTGGCCAAAGGCCTGCTGGAAAGGATCGGCATCAAGGGCTCGGTACTGAGTTATTACCAGGGCGAGCGGAAGCGGGTCAGCGAGCTCGACATTCCCAACCACGAGCAAGGCATCAACCTGATCGTCAGCAATCTCACCGATGCTGAGACCGGAGTGATCAAGGATAAAAAAGAGATATTCGCCGTCGGCCACCGCGTGGTGCACGCCGGGGAAAAATTCAACGGCACCGTGCCCATCACCGAGGCCGTGCTCAACGCGCTGAAGGAGTGCATCCCCCTGGCGCCCTTGCACAACCCGCCCAACATCACCGGCATCGAGGCCTGCCAGAAGATCCTGCCAGGCATCCCCATGGCCGGGACCTTCGATACCGCCTTTCACCAGACCATGCCCGCCAAAGCTTACATCTACCCCATCCCTTATGAATACTACCGTAAGGACAAGATCCGCCGCTATGGTTTTCACGGCACCTCGCACTTCTATGTGGCCAAGCAGGGCGCCAAGGCCATGGACAAAAAACTTGAGGACCTGAAGATCATCACCTGCCACCTGGGCAATGGCTCATCCATGGCCGCGATCCAGAACGGCATTTCCGTAGACACCACCATGGGCTACACCCCCCTGGAAGGCTTGGCCATGGGCACACGCTGCGGCGATATCGACCCGGCCATCCCGCTGGTGCTCCAGCGCAGCATGGGCATGACCCACGATCAGGTGGATGCCGTGCTCAACCGCAAAAGCGGCATGCTGGGAATTTCCGAGGTTTCGTCCGACATGCGCGACATCAACGAAAAGGCAGCCGCCGGCCATGCCCAGGCCCGCCTGGCCCTGGAGATCTTCGCCTACCGCATCAAGAAATACATCGGCGCCTATATGGCCGCCATGAATGGCGCCGACTTGATCATTTTCACCGCCGGTATCGGTGAAAGGGGTCTTATAGAGAGAGAGATGATCCTGGAAAACATGGAATTTCTGGGCATTGTTTTTGATAAAAATGCCAATCAGGAGGCATTCGGCAAGCTCGGCGTCATCTCGAAGCCCGATTCCAGGGTCCGCGTCATGGTCATTCCCACCAACGAAGAGCTGGAGATTGCCGAACAAACCCTGAAAGTCATAGCTCCTAACCGGAAATAACCACCTCTCTCAAGCGGCAGTCCAACCCCGGGTGCCAGGAACTGCGACTCCTCCGGCAGCATGATTGCCAGCAAAAAGATATATTGTTATAATGGAAGTAGGTAAAACGCGTCTGAGCGCGTACGGGAAAAAACAATGAGAAAGACCCTTTTTATCATTTTGCTGATACTGCTGCTGCAGACCCCCCGGGGATTCAAAGCCTCGGCGCTCGAACAGAACCCGGACGGTGCAGACCCCCAGCAAAGCTCCATTCCCCAAAAAAGCGACGGCTATGCCGAGAGCGAGGACGATATTTTTTCAGCCAACTACGAACGGGAACTGCTGTCGCGCCGCTTCTTTCAAAAAACCCTACCGCCGCTGAGTTCCAGGGAAAAGATAGTATGGTCTTTCAAGACCGCCAGGGCTAATATTTTATTATGATCAAAAAGTATCCCTGGCACTTCATTTTCGCCCTGTTCATCCTCATCAGCTTGGCCAATCTCTTCCAAAAATTGAAATGGAGCTCGGTTTCCGATCACCTGGTCTGGGAAAACTCGCAGCAGGGGCTGGTCTGCGCATCGGCCCCGGCCAACAGTCAGATCAAGCCAGGTGACATCCTCCTGGCCGTCAACAAATACTCGGTCAGCAACAGCATCGATCTGTTGCGCTCCATCGCCGGCAGGAATTACTGCCGCTACGAGATCGAACGCCACGGCATCCTGAAAAACGTCGGCGTCGACATCAATCCGGTTTTTACGCCTTTTTCCTATTACATACTGGTTTTCATCGGCATCCTCTCCATCTTGCTGACCCTGGGCATTCTCAACATGCACGTCAAGCAAGCGACCCTTTTCCCGCCGCCGCAGATCTTTTTCATTCTCAGCCTCACCCTGTCCGGGTTTCTGATATTTTCCCCCAGCGGCGATTACGGCCCGGCCGATTTCATTTTCCTGGTCCTGGATACGGTCTGCTATATTTTTTTTCCGGCCGTGCTGCTCCATTACGCATTGCAGTATCCGCTCAGAACCAGAGCCTTTAAAAAATTCAGCCAAAATTTCCGCTACTTGCTGATCTACCTGCCGCCGCTGCTTTTCCTTTTCATCAATCTTTATTTCATTCTGCAGAATATTTTCAGGCCCGATCCGGAGATTCTGACCACCGCCATCAACCATTTCCGCTCCCTGGCCAGCCAATATTTCACACTCTACGTTTTTCTGGCCTGGATCAGCATCGTCGTTTCATCCCTGACCCTGATCCTGAAAAAAAAGCAAAGGCGCTATATTTTCCCTTTAAGCGGCATCACCCTGAGTTTTATTTCCCTGCTGTTGCTGAATTATTCACCGCAGGCATTTGCCGGAAAAACCAATCTCGGTATTTTCCTTGGCATGTTCTTTCTCCCTTTCCTGCCCTTGAGCTTGGTTTACTTTCTGTCCCCAAAACGAGTGACCGATATTGAAAACATCATCAAGAAAACCCTGTCGGTCTCATCGCTTTTCGTTTTCATTTTCGGCACTTACATGTTTTTGGGACTGAATATCGAGCAGAACAAGCTGCTGGGCATTTTCTGGTCCATCGCCGCCATTCTGATGGCCGGGCTGCTGTTCAAGCCGTTGGAAAGCACCATCCAGAAATTCTTTGAAAAACTATTCTACCGCGAAACATTCAATTTCAAGCGCAAGCTGAAGGAGCTGGAACACTCGATCAGCGCCCAGAGGGATCTTTCCTCATTATCGCAGAATTTCCTGGAGATCATCAACCGCGGTTTCCAACTGCATGATTCTTCCCTTTTGATCCATTACAAAAACAACATGTTCTACTCGATGCCCAACCGCTCTCGCCTGCATTTGACCAAAACGTTCCGTAGCACCCTGGAAAGCCAGGAGCATCTCATTTTCCTTTCCGAACAGGAATTCGCAACAAAATTTCCCGGCGATCATGCCGCCCTGCCGCCGAATAAATTTTTCCAGTTCCTGCCTTTAAAGATCGCCGACCGGCTGATCGGCATTGTGGCCATGGGCCGCAAAACAAACCATACCTACCTGACCGTCGAGGATTGGGAACTGATGTCCAGCATCTCCTCGCCCCTGGCCCTTTCGGTGGAAAACGCCTTCCTGTATTCCCGTTTGGAAACCCAGCTCGAAGAGTTGAACCTGCTGAAGGAATTCAATGAAAACATCATTCAAAACATCAATCTCGGCATCATGGTCGTCTCGCGCCTGAACAAGGTGCAGTCTTGGAATTATTTCATGGAAGATCGCTTTCAGATCAAGCGGGAAAAAGCGCTGCGCAAAAAAGCGCCTTTGGTCCTGGGAGCGGGATTCTGGAGCAAGATCCGAACCGACCGCTTCGCCAACCACACCCTGCGCAATGTCAAGGTGCAAATCCAGGGCGCGGGATCGATCTACGACGTGTATATATCCCCGTTGAAAAACGATAGCGGCAGCATATCCGGCCGCATATTCGTATTCGAGGACGTAACCGAAAAAAACAACATCCAGAACCAGTTGATCACTTCGGAAAAACTGGCTTCACTGGGACTGCTTTCCGCCGGCATCGCCCATGAGATCAATACCCCTTTGACCGGCATTTCCTCTTACTGCCAATTCCTGCTCGACAATCCGAATGGAGCGGAAAACCTGGAGCTGGTCGGAAAAATGCAGGACCAGGTACTGCGCGTGAACAAGATCATCCGCACCCTGCTCGATTTTTCCCGGCAAAAAGGTCAGCAGCCCATGCCCATCAACCTGAACAAAGTGATCGACGAGAGCCTGGCCCTGGTCGAGCACAAGCTGAATAAAAAGAGCATCACCTTCAATAAAATAACTGAATTTCAGAAGAGTTTCCACGGTTTTTCCACCCGCCTGCAACAGCTTTTCATCAATCTTTTCATCAACGCCATCGATGCCATAGACAGCGAAGGCTGGATTTCGATCAGCGGGGAAGAAAGCGCCGAAGAGATCACAATACGCTTTAAGGACAACGGTCGCGGCATCCGCGAGAAGAACCTGGAAAAGGTATTTGACCCGTTTTTCACCACCAAGGAGATCGGCAAGGGCACAGGCCTGGGCCTGGCCATCGTCTACAACATCGTCAAAGAGCACTACGGCAACATCCAGGTGAACAGCAAGATAGACCGCGGCACCACTTTCAGCATCACCTTTCCCCTGCAAAGCCCGCTGAGGAGCATTAGTTTATGAAAAGAAAAACGATCCATTTGGTCGACGACGAAAGCATCATCCACGATATTTTCAGGAGAATTTTCCAGGAACCCGAGTACGAGTTGCGCATTTCAGAAAACAAATCCCAGGCCAAAACCAACCATGACGAAGATGTGGATGTGGTTATTATGGACCAGATGATCCCCGGCAGTTCGGGGCTGGAGATCTTCAAGGAACTGAAAACCAATGATCCGCAGATCAAGGTTATCTTTCTTACCGCTTTCGGAACGATCGAAGCCGCCATCGAGGCCATCCAACAGGGAGCATTGGACTATCTGCAAAAGCCATTCAACAATATCGAGCTCAAGCATAAGGTGGACCGCGTTATCAAGGAGAAAAAACTGAAGCGGGAAAACACCCAGCTTAAAAAAACACTCGGCGACCGTTTTTCCTTCAGTAACATCATCGGCCGCAGCCCGCTCCTGAAAAAAATATTGGGCATCGTGGAAAGCGTGGCCGATGCCAATTCCACCGTTTTAATCACCGGGGAAAGCGGCACCGGCAAGGAACTAATCGCCAAGGCCATCCACTCCAACTCCAACCGCAGAAACATGCCGTTTTCGCCTTTCAATTCGAGCAATATCCCGGCTACTTTATTTGAAAGCCTGCTTTTCGGCTACAAAAAAGGCGCCTACACCGGGGCGGTCAGCGACAAAAAAGGGATATTCGAAGAAGCGGATGGCGGCACCATCTTTTTCGACGAAATCGCCAACCTGACCACAGAGACTCAGGCCAAGATCCTGCGCGTCATCCAGGAAAAGGAAATCCAGCCCCTGGGCGGCAATGTGATCAAAAAAGTCGACGTACGCATTCTGGCGGCCACCAACATCGATCTGTTGACCAAAGTAAAAAGCGGCGAATTCCGTGAAGACCTTTATTACCGCTTGAACATTATCAACATCCACCTCCCGCCCCTGCGCGAGCGCAAGGAGGACATTCCCCTGCTGGCCGATGCTTTTTTGAAAAGGTTTGCCCGCGAAAACAATAAATCCATCAAGGACATGAACGCGAAATTCCTGCGGCATTTGATGGACTACAATTGGCCGGGGAATATCCGCGAGCTGCAGAATACGATGCTGCGGGCCGTTCTGCTTTCCAATACCGACACGCTGACTCCCGAAGCACTGACCCCGGAAATCCTTTGCGTCAAGAACCAGCGGCAGGAGCCGGGCGGCTTCAACGAAAAAGTGGTTGCTTTTAAAAGGCAGCTGATCATCGAAACCATGGAAAAAAACAACTGGGTCCAGAAAAAAACCGCTGAGGCCCTGGGGCTCAAGCCATCCACGCTCTATGAACTGATCAAACGACTGAGGATAGACAAATGAAAGAGACAAAACTTCAAAAATACCTGCAAAGCTGCGGAGCGGCCAGCCGCCGCGATATCCGCGCCTGGATCCATGATGGCAAGATCAAGGTCAACCAACGCACCGTGACCGATCCCAATTTCCCGGTCCGCACCCCGGGCGATCGCATCCACGTGAGAAACAAACTGCTGAAACTCAATCCGCAAAGCAAAAGTTATTTCCTGTTCAACAAGCCGGTAGGGATCGTTTCCACCCTTGACGACCCGCAGGGGCGGCCTACCGTCCGTTCTTTAATCACCCGCATCAAGGAGAGGGTCTATCCGGTAGGCAGGCTGGATTATAACTCCGACGGGCTCATGCTGTTGACCAACGACGGCGACCTGGCCAATTTCATCATCTCGGCCAAGAACCAGGTACCCAAAACCTACCTGCTGAAAGTCAAAGGAGCTTTAAGCGAGACGACGCAAAAAAAACTGGAAAAAGGGGTATTCCTGGAAGGGGAACGGCTGAATCCCTTCGTCATCGAGCCGGTGAAAATGACCAGTTCCGGCAACTCCTGGCTGAAAGTGACCATCAGCGAAGGCAAGAAGCATATCCTGCGCAATGCCTTCAAGTATTCGGGGCACCCGGTGGAAAAGCTCCGCCGCATCGCCATCGGCAGCCTCAGCCTCGGCAAACTGCCGCTGGGCGAATGGCGCGAATTGAAGGATTACGAAATCGCCGCCTTCAAGAAGAAATACCGTTATCCGGAATAGACCGGTGGGCACCGTGGGTGAGTAATCTGGTTGTAGAGAGCAAGAACCAAGTTACGTAAGGACTCTCGATCCCCCATTCATCCCCTTTACGGAAGAGGGGAATATTTAATGATCGATATGTTGAAATTGAAATTGAACCATATTTTTTATGGCTAACGCTAAAAAATCAGGCGTGGCCATAGGCCATCGCCGGAATTGCCATTTTTATAATTTTAATTTTCCAATCTCTTTTTTTAAATTTTCAAATATTTTTGGAGTATCCGTAACAAGCGGTTTCATTCGGTCTGGATATAATTCGAGGGCGTAAGCATGACTGAAGAAATGTCTAAAAGCAAGAAAACGTTTAAGTTCCTCTGATAGTGATTTAGAAATGATTTTTTCTTTAACGGCATTTAAAATTAAATCTCTATGCCATGACTCACCTGTTGGTATTTCGAGTTTCTTGGCAAAAAATACTTGTTTTAACACATTTTCAATACCATTATAAAAATTATGAAGATACGCGGCAACACCTGCTAGTTCAAGTTCAGAAATATGAGATAAATCTCTTGTGGGGAAGGCAGAGATTATTTTACCTATGGCTTCGTACTCAGCGTCAATGTTTTCCTGATAATCAGCCATAGAGAAGAACTCCTTCTTTGAGAATTAATTTGATAAATTTAGATGTTCCAGAAATATCAATTATATCGACAGGTTTTGATAAAGAAAACATAAGGTCGCCATAATAACTGAAAAAATCTTTTGGCAGAATTCCTTCAACTGCAATGTCTATATCACGACTTTCTCTTTCTGGTTTTAAACTTGACCCAAAAAGCAGGACCCGTTTTGCCCTGTATTTTTTGGAAATATCATAAATTGTTTTTTTATCAATTTCAGTAATCATGTTTGAATTATAGCATTTTTTGATGAATTTATTTATTAAATATTTATTTTTTTCTCCGTGAGTAAATTTCCACATTTGTCATATCAATATTTTCTCGTTTGTCCTTATCTTTATGTCCTTTTCTCGTGTCTCCGTATGTAAAACAACCCTGTAGTTGAAAAGCATGAAAAAGATTGAATGGATTATTATCATCACTTTGTAATATTTTTTGATTTATCAATATTTT
>JAHIKI010000004.1 GCA_018897435.1 Acidobacteriota bacterium | reverse complement strand
TGGTTACAAAACCAGTATGTTTTGCACCAGACACCCATCGAGATCAATCCACTATTGGAAAAGCCAAAGCGGACCTGGCCTCAAACTCGAGACCCCAGAAATCGTACGGTGCCGGGGTATGTCCAACTGTAAAAAATACAGGGAACCGGGGAACCGGGGTCGGTGCTTGACTTTGTGACTTTGCTCGAAGAGATCGATACGGCTATGGAAAAGACCTTTGGAGAATTGGTGCCAGGTCTTACATTTCTTCATGGGTTGGCTTGTGAACTGGACGGTCTGACCGAGGAAAAAATCAGGATCGTGGAGAGTGAGGGCGTGCTGCGCCAACTGCCTCAAATCTCTTCGTACTTGTCCAGGTAGCGCTGCAGCTTATCGTAAAAGCGGTCCAGCTTTGCCTGTACCTTTTTATCTGCACAGTGATTGGCCGCGGCCGCAACATCTCCCAGGAGTTCATCGATATCAAGCAGCGTCATCGGCACGACGAATCCATTCCCTTCACACTCGGCCAAGTTGGCGAAATCAGGATCGTAAAACGTCTCATCACGAACGAGCATGCGCTCGGCCGGGGTCAAACGGAAGCGAATCATTGCGCCTTCAGGAATCTTCTTTTTCATGGCTGCCTCAGTTTATTTCTCATTCATGCTGCTGCCTTTTTATGTTTCTCGTATTCTCCTGGCGTCCAAGCCAAAGCATCATAAGAAACCAGAAAGAGATTGTCAAACCGTAGGGGCACGGCGTGCCGTGCCCTTTTATCATGATGTAAGCACATGGCCCCCAATCTGGGACAAGCCGGTAGGGGCGCGGTTATCGCGCCCAACCGCGCATTTTGGATCGATGATTCTAAAGAAGGGCGGGATGACCCCGCCCCTACGCCCGATATTTAATGACTAGGAAGCCATAAGGATTCGGTCTCCAGGTTCCAGAAATCATCATCATTCTTATCCTGGCAAAGCCATTTTTTAATTTCTTCTCCCCCCAGGCTGCCAGCCAGCGCTGTTTTTTGGCTGAAAATCTCGTGGCGATCACGAAATGGCGGTTGGACTATTTTGCAGTTGTTTGCATAATAGTCTTGACTTTTATGCAAAGGTTTGTATAATTTCAATATGAAAAGATATTTGTACGACCATATTTTAAGAGACCTGAAAAAAAAAATGGTTTTTTTGACGGGCCCAAGGCAGGTAGGAAAAACATATCTCGCAAAAAATATTCAGGAAGAGTATAAAAGCACCATCTACTTGAATAATGATGATATTGACGATACGGTCATCATTCGCAAAAGAGAGTGGGCGATAAATAATGAATTGATCGTATTGGACGAAATACATAAAATGAAAGGCTGGAAGAACTATTTGAAAGGCACTTTTGACACCAGAAGCCCCCAGCAGACATTCCTGGTTACCGGCAGCGCCAGGCTCGAGACCTTCAGGCAGACGGGAGATTCGCTTGCCGGCAGGTATTTCTCATATCGGCTCCACCCTGTTTCCGTCAAGGAACTTTCAGGGACCGTCAAACCATATGAAGCCGTTAATCTGCTTAATAAACTCGGTGGTTTTCCCGAGCCGTTCTTGTCCGGATCGGAAGAAGAAGCGGCACGCTGGAGAAAACAATATTTCACCGACATCGTCCGGGAAGATATCATGGATTACGGCCGGATAAACGAGATACGGGTTATTCGGCTGCTTCTGGAAATGCTGAGGAAGCGGGTCGGCTCACCGGTTTCATTTACAGCGTTGGCGGAAGATTTACAGGTTGCGGTAAATACGATCCGTAAATACATCACTATTCTTGAAAGCCTTAACATTATTTTTGTCATCAAGCCGTTTCACAAAAATATCGCCAGATCTATCCTGAAAGAACCGAAGATATATTTTTACGACAGCGGATTTGTTGACGGAGACGAGGGCATAAAACTTGAAAATACAGTGGCGGTATGCCTTTTAAAAAACTCTCACTACCTGCAGGATACAAAAGGTGCCGACCTGGGCTTATACTATGTCAGGACAAAAGACAAAAGGGAAACCGATTTCGCCCTTGCTGACAAAAATGCAATCACTCATTTCATTGAAGTGAAACTGTCTGCAGCCGGGATCAGTCCTCACTTGCGCTATTTTAAAGAAAGACACTCTGCGGCAAAAGCCATACAATTGGTGCATAACGCGCGCTACGATACGGAAACCGACGGAATACGGATTGTCAGAGCCGGAGAATGGCTGGCCAATCTCGAAGCATAGAAGGAATAAGAATTGGTGCCTGGTCTTACAAGGAATCTTACTCGGTGCTTGACTTCTTGACTTTGTCAGCGGCGCCTGAGGGGCTTGCAATGACAGTTTTTGTTATCCTTCTCCATCTGCTGCGGCAAACAACTCGGAAAGCAAACGTTGAGATTCCCGCAGACCGGATTCGCTAAAGGCAACCGATTTTGGAGCCCTGGGACGCCCATTACCATGAGCAATAGATTTGCCATCGGCGAACCCCCGGCCGGTAAAATGTAAACCTTCTTTTAAATAAAGGTTTCTTTGAAAACACTCAGGCTCTTCCAGGGGCTGAAATTGTTGGAACGATTTGACAAATCATATCAAATAGGATTATACATAATGTATTATGACTAAAACACAAGAACTGTTTCTTTTTATCAAGCGATCAAAAATTTGCCGCTCCCGGGAGGCGGTCAAAAGAGGTTTTACAAGAACGGAAATAGCGGCGCTACTTAAAGCTGGGAAAATTGAACGCTTGGCAAGAGGCATTTATCGGGTCTCCGGCGCGCCAGTTCTGCCCAACCAGAGTTACATCGAACTGGCCATCCGCTGCCCAAATGCGGTCGTATGCCTGCTTTCTGCCCTGCAGTTTCATAATATCACCACCCAGCTTCCCCACGAAATATGGTGTGCGATTGAAGGCACGACACGCGCACCCAATATGACCTACCCCCGGCTCAGGATCGTTCGGTTTGTGGGTGCGGCTTATTCTCAGGGTATTGAAGAACATGTCATTGCGGGAACCACGATCAAAGTCTACAGCGTGGCCAAAACCGTGGCCGATCTGTTTCGTTTCCGCAATAAAACAGGACTTGATATCGCCATGGAAGCCCTGCGTGAAGCGATTCGAGGCAAAAAAGTAACCCTTGACGACATTCGCAAAATGGCCAAACTGCGCGGGGTCTACAATATGATGAGGCCCTATATTGAAATGGAGATTTCGTCGTGAAGAACCTGGCCCATTCAATTGCGAAAAGGCTACTCAATGTAAGCAAAAAAGACGGCGCGGACAACACCCTGGTATCCATGCGTTACGCTGCTGAGCGCTTGTTGTACCGCATCGGGCAATCCGAATATGCCAAGAAATTCATACTTAAAGGTGCCACCTTATTTTTGGCCTGGCATGGGCATAGCTATCGCACAACGAAAGATGTGGACCTGCTCGGTTTTGGCAAACCCGATACCGAGCACCTGATTGCGATATTCCGGGAATTGTGTCTGCCCGATACTTCTACCATCGATGGCATTGTCTTTTTACCGGAATCTGTTCGTGCCAGGACTATACAGGAGCAACAGGATTATCCTGGCATCCGGATAAATCTTCGTGCCATGCTGGCCCAGGTGCGTATCGATGATTCCAAGAGCGGCCACGAGATCATGGAGATTTTTTCCCAACTCTGGAAAGGCGGACGGACCATTCTGATGGTGACCCACGACCCGGCCATCGCCGCCTTTTCCAAAAGCACCATCCGCCTGCTGGACGGAGCCGTCCAGGACAATGGTGCCGTCCATTGATCCCGGGCTTTAGGTCCGTTGAAAGGAAGCGAATCCTCTCCTAAGGTCTGTGTCCAGGCCAGCTGGCAGCATAAAAAAAGCCTTTTTTATCAGGACTTGGTCGTGCGCTCCAGGCGCTTCATGATCGAGAAAATGAACGCGGCCGAAAGCAGGCAGCAGATGACGAAAATGCCCCATATCTGCCACAGCTCGATCTTGTCCCAGAAATAGCCGCCGATGAATAGCAGCTTGTTGCCCGTGGCGGTGGCCAGCAGCCAGCCGCCCTGCATCAGCCCCTGGAAACGGAGCGGCGAGACCTTGGAGACGAATGAAAGCCCCATGGGGCTGAGGAACAGCTCGGCGATGGTCAGCGTCAGGTAACTGCTGATGAGCCAGGAGGGCGAGACGCGCCCCCATTCGGTCATGTTGGCGCTGGCGATCAGCTTGGGTGCCACCAGTTGCAGCGAGCCGACCAGCATGATGACGAAGCCGACGGCGGCGATGACCATGCCGATGCCGATCTTTCTCGGTGTGGACGGTTCGATGTTCTTTTTCCTGAGCCAGGCGAAGATGGCCATTACCGGGAAAGTTAGCACCACGATGAACAGGGGGTTGAACGATTGGAATATTTCCGGCTCGATGGGGTTCATGGCCTTGTAGCCGGAAACGAAATAATAGGTCAGGGCCCCGAGCCCGGCGAACATGGCCAGTCCGATGGTGCGCTGGGCGATCTTTTTCTTGGTGATGAGCAGGAAAAGGCCGGCGACACAGCCGATGAATGCCAGCATGGAATTGAGGTTGAAGAAGATGTTGTTGATCGGACCGACCTCCTTCACCGTGTAGTCGCGGGCAAAGAAAGTCTGGGTCAGACCGTTCTGATGGAAGGACATCCAGAAGAAGATGACCACAAAGAACACCAGCACCAGGGCCACGACCCGCGGCTTTTCTTCATGGGTCGACGTTTTGAATATGAAAGCCACGAAGCCGAAGAAAAGGCCCATTGCCATGCCGAGCGCGAACTGGTTGAAAGCGAAGTGGAACACGGCCGCCGTGATGGCGATGAAGACCGCGCCCGTGACGATGCTGGGCAAATTGGCAATCTGCTGGTACCCCGTCTCCTTGTCGCTTTTTTCCGCAACCCTTTTGGCCTTTGCCGGCAGGTGCTTGTTGAAGATGATATAGACCAGCAGTGAGATGATCATGGCGATCGCCGCCAGGCCGAAGGCATAATTGTAACCCTGGGAAAAAGCGGCGATGTACTTCGCGGCGAAGGTCCTGAGCGCATCGGCGCCGGTGACCGTCAGGCTCGACACCTTGGAGGCCAGGCTTTCCAGGCTGGCGATCGAGGCGCTGTCGGTCATGCGGCCGTCCAGGAAGGCATGGCACATGGCCGGCAGGCTGCCGTCGTGGGCGAAGCCCTGCGTCCTGAGGAACCAGTTGCGAATTGCGTTGGCGGCGAAGGGGGCGAAGAAAGCGCCGACGTTGATGCCCATGTAGAAGATCATGAAGGCCGTATCACGAAATTTTGAATATTTCGGGTCGTCGTATAACTGGCCGACCACCGCCTGCAGGTTGCCTTTGAAAAGCCCGTTTCCGAAGGCAATGACGAACAGGCCGACCACGGTGATATGAAGAGGCATTCCCGGTATGGCAATCACCCCATAGCCAACGAACATGATGATGATGCCGAACAGGATGACCAGTTTATACTTGCTGGTGCTGTCGGCGAGCACGCCGCCGAACAGCGCCAAAGCATAAATGGCATAATAGAACCAGCTGTAATAACCGCTCGCCGCTTCCGCGGAGAGGTTATACTTGGCCTGCAGGAACAGGATCAGAATGGCCATCATGGTATAGAAGCCGAAGCGTTCTCCCATGTTGGCAAAAAAGGCGACGAACAATCCTTTGGGATGATCTTTGAACATTGGCGTTGACCTCCAGGAACGATTTTAATCTTTTCAGAAAAACATCATAACCGGCTGCCATTTTTATTTCAAGAGGGGTCATGTTAAAATCGGTAACAGGCCCGGGGCCGCTCGCCCGGCCGGGGAGGAGACCATGGCCAACCAGCGATTCTCGTTCCAGAGCATGAGGGAGAATGCCCGCATCGCGGGCGCGGAGAAGAGCCGGAAGCGCCAGCTCCTGTTCCATTTTACGATCGCCGGCGTGGCGTTCGCTATCAGCTTGTTGTACCAGGCCATGCGCCCGATCATGCGCCTGGGCGGCATGGTCGCCGCGGGCGGCCCCTACGCCATCGAACACCCCGCCCCATCCTGGGTTTGGATCATGCCCGTCTCCATTCTCTTTGGCATGGCCTGCTTCTTCATCAACCTGTTCTGCCGCCGCCCCGAAGCGGTGAACCTGATGCCGCTGGCCTGGCCCGGCCTTTTCCTGTCGCTGGGCTGGAATTTCCTCGAGTTCGCCTTGGCGCCGCCGGGCGGGGGGCTGGCCTGGGGCTGGCTGATCTGCGGCATGCTCTTTGTCCTCATGGGCGGCCTGCCGCTGCTCCTGGCCTTCAAGCCGGCGCGCGAAAAGATCAGGTCCCGGCTGCAAAATGGAGAGGGGCTCAGCCCCTACGCGTTCCAGTGGCTGCTGGTCGCCGGCGGCGTCTATCTGGGCATCGTCTTTTTCCGCAGCGTTGTCGGTTGAACTGAAAAAGGAGAAGGGAAAATGAAAATAAAAAAAACGTCGGCTCCGACCCGCGCCGGGAAGCCGCTGCGTTCCCTGGCCAACATCGGCAAAGTTTTTGAAAAAAAACTGAACCAGATAGGCATTTTCGCTGCGGACGATTTTTTATGCCGCGACCCTTATGAAGTTTTTTCGGAATTGCGGCAAAAAGTGGACCCCAGCTTCTGCCGCTGCGCCCTGGCCGGGATCGTTGGAGCCAAGCTCGACCAGCCCTGGTACCGGATCACCAAGGCTTCGGCCCGTGAATATGAAAGGCGCCACCCCGATCACGTTTGGGGGAAATGTTAATTGGGGAAGCCCGGACTTCGATCGGGATCGAAAGGCCTGCTGCCGAGAGTTGGCATGCCCGCGGCTGCCGGCGATCCTTTCTGCGCTTCTGTTCGTGAATGGATCGCCGCCATCCCGCCTGGAAAAGTGGCCACTTACGGCCAGATCGCCCATCTGGCCGGCAAGCCCTGGGGGGCGCGCCAAGTGGCCTGGATACTCCATTCCCAGTCCGGGAAATACCGGCTGCCCTGGCAGCGCGTGATCGGCGCCAAGGGCCGGATCTCGCTGCGGCCCGGGAAAGGTTTCTTTGAGCAGCGGCG
>JAHIKI010000024.1 GCA_018897435.1 Acidobacteriota bacterium | reverse complement strand
GTCCGACCTGGCCGGGGTATATCCACCCCCGGCTCCGGCTGCCTGCAAGCCGGTCTTTCACTTTCCGCCCGTGGCCCAGTATAACACCAACACCTGCTGGAGCTTTGCCAACACCTCTTATTATGAAGCGGAAATTTACCGCCTGAGCGGGAAAAAGATCAAATTATCGGAAATTTGGACCGTCTATTTTGAATACCTGGAAAAAGTCAGGCGCTTTGTCCAAGAGCGCGGCGCCTCCCTGGTGGCCGAAGGCGGCGAGGGCAACGCCTTGAACCGCATCTGGAAAACCTACGGCATCGTCCCGGTCGAAGTTTATCCCGGCTTTGTCAATAGCAGGGAAAAACTGGATCATGCCCTGCTGATCAATGAGATCAGCGCCTACCTGGATTACGTGAAAAGCAACGATTTCTGGAACGAACAGGACGTGCTGAAACATCTTACCGTCATCTTGAACAAGCACCTCGGTGCGCCGCCCGCTCGCTTCGTTTACAACGGCAGGGAAATGACGCCGCAGGAATTCCTGAAAAACGAGACCCCCTTGAACATGGACGACTATATGGACGTGATGTCGACCAGCTACTATCCATTTTACACATTCCAGGAATTCGCGGTCCCGGACAACTGGTGGCACAGCAAGGATTACCTCAACCTGCCGCTTGACGAGTGGTACGGCCTGATCCTCAAGGCCATCAAAATGGGCTACAGCCTCAGTATCGGCGGCGATGTTTCTGAACCGGGCAAACTGGGCTTCCAGGATGTCTGCTTCATTCCCAGCTTCGACATCCCCGCTTCATTCATCAACCAGGACGCGCGCGAGTACCGCATCGCCAACAAAACCACCACCGACGACCACGGCATCCACCTGGTCGGTTACAAACGTTTCAAAGGCCACGACTGGTTCCTGATCAAGGATTCCAGCCGTTCGGCCCGCTGGGGCAAACTAGAGGGCTACTACTTTTTCCGCGGCGACTTCGTCAAGCTCAAGATGCTGACCTTCACCGTGCACAAGGACATCGTAAAAAACATTCTTGCCAAGATCAAATAAGCGGCCAATCTATTCTCAGGAGGTGTACCATGGGCAAGATCATCGCCGAAGTCACCGTGGTGCCGCTGGGTACCGCGACGACTTCACTGAGTCAATTTGTGGCCGAGGGGGAAAAGGCCCTAAAAAACTTCCCCGCCGTTATATCCCTGTTGACCCCGATGTCGACCATCCTGGAGGGGGAAATGGCTGAGGTCTTGGCCGCGGTTCAGGCTATGCACGAAACCCCTTTTCAAAACGGCGCCCGGCGGGTGATGACCTGCATCAGTATCGACGACCGCCGAGACCGGGAAATCACCATGGAAGGCAAATTGGCTGCGGTGAAAAGCAAGTTGTAGGTTTCTGCCTGAGAGCTTCAACCATTGTCATAGACCTTGATGCGGCCGTACATGGAGAGCACTACGCGCCAGGTCCGGCCGCGGCTCTCCAGGGTGATGGTGCACAAGGGCGAAACGAAGCCCAGCGGCGAAAATACCGGGCGACTGTTGGCTCGAATAGACAATTTTTCGCTCAAATCAAAACTGCGGGTCACCTGCCAGCCCTGGCCGTTATCCACGCTGAGTTGCAGACAACCGGGGATAACCTCGGCCCGGACCGACTGGTTGTTTTGAATGGCCAGGTAGCGGGCCGTACTCAAACCAGAAGTCAGGGTGCGCAAGCCGGTATGGATCTCCATACGGACAAAAAACGACTGTAGCCCCGGGACCATCACCGTGACTAGAAATGAAAACAAACCGACCGTTATCAGCAATTCAAAAACCGTCAACCCTTTTTTATTCATTGTCTCCCTCCTGGATGAAATGGACGCGGAAATTTTTCAATAACTTGAAATTCGTCAGGCTCAGGTAATTGCTGAAAGCGAACTGGCCGGCAACGGCATCAACCTGAAGTTGCCCAGAGTTTTGGATATCGCCGGCATAGATACCACCGCTGATCCTTACCGATCCTGCACCGTTGATCAGAGTCCCGGCGGCGAGCAGTTGCGCCTGAACCATGTTTTCACCGCTCATTTCCAGAACGATATCGCCGTTGACCTCGGCGCCGCTGAAAAAATCACGGCCGCTGGTCATGAGCAGCAGGTTGGGCAATTTCTCTTTCTGCAGGGCCAGGTTTTCGCCTTCCAGCCCCGAACGCACGACCAGGCGACCGCTGGCCAGAAGCTGGATGCGGGAAGCATCCAGGAACGCGGCCGCACCCTCTTGTTCAATGCCCCAGACATTACCGTGAACGATGATCTTTTCAGCGAATGTTAGGCCGCCAACCGCTTCCGGCCCGCTCCAGACCAATGACTCCAGGCCGGGCTGGTAACTGAGTTCGGACTGGCGGCCGTCCTGCCGGAAAGAGACGGTCTGCCAGCCGCCATCGGCCCCGAACTCCAATTGATCCAAATCTCCCT
The DNA here is from genome assembly GCA_018897435.1 of Acidobacteriota bacterium. GTDB lineage: Bacteria > Acidobacteriota > Aminicenantia > UBA2199 > UBA2199 > UBA2199. Next base: position 4,200 of record JAHIKI010000024.1, on the reverse strand, counting down.
CAACAAAAACCGCCACAACCTCTCCCTCGTCCTGCACCAGGTAGATCCCGGGCGGGATGGGGGCGTCGGAGGGTTCGAGGTTTAATTTTTCCCTGATCCGCCGCCAGTCGGGAACCGGATCACTCAAGCACAGTGTCTCGGCCAGCAGGCGCCCGTATGCGAAATCGACAGCCAGTTTGCCGATCAACGGCAACTGGACGCCCGGGTATTCCACCCCGCGGGCTGCCAGGTAGGCGGCCGGATCTTCGTCGATTGCCTTGTTAACCACCAGACCGAATTCTCCGGCCGGAATATTTCCCTTGAGCAGGTCCACGCCGGCCTGGCCGGCGGCCAGCAGCCGGCTGCCTTTTTTCTGCACCTCGATGCGGTTGAGGATGCGGATCAGGAAAAAATCCTCCTCGCTGCGCAGCGCTTGCAGGCTGAAATGGTTTTGGCTCAGGCAGTCGCCATTGCTTTGGTCGGGAAAAACCGTGTTATTGAAAAAATCGATTTCCGGCACGCTGAAAGCGTTCATATCCGCAGTAGTCAGTTTCTCCCGATATTGGTGAAGATCCAGCAAAAGCGTTTGTTCGAGGGCGGCTGCCGCCTGCCATTTGCCCTTGCGGGCGGCAATGATCTTGACGTGGAGATCCGAGTGGGTCAGCAGGGCCAGTCCGGAAACGGAAAGCAGCAGCACGAACAGCAGCGAAATCACGATGTTGCCCCGGCACGGCATGGTTACACCAGGTTGAGCAGAAAAATGTAGCCGCGGACCTGCTCTTTCTTGTTGACCTCGATGCGGTAGAGGACCGAATTGGCCTCCGGAAAGAAAGTTACATAGAAATCGCTGACCTCTTCCAGCAGGGGCTGAAAATTCCCCTTGTCGGCCTTTCTTTTCAAAGTACGTTGGGCCGGATAATACTTGTATTCGACTTTTTTCAGGACTACCACCGGGCTGTTGCGTCCGAAATCATTTTGCAGCGCGTTTTTCAAAACCAGGGCCCCGACCAGGCAATCCTTTATCTCATTGAGTTCCCATACACCGGCTGCCAGGTTGTAGATCAGTATGACCTTGTCCTTTTTGAAAAAATCGTTCTGATCGACCTTCAAGGTCTGCTGGCCGCACAAAGCGTTTTCCAGCAGCAACTCATCAGCCAGGCCATATTCACATTTGAAGGTTCCGGCCGTACTGGAAAAGCAGGAGAGGTTAAAAAATTGCCGGGCTTCCTGCAGGCGCATGCCGCATTTGTTCAGATCTGACTTGATGGTGTCCACGGTATGAAAGATCGCTTCCAGCCGTTCCTGGTTGCCGGTGATCTTCTTGGCCGCTTTGCCCGATTCCGTCGAATGGGCTATGATCACCGTCAGGATCCCCAACCCCAAAGACAGGGCGATCAGCATTTCAAGAATCCCGAATCCTTTAATCATTTTGTACCTCCTGGATAAATTTCGACTTGTAAAAAATCAGCGGCAGGGAATAATTCGGCGCCGCGGCCAGCAGATCGATGCGTTTCAAAAAAGCCCCGGCCGCTTCCACCCGCCAGCTGACCCTGAATTCCCGACTCTCCTGCCTGTGCTCTCCCTCCGCGAGTTCGGGTGCGGACAGAGACAAGGAAGAGAGATAGTTCTTGTAATAGTCCAGTTTTTCGATCAGGCGAAAACGCATCAGCGAATTCCTCCCTTGAGCCAGGGCGAAAACCGTGACACGGGCACTGAACAGGACCGCCAGCAGCACCAGAGTCATTGAGACCAGCGTTTCGATCAAAGTGAAGCCTTTATTCATTTTTTCCTCCTGGCAAAAGTGATTCAAGTTCCTTGCCAAGCTTGGATATTTCTTTCGAATGGCTCTGCCACAGGGTTTTTGCGTTTGAGTCTGCACTTGACCTGATATTAAATGTTTACATTATGATTTTATTTCGTATATTTATGTTTACTTTGCCACAAGATTTAAAAATCCGCAGAAAGTCTAAAATAGCCACAATATAGGCAATCTACAGTACTTATGCCCTGGCTGCGAGGATTTGGCAGCAATCCTGATTGAGCTTGAGCAGGAGGTCAACATGACAAAAACCAACAAACTTCTCACCCTGCTGGTCATCCTGGCGATGGCCGCAGTTTCCACAGTTTCCCTCGGCGCGGCCGAAAAACAGGCAGCGGCCGGCGGCAACAAGCTCATCAACATCAACAGCGCCGACGCCGGCCAGCTGGTCAAGCTGCCGCAGGTCGGTCCCAAGATGGCGCAGCGCATCCTGGACTTCAGGAAAAGCAACGGCAATTTCAAGCGCGTCCAGGACCTATTGAAGGTCAAGGGCATCGGCGAAAAGATATTCGCCAAGCTGCAGCCGCTGATCACCATTTGAAAACTGGCGGGAGGGGGAGCCGCAAGGCCCCCCTCACGCTAACAGGAGGAAAACATGGAAGAGAAAATCAAGGAACTGAACCTGCTGCTGCTTTTTCTAACCGGCTGGGAGGAGGACTCGCGCCAAAAACAGGGCGAAAAAGTCTTCTGCACCTGGAATGGCTATAGTTTTAAAATCCTGAACCAGCTCACCGACGAAAAAATGATCGTCCAATTCAAGGACAAAAAGCTGGTGCTTTTGACCGAATCAGGCAAACAACTGGCCGAAAAACTCAAAACGCAATACCTGAACTGATCCTCACCCCTTTGCCCCTTATCCCTAGAGGCGCGGTCCGCCGCGCCTCTTTTTTTCTTTGGCCATATAATTGCAAAATTCAATTTTTTTGCGTAGGGGCAGGCCCCCGTCCCTGCCCTTCCGAATCAATGGAGATGATTGGCCGGGAAAATGCAGGGCGGACGCGGGGGTCCGCCCCTACAGAAAATGAAAAAGAAAATTGAATATCATGGCCGGCGATCGATCCGCCTGAAGGGATGGGATTACTCATCGCCCAATTATTATTTCATTACCCTTTGTGTTCAGAATCGGGAAAATCTTTTTGGGAATATTTTAAACGGTAAAATGATGTTGACCGCAATTGGATCAATGATCGAAGAAACATGGCTAGTTATGCAGATAAAATATTCAGGAATCACAGTGGATGAATTCGTGATCATGCCCAATCATATTCACGGAATCCTTGGTCTTCACGTAGGGGCAGGCCTCCGTGCCTGCCCGTTTGCATCAACAATCGAATCGGGACAAGAAGATCCAGGGCGGACACGGGGGTCCGCCCCTACGGGAAAATATCTGTCCTTGTCGGACGTGATCCGGCAATTCAAAACATTGACAACCAAAAAATATTCGGAGAACGTTATTCACTCCCATTGGCCGGAATTTTACAAGCGTCTTTGGCAACGGAATTATTTCGAGCACATCATACGCAGTGAAAAGGAATTGGAGCAAATCCGGCAATACATATACGACAATCCGACCAATTGGCAAAACGATGATGAAAACCTTTTAAGAGAAAGATAGAGATAAATTATCTTAACGTAGGGGCAGGCCCCCGTGCCTGCCCTTGCGAATTGCCGGCCATGTTACGACATGGAGATCCTGGGCGAACACGGGGTCCGCCCCTACGGAAAATCACTGAACCGACGTGCCTCATTTTTTAAGCGATCATTTGAGGTAGTCGCAAAATGCGACCACCTTTTTCAAGTTTCAAGTACTGAATAAATTTCCCTAAGGTCGCAATTTGCGACCTTAAAAAGAGGACAGCATCGGAAATATCTCCCGTATGCATTTACGGAACATGGGGCAATCATGGCCGCCAGTGTCTTGAATTCCCCCCGGGCCATCGAGATGAGCGTTTTTATCGTGCGCGCTTTCGTGAGATTGCGCGAGATCCTTCATTTTCACAAGGAACTTGCCGACAAAATCTCCGAGTTGGAAAACAAGGTAGGGGACCATGACGCTTCAATAAACACAATCATTTTCACGATCAAACAATTGATGTCAGACTCGCTCAAGCCCTCCAAAAGAATCGGCTTCCGACATGAGGGCAAGGTTTAAAAATGACAGTTTCTCGCAGACATTTATGCATTGAACACTCCCATTAATAAATGTGTCAGAATTTCAGGATAAAATCACTGTAATATTACTGGAGTGAATAAACGTCAATGAACATCACTTTTACCCTTGAAAGCAATTACTGATAAGGGTTTTTAGATAAAGCCATATGTATTCGTAATCAATAGGTCACAACTCCTTCTTTTCAGCGTTCGCGGTTGAGCACGCGGAAGCGGCGTTCGAGGCGGTGGCC
>JAHIKI010000023.1 GCA_018897435.1 Acidobacteriota bacterium | reverse complement strand
GCTTTCTCCAGCACATGCGCTTCATTAACCGAGCCGGTAGTTACCGAACAACTGGTTATGATTTCTTTCCGGTCATCCACGCTGCGATGAACCTTGTAGCTCAGATTGCGAACACCGTTCTGACTGGTGATCTTCGCATCCGGATCGGTGCTGCTGATATGTTCGCGATTGATTTCACCATAGCCTTCATTGCCATCCTCTGCTCGCTCGTCAAGCCGCTTTACCAGCTCCCGATACTGCTCTTTCAGCTTGATATCATCAAGTTTTTTAACAGAGTTCTTCGACGCGTCCGCCTCCACCAAACTGGCATCCACAAAAATCTTCTCACCATCAACCAGCCCGGCTTCCACCGCCTGTTTCACCACCCGGCCAAACAACTCCTTGAATATATCTTCACCCCAACGTTTCCGCGCTTTGCTCAATACACTATGATTGGGAACTTCATCGTCGATGTCGTAGCCCAAAAACCACAACCAGTCCAACCGTTCCGGGCCTGTCTGCGTGCGGACACGCACAGGCAGAATCGTCTCCATCATCTTCCGTTCCGAACGGACATTGTACAAAAACAACAGGATCATCATCTTCATGAGCACCGGCAGCGGCACCGACACATTGCCGTTGTAGCCATATTTGTCTTTCAGTAAATCGTACATGAAATCGAGATTCAATATCTCCTTCAGCTTGCGCAATGGATGATTTTTCCTGATCTTCTTTTCCAAATTGAAATTGTAAAATAACTTGGCGTTGTTGGGACTCTCAACCCCGATCATGACTTGTTCTCAAAGCTTTTTTTCATGATAAAATTGTCCCATTTCAACCCTCTATTGTCAATAAATTAACAATATTAAATAACTTTATTTCTGCTAAAATTTATTCGATTTGGGCAACAACCCGGAAAGACCTGACCCCGGAGCGTCTATGCCTTGATGCCGATGCAGAAGCTGCACCTTGAACCGCCGCGCAGGACCGATTCCTCGATCTCGACGGTGACCGGCTTTCCCAGCACGGTGGAGAAGGCGGCCTGCGTCCAACCGCGGGAGCAATCGCAAAACTCGGCCGGGGTCCGGCCGGCTTTCACCAGCGGGCAAGCGCAGGGAGCGGGCTTGCCGACCACGCGCAGAATGCCGGTTTTTTCATTGTAATCGGCCTGTTCGACCCATGCGGTTTTGATTTTAGCCAGAAAGCCCTCAAGGTCGCCGCGGTATTTGTTGAAAAACGGACCGTAGTCCTGGGCGCATTGGCTCCCCAGCCCCTGCAGGATCTTGCCGCGGCTGGCATTATCCAAGTTCTCCGCCATGACGGACAGCAGCTTGGCGAAGCGTTCGCGAGCGCCTTCAAGCTGCTGCTTCAGCATCTCATGATCTTCCGGGACAGCCGCCGCCGGCACGGCCGTGTCGTCGGCCCGGGCCGCCAACGGGGCCAGCAGGCCCAGCACGCCGCAGATGCCAGCGCCGCACGTTTTAAAAAAGTCATTTCGTTTCATGTCACTCTCCTTTTCGTCACCATCTTCGCAAATGATACGGAAATTTTCAGGGTTTGTTTATGGGAAAATAATATGATTTACAATGCAATCAATTTTTGTTCCCTGTACGCTAAATGCATATTTTCCAGCACAGCCCCCCCCGTCAACAGCTTCAGCCAGCATGCCCCACGGTGATGACCACATTTCCCTTTTTGTGTCCTTTATCCACATATCTATGAGCCTCGACAATCTGTTCCAGAGGATAGGTTCTATCAATGACCGGCTTTATCTTCTCCGCCTCGATTAGCTCCTTGAGGAAAATCAGATCATCTATCTTCTCACCGCGGTGCGCTGACGTATGAACGTTAAGATAGATCCCTTTCTTCTTCAGGGATTTTTTTGCAATGGAAGGTAAAACATTGGCCACGGCATCAAAAATGACATCATAGGTTTCGGCGCTTTGGGTAAAATCCTCTTTTGTGTAATCAATTACCTTATCGGCTCCCAGAGACTTCACCAATTCCAAATTCGTGGTACTGCAGACCCCGGTAACTTCTGCTCCAAAGTACCTGGCAAGCTGTACTGCAAAGGTACCTACACTTCCTGAAGCGCCATAAATCAAAACTTTTTGTCCGCTCTGGATATTTGCCTTTCTAAGAATACCCAATGCTGTATTTCCCCCACAAGGGACGGCGGCGGCTTCCCCAAAGGTCAAATTGGCCGGTTTTATTGCCACCTGCCCGTCTTCAGGCAGACATTTGTACTCGGCATATGCACCAAAATTCACCCCAAAGGTAGATGCAAAAACCTGGCCACCTTTTTTAAATAGTTTTACATCTTTGCCTACCGCTTCAATCTCCCCTGCCAGCTCCATCCCCAGGATAGTTCTTTTTGGTTTTCTAAGACCTAAATACATTCTCGCGAAAAGCCATTGCCAGCGAGGGACTGTGAAACTTCGCATTCTACAGTCCCCTATATGTGCTGTCGTGGCAAATACTTTTACCAGTATTTCATTGTCCTTGGGAGTAGGTTTTTCTACCTCTTTGAGTTGAAGAACTTCCGGCGGTCCATATTTTGTGTAAACAATCGCTTTCATAAGTATTCCTCCAAGATTATCTGATTTTTTCATTATGCCCCACGGTTATTACTACATTTCCCTTTTTGTGCCCTTGTTCAACATAGCCATGAGCCTCGGCAGCCTGTTCCAACGGATAGCGTTTGTCTATAACCGTTTTGATCTTCCCCGCCTCAATGAGTTCTTTGATGAAAACCAGATCTTCAGCTTTTTCGGTAGACAACGCACAGATGACTTTCTTGTTACCGATCAATGAGGTCCATAGCATTTGCAGAAGCTGTTTCATCTTAAAACTGACCAAAAGACAGCGCCCGTTTGGCTTGAGCGAGCGTTTGACCCGTGAAAACGAACTCTTGCCCAGGATGTCAAAAATAAAATCATAGGTTTCAGCGCTGTTGGTAAAATCCTCCTTGGTGTAATCAATGACCTTGTCTGCTCCCAGAGATTTCACATATTCCAGTCTCGGGGTGCTGCATACCCCGGTCACTTTTGCCCCAAAGTGAAACTTGGCAAGCTGTACCACGGCTGGGCCTATCCCTCCCGAAGCTCCATTAATCAGGACTCTTTGTCCCGGCTGGAGATTGACTTTTCTGAGCAGATTCAACGCCATGATTGCCCCATAAGGAACGGCGGCGGCTTCCTCATAGGTCATGTTGGCCGGTTTTATTGCCACTACTCCATTTTCAGGCATACAGAGATACTCGGCGTAAGCCCCCATGCGTGAACCGCGATAGCCAAAAACCTGGTTACCTTTCCTGAAAAGTTTTACATCTTTGCCGACCGCTTCGATTTCCCCGGCAAACTCGCTCCCCAGTATGGTGATCTTCGGCTTTCTGAACCCAAAATATATTTTCGCGAAAAGCCAGAACAGAAAAGGCATGTGGAATTTTCCAGGAGTGATCTCTTTTAAATTGCGAACCAACTTGTCCCCGAAACTGACGGGGGTCGCATGGATTTTTATCAGTATTTCTTTGCCTTTTGGAACTGGTTTTTCCACTTCTTTGAGCTGTAAAACTTCCGGCGGCCCGTATTTTGTGCATACAATTGCTTTCATTTGCATATTCTCCCTTTTTGTTTCCATTTTTGCATTTCGCTGATTTATTCAACGGTTATGACTACTTTTCCCCGGGCATGCCCCTCTCCATAGTACCGGAAAGCTTCAGCGGTCTCGCGTAGCGGGTAGCTTCTGTCGATGACCGGTTTTACTTTGCCGGTTTCAATAAGCTCTTTCATAAAAGCCAGATCCTTGTTCGGTTTCACCGTCAGGCTGCCCAGTTTCCTGCTCCCGGTCATTGAGATCCATGGCCCTATGAGCAGAGCCTGGAAAATCTGGGCCCAGGAACCTCCGGCCATGACATAAATTCCCCCGGGGCTCAATGCGCGCTTGTAATCAAAAATCGAATGATATCCCCTGACGGCCAGGATCAAGTCATAACACTGCCCATTTTTGGTGAAGTCTTCCTTTGCATAATCAATAACATGGTCGGCACCGAGCGAACGCACCTGGTCTAGGTTCCTAGCGCCGCACACGCCGGTCACTTCAGCCCCAAATATTTGGCAATCTGCACCGCAAACGTGCCGATGCCGCCGGACGCGCCATTAATCAAAACTTTCTGCCCCTTGCGGATCCGTCCTTTGTCGCGAAGAGCCTGCAGGGCGACAAGTGCCGCTTCAGGCACTGCCGCCGCTTCCGCGAACGAACTATTGGCCGGTTTCAGCCCCAATTCATTTTCAGGAACAGATACATACTCGGCAAAACCACCCCGGCCGCAACGGGACAAGTCCCCGAATACCTCATCACCCGGCCGAAACTTCTTTACCTTTCCGCCAACCGCTTCAACCCGACCCGCTATGTCGCTTCCGGGTATCCTGAGCTTTGGTTTCAGAAGCCCGAACATGAGACGGAGCGGGAACGGCTTGCCGCTCACGAGAAACAGGTTGCTGAAAGTCAAAGATACCGCATGAACTTTTACCAGTACTTCATTGTCCCCGGGAACAGGTTTATCCACCTCTTTTAATTCAAAAACATCCGGCGGCCCGTATTTTGTGATTACAATTGCTTTCATTTTTACATCCTCCCTTTTTATTAGACAGTCATTATTTTCATTTCTATCCATCAGCTGGCCTCAACTTGAGCTGATTTCTGATCCTTTACACCTTTGACCAGTAGCCACAAGATAAATGAAACTTGCGCAACAGCGGCGACCGCGAGCCAGAGGGGGTAGATTGTCAGTTTCACGTTCGGGAATAGAAAAATCCTAAAGAATTCGATCAGATCGCCAAGACTCCCGAGTATCAGAAGAACTCCCAGCGCCTTGGGGATAAAGCCCGACCTGAAAATAAGCAGCCCAAGGGGAAAAAGCCAGAGACCATAGAAAATCAAGGCGCTGCTGTTCCCATATTTATGCATTTCGAGGAACATCATTGCCAGGGCATGCAACTGGGCAGGCTCAAAAGCTGAGAGGTATCCAGCTCCGCTTGAGAGCCGGATAGAGGCGAACTGGTTGAGCATATTAAGGTAGGTTACAGAAACACTGGCAACAATGAATATGACCATCAACCTGGCCAAATCCTTGTCCACTGATTTAAGCAGCTTGTAAAGAGCATGTGCCAAAAACAAGAAACATATTTGGCCTAAAAGACTGCTCACAAAGCCGAGACGGAATAACCCTGCAGATGCCAGAATATTATTGGCTGTGGCCGCAGCATTGCCGGGCACATAAAGTTTTGCTTCCACAACCATCACGCTGAATACAGGAAATACAGCCACAAGCAGGTACCAAAATCCTGCAATTCTGGCTGTCTTTTTATTCGAATTCATTTTAGCTCCTTTAAAGTGTTTTATTGTCTGTTTGCTTGGAATCCTCTTCAGAAACGTAAGCGAACACCTCTTCCAGCGGCGCGTGGAAGACCCGGGCGATGCGAAAGGCCAGCTCCAGGGAGGGGGAATATTTCCCGTTCTCGATGGCCATGATCGTCTGCCGCGTCACGCCCGTTTTTTCGGCCAGCTGCTGCTGGGTCATCTCGTCATGATTGAAGCGCAATTTGCGGATATTGTTGCTGATCAGGCACTTGCTCATCTCAGAGTCCCTTGCGATAAAAAAAGATCTTGGCCCCTTCCGACGCGATGGAGGCAATGAAACCCGAGCAAATGAGGGTGATGAACATCACCCATGGCGGTTTGCCGAATGCCTGCGATCCCATCGACAGAAAAAAGCCCAAGGTGAACAGCCAGTGGGAGATCCGTATGGATTTCAATTCGATAAGCTTGTCCCGCTCATCGTTTTTGGTAGATAGGTCCTCGTCCGTGACAATTTTATGGATGATGGCAAATATGATGTGGATGATGATCTGGGCCATGATCGCCACCGGGATCAGGATCAGGAACGCTCTTCCCCAGAATCTGAAGTCGTTTATTATGCCCGGATTCCCCGCCATGAACTTGTGATACACATACAGGGAATAGGATGCCAGGATCACGATGGAACTGATTATGGATACAAGGATCTGCTTTTCTTTCTGTTCCATACTAACCTCCTTTTGTCTGCTTGAATTTACTTCTTGTACTATTTAACATACATATTGTAATGTATAACATACACGCTGTCAAGTATTTTAGACAAAACAGTAAAAGAATTATCTGCTGATATTATGAAAGACTGATCTATGTTCAGGACGGAGTCACTTTACTTGCATCGTCCCCGGACTTCCCTCAGGGCTTGTCCGATGCCACCCTACCGCCTCTCCTTGCGGTTGTGCCGCTGCCGGCAATGGGGGCAGATATCGCTATGGACGGTGAGCAGCTTGGCGCATGACGGGCAGGAGTATCTTTTTGTCTCGCGCCTCAGGAACGCCGGCATGCCCCGCCGGCGGATGTAGTCCAGGTTTTCCACGAAGCTGTAGTTGTGGGTCTTGACATAGCGCTTCTCGACCAGCAGCAGGCTCGCGCAGGGAAACTGGTCGCATTTGTAGCAGAAATCGATCTCCTGTTTGGCGAGCTTGCGGCACAGGCCTTTTTTATGAATGCAGCCCCGCCCCCGCGGCCGGCAGCCCAGGCATCCCGGCTTGGAGGGATCGACTACCCAGCTGCAGAGGTTGCAGTTCATGCCGCAGGGGGCCACCAGCTCGCGCTTCATGGCCATGGCGCCCGGTCTGGTGACTTTTGCTTTCATCTGCCTGATTATTGCATTTCATGCCCACTTACCGCAATCGGTTCACACTTTCCGTTTTCATACTGATGACAATTTAAAAAAGCGTGAGGGTAATCGGTCCGTCAATAATCTTTGGGCTTGATCCCCGGAGCCAGGTAGCGCCGCCAATATTTCGTCAGCGATGTGGCCGAGAACAGCTTGTTGATCCATTTCAACCTTATAAGCCAGAACACCGCTCCCGAGACGATAAAAAACAATGTCAGCGATATCCCCCAATTGATGAAAAAATCCGCCGGTTTTTGCAGTGCTGATGGAACATAAGCATTAAAGATCTTGAGCAACAGCGCCATCGGCAGGAATGAACTGACGACGGCAATGATCACGGCCAGGGAATGCGACGCCTGGATGGCCTGGCGCGGGCAGATGTTGATGCAACGCATGCAGCTTTCGCAGCTGAATTTCCAGAACGGTCTTTTGTTGATTGCTTGATGTCAACTATAATTTCCCTCTGACGACAATTATAATTCCCTTTTTTTAATAGTAAATGTTTTTGTGTGAAATGTGGGAAAGACGAAGTCTTTTCCAAAGGATTGTGGGAAACCCGAAGGGTTTTCCAAGTCATT
>JAHIKI010000022.1 GCA_018897435.1 Acidobacteriota bacterium | reverse complement strand
GGGTTCAATACGAGATAAAATGAGATCATATTGAACCCCAACAAATTTTAATGACCATGATTCAAATCAATATACCTGGAAAGGATGAAACCCTGGGAATCAAGCATTTGGTCCTCGATTTTAACGGCACCCTGGCTACCGACGGCCGGATCAAACCCGGAGTCGCCGGTCTGCTGAAAGAACTGGCCCTACAGCTGCAGGTCCACATCGTCACAGCCGGGACTTTCGGCGGCGTGGATGACGAAGTTCATGGTATCCCTTGCGTACTGAAGATCTTGAGCGGTGCCGACCAGACCGGGCAAAAAGCCCGCTATGTGGAAGAACTCGGGGCGGAGCACACCGCTTGCGTGGGCAACGGCCGCAACGACCGGGATATGCTGGAAAGGGCAAAACTGGGCATCCTGGTCATCCAGGAAGAGGGAGCAGCAGCCGCAAGCCTGCTGGCGGCCGACGTGGTGTGCCGGGATATTGATTCGGCTTTGCAGCTGTTGCTGCAGCCGCTGCGCCTGACCGCCACCCTGCGCACCTGAACCTTTGCCTGCAAATCCTTGAGGCTTCATAAAACGTTCGCTTATCTGCATTGGCAAGCAGAGGATTTTTTCGAAGTCACACGCTGAATTATCCTGTCCTGACTTGGAATTTGGCGCTTTATATGCTATCATTGGAAAAAATTCAATCCCCAGGGGACGCAATGGCCAAAGTGATCGACTGGTTGAAACAGAACGACAAGCTGATGTTTTCGCTCGAAATCACGCCGCCCGACCGCGGCAAAAGCGTGGACGATATCCTCTCCTCCATCGAAACCATGATGCCTTTCGATCCCCAGTTCATCAACGTCACCTATCACCAGCCGCACGTGGTCTATGAGGAAAAGGCCGGCGTCATCAGCCGCCGGCCGCGGCGCAAGAAGCCCGGAACCGTCGGCATCTGCAGCGCCATCCGCAACCGTTTTCGCGTCGAGCCGGTTCCGCACCTGATCTGCGGGGGATTCGACCATTTTGAAACCGAGGATGCCCTGATCGACCTCAATTTTCTGGGCATCGAGAACATCCTGGCCCTGCGCGGCGACCCGCCGCCGGGACAGCCGCGCTATATCCCGGAAAAGAACGGCCACCAGTACGCCTGGCAACTGGTCGAACAGATCGCCCAACTGAACCGCGGCCAATATATCGACGAACTTGAGGACCCTTTTCCCACCAATTTCTGCATCGGCGTGGCCGCCTATCCTGAAAAGCATTTTGAATCGCCCAACCTTGAAAAAGACCTTTTTTACCTGAAAAAAAAGGTGGACATGGGGGCGGAATACATCATCACCCAGATGTTCTACGATTTCCGGCAATACAGGACTTTTGTAGAAAAGGCCCGCGCCATCGGCATCCAGGTGCCCATCATCCCCGGGCTCAAGCCCCTGGTCAGCAAGAAGCAGATCACGACCATCCCCAGCTCCTTTCACGTCAATATCCCGGCCGAACTGGTCGCGTCAATCGAGGAAGCCCGCAGCAGGGAGCAGGAATTCGCCAACGGGGTGCGCTTCCTGGCCCGGCTGGCCGAGCAGCTGATCGACTATGGTGTCCCGGGCATCCATGTCTTCAGCATGGGCCAGGGGCGTGCCGCCAAGGCTTTTCTGGAAACGGTGTTTGCCGGCAAGCGCTGAGATCCCGAGGTCGCATCATGGCCGCATGGCTCAAACCTGAAATCACCCGGCGCCAGCGGGAAAAAATCCTGATCCTGGACGGCGCCATGGGCACGGCCATCATGGAAACGGCTTTGGGCCCCGACGATTACCACGGCCATGTTGGCTGCCACGATTACCTTTCTGTCTCGCGGCCTGAAGTTATCACTCGCATCCATGCATCCTATCTGGAAGCCGGCTGCGACATCATCGAAACCAACACCTTCGGCGCCCAGGCAGGCGAACTGGCCAAGCACGGGCTGGAGGACATGACCTATGAAATAAACAGAAAAGGCGCCGAATTGGCTTCCGGGATCGCCGCCGACCACAGTTCGCCAAAGCAGCCGCGTTATGTGGCGGGTTCCCTGGGACCGGGTTCGCGCCTGCCCAGTTTGCAGCAGGTGGATTTCTCCAGCCTAGAAAATTCCTATTATGCCCAGGCGCTGGGACTTTTCGACGGCGGCGTCGACCTGTTCCAGGTGGAAACCTGCCAGGATATGCTGCAGATCAAGGCGGCTTTGCGGGCCCTGAACCGTGTTTTCCGCGCCAAGGGGCAAACCAGGCCGGTGAGCGTGCTGGTCACCCTGGAAAAAAGCCGCATGCTGCTGGGGACCGACCCGGCCACGGCGCTGGCCACTTTTATCCCATACCCGCTTTTTGCTTTCGGCATCAACTGCGGCACAGGCCCGGAAGACATGCGTGACGCGGTCAGGGTCCTGGCCGCCGCTTCCCCGTTCCCGCTGGCGGTGATGCCCAACGCCGGACTGCCGAAATTCAGCGAAGGCAGGTATCTCTACGACCTGGAACCGGAACAGTTCGCGCGGCAAATGAGCGTTTTTGTATCTGAATACGGGGCGAGCCTGGTCGGCGGCTGCTGCGGGACCACTCCCCGCCATATCGAAGCGCTGGTCCGCGTGACGGAGCGGCAGCGGCCGATGGCGCAAAAAGAAACCGTATCCACGGGGATGGCGACATCCCTTTTTTCGATGCAGGAATTCCGGGTAAAACCCGCCCCCCTGATCATTGGTGAACAGACCAACGCCACGGGCAGCAGGCAATTCAGGTCGGCGCTGCTGTCCGACGATCTGGACGCCATGCTGGCCGTGGCCCAAGCCCAGGCTCGGGAAGGGGCGCACTTGCTCGACCTGAACGTGGCCTATGCCGGGCGCAGCGAAGCCCGCGACATGGCCCGGGTGGCAGCGCGGCTGAACTCGCAGAACCGCCTGCCGCTGATGCTAGACAGCACCGACCTGGAAGCGCTCGAGGCGGGGCTTGAACAATGCGCCGGCCGGACCGTGATCAACTCCATCAACCTTGAAGACGGGGGGGCACGGGCTGAAAAAATACTGCGCATGGCCGTGGATTTCGGTGCGGCCGTGGTCTGCCTGGCCATCGACGAACAGGGGATGGCCCGCGGCCGGGAGGAAAAGGCCGTTGTGCTGCAGCGGCTTCACGACCTGGCCGTTTCAAGCGGGCTGAATGCAGCCGACCTGTTCCTGGACCCCTTGACCTTCACCCTGGGTTCCGGAGATCCCGCCCTGGCCGGGGCCGGGGTGGAAACCCTGGCTGCATTGCCCCTGCTGAAAGAAAGAATGCCCGAAGCCCATACCCTGCTCGGCGTGAGCAACATCTCTTATGGCCTGCAGCCCGCGGCCAGGAAGATCGTCAATGCCGTGTTTCTCTATCATGCCGTGCAGCACGACCTGGACGCCGCCATTTTCCACGCCGGCCGCATTCTGCCTTTGAACCGCATCGCCCCGGCCGAGATCGGCCTTGCCGAAGATCTCATTTTCAACCGCCGCGGCGCTGGCGATCCACTGCTGGCACTATGCCAACATTTTCAGGGCAGAAAAAACAGCATCGACCTTGTGAAGGCGGAAAACTCCAGCCCGGAGGAACGCCTGCGCGCCGCCGTGCTCAACGGCAATGCCGCTGGCATCGAAAAGGATCTCGAGACACTGGCAAGTAAAATGCCCGCCCTGGATATCGTCAACGACCTCCTGCTGAAAAGCATGGCCGAAGTGGGGGAGTGGTTCGAAAAGGGGATCATGCAACTGCCTTTTGTCCTGCAGGCGGCCGAGGTGATCAAGGCCGCCCTGGATTTCCTGGAACCGCGGCTGTCAAAATCGGCAAAGCGCCATCGCGGCTGCATGGTCCTGGCCACGGTCAAAGGCGACATCCACGATATCGGCAAGAACCTGGTCGACATCATCCTGCGCAGCAACGGCTACCATGTCGTCAACATCGGCACCGACCAGGGCGGTGCCGAAATCGCGGCCGCCGTGGAGCGCCACGACCCCGACCATGTCGGCCTGAGCGCCCTGCTGGTCAAATCCACGCTGGAAATGACCGGGATCCTGCGCCATTTCAATGAAAAAAACATACGCATCCCCGTGATCTGCGGCGGGGCGGCCGTAACTCCTGATTTCGTCGCTTCGGTGCTGCAGCCTGTTTACCCGGGAAGAGTTTGTTACTGCAGCGATGCGTTCGCGGCCCTGAAAGTAATGGAGGGCAGTGTCAATCCCAGCCAAATTCAGGTTACAAAAAAAACCAGGCAAAAAAGAGCAATTACCGCTGTCGATTCCAGCACTTCCAACCAGCCGGTTTTATCCCCACCCTTTTTTGGCGTTAAAACCATGACCTGGTTCCTGGATGATATTGTACCTTTTATTGAAAAAAAAATTCTGATAAAAGCCCGCTGGCGCATGGGCCCGGGAAGTGCAGCCGAACAATTTTTCAATGAGATAATACAACTGCTAAAAGACAATCGCATCACGCGTTTTTCAGCCGTTTACGGCTATTTCAAATGCCAGCGCCAAGGCAGGAGATTGCTTATTGACTCCGAGCAGGGCGTGGTTAACATTGATTTCCCTATGGCCAAACAGATTTCTTTAGCCGAATATTTCCGCGAAAATGACGATCTGGTATCGTTTTTTATAAGCAGTTGCGGACAGGACATCTCCGGCCTTGAAAAAAAACTTTTCAGCACGGACCAATATCAGCTTTACATGCTGCTGCATGGATTTGGCGTGCAATTGGCAGAAACTCTGGCGACCAGAATGCATCAACACATTCTGCACGAGTTGGGCCTTCCTGAAAAGCAGGGCAAAAGGTTCAGCCCCGGTTATCCGGCCTGGCCGGAATTGGCCGACCAGAAAACACTTGTGCAGTTGCTGAACGCCGGAAAAATCGGTATTTGTTTGAGCGAAAATTTCCAGTTGATCCCGGAATTGAGCGTCAGCGCCATGGTCGTCTGCCACCCCCAGGCCGAATATTTTTAATGATAGAACTGCCAGGTCCATCGCCGGCCATTCCGGGCTGAACAGAAATGTGCGGGAGGGGGGCAAAATGGAAAATGAACTTATTAAGGTAAATAGCGATTATCCGCCTGCGGAAATTTCTCCGCTCGAGGAAAAAATTGAATTCTGGCGGCAAAGAGTAAGCCTTTTCCTGGGACCGCTGTTGGCCGGGGCTCTATTGCTTGTCCCCATGCCCGGGCTGAGCCCCCGGGCCCATACTTTGGCCGCCGTGATCAGCTGGGTCGTGGTCTGGTGGATCGGCGAACCGGTGCCGATCCCGGTCAGCGCCATTTTCGGGGCGGTCCTTTGTATTCTGGCCGGAGTGGGTGATGCCAAAACGGTTCTGGCTCCTTTTGCCGAACCGACGATTTTCCTGTTCCTCGGCAGTTTCATCCTGGCCCGGGCCATGAGCGTTCACGCTTTGGACCGCAGGCTTGCCTATGGCATCATGTCAATGGGATGGATCGCGGACCGTACCTGGCGCATTTTGTTCGCTTTCGGCGCCATCGCCGCCTTGCTGTCGATGTGGATCAGCAACACTGCCACCACGGCCATGATGCTGCCCATCGGTATCGGCATGGTTTCGGCCAATGCCGCTATGCTGGAAAAAAAAACCGGCAGAAAAACAGATCCGGCGCGATTGCGATTCGCGACCGCCATGATGCTCATGGCCGCATATGCCTCTTCTACCGGCGGCATCGGCACTCCGGTGGGCACTCCGCCCAACCTGATCGGCATCGCCATGATCGAAAAGTTCGCCGGGGTCAAAATACCGTTTTTCCAGTGGATGCTGTTCGCCGTGCCCATGCTGCTTATCATGTACGGCCTGCTTTTTTTGCTGCTTTATTTTTTGCACAAGCCGGAAATGCCGCTGATGGAAGGCAGCCGGGAATTTGTGCGCCAGGAGCTGGTCAAACTCGGCCCCTGGAGCCGCGGTCAAAAAAACTCTCTGGCCGCTTTCCTGGTAACGGTCAGCCTCTGGGTGATCCCGGGTTTTTTGGCGATTTTGTGGGGCAGCTCCGCTGCAATAACCAGATCGTACGGCCGCAGGCTGCCGGAAGCGGTGGCCGCCCTGATCGGGGCATCCCTGCTTTTTATTCTGCCGCTGGATTGGAAAAAAAGGCAGTTCACCATATCCTGGCGGCAGGCCCTGAACATAGATTGGGGCACCTTGCTGCTTTTCGGCGGCGGCTTGAGCCTGGGCAACCTGATGTTTGAAACCAAACTGGCTGAACATATCGGCCAGGGACTCCTGCGCATGTCCGGAGCCGGATCGATGTGGGCCATCACTTTTGCGGCCATATTCATAGCCATAATTGCCAGTGAAACGACTTCCAACACCGCCGCTGCCAACATGGTCATTCCCGTTATTATTTCCCTGGCCCTGGCCGCCGGAGTCAACCCGGTGCCTCCGGCTCTGGGCGCCATATTGGGCTGCAGCTGGGGATTTATGCTGCCGGTATCAACGCCTCCGAACGCTATTGTTTACGGATCGGGTTTGGTGCCGATCGTCAAAATGATCCGGGCCGGGTTGCTCTTCGACCTGGCTGGGGGACTGGTCATTTGGGCCGTATTGCGTTTGTTGCTGCCCCTGATCGGACTGGCCTGAGCGTTGCGTTCCCCATGGTTGATTTGACTTTTGAGCAATTGCTTTCTATAATCTAAGCAATGAAAATCTGCTGCTTGGGATTTTTTTAATGGAAGAATTCATCTGCCCGGATGGGCTGGGAAACCATTTTCCGTTTTTAATCCAAAAAAACCTGGCCGCGATCGAAGCGGCATTCGACTTGGAAATATCCCTGCGCGGCAATAAAATAATGTTTTCCGGCAACGGAGCCCAGGTCAGGAAGTTCAAGAAATACCTGCAGCACCTGGAATTCATCCACCAGGAAAACGGCAAATTGCAGGACCACGACATCCAATTCAGCCTGAACCTGGTCGCGGACGGCAAGATCGAGCAGCTGCAAGAGAATCTTTTTAAGAAAAACATCATCAAGGTGGACGGCAAGGAAGTTTTTCCCAAGACAACCAACCAGCGCGGCTATGTTCAGGCCATCCAGGAACGCGACTTGGTTTTCGGCATCGGGCCGGCCGGGACCGGCAAGACATTTTTAGCCATCGCCATGGCCTTGAATTTCCTGATCAACAAGCGGGTGGAGCGGATCGTTCTGACCCGGCCGGTAGTGGAAGCCGGAGAAAAGCTGGGCTTCCTGCCCGGTGACATCCAACAGAAGATCGATCCTTACCTGCGGCCGCTCTACGATGCGCTGTATTTCCTCATCGGTTTCGAAAGGACATCCGAGCTGGTCGAAAAGGGGATCATCGAGATCGCGCCGCTGGCTTATATGCGGGGCCGAACCATCAACGATGCTTTCATCATCCTCGATGAAGGGCAAAACACCGTGGATTCGCAGATGAAAATGTTCCTGACCCGCTTCGGGCTGAATTCGCGGGTGGTGGTCACCGCCGATATCACCCAGATCGACCTGGACGATCCAAAAAAATCAGGGGTTTTCAAGGCCATCAAAATCCTGAAAAATGTGCCCGGTATCGGCGTGGTCCATCTGACCTTGAAGGACGTGGTACGCCATCCCCTGATCCAGCGCATCATCGAAGCGTATGAACGGATGGAAAAATGAATTTTGACCTGGAATTAAAAAAGAAGAAAAAAAGTCCGCAAGCCCCGGAGAAGGGCCGCTCATCGCTGGGCAAGCTGCTGATCGGCGCTTTTTTCGTATTCATCATCGCCTATATCAGCTACTTACCGCCGGCGCTCTCCATCAAAGACACGGGTTTGCAGGCCGGCGATATCGCCGGGGCGGATATCGTCATCCGCAAAGATATGACCGTCGAAGACAAGGAAATGACTGAACTGAACCGGCGCAAGGCCCTGGACCTCCTGATCCCGGTCTATGAATTCAACGAGCAGAAGATCACCGGCAGCCAGCTGCTGCTGAATGAATGGTTCAAGTTCTTCATGGATATCCGCAAGGAATTGCCGCTGAAAACGCAGAACCTGGAGGCAGTTCGCACCCGCATCAGCGAGAATTTCGGACTCGATCTGCCCACGGCGACCATCAATACCCTAATCCGTTCCAATCCATTTGCCAGGATCGACCTGAACCGCCTGCTGCAGGAAATAGAAAACTGGGCAGAAAAAGGGATATTGCTATCCAAAATAGGGATTCCCCAAAGCGATAACGGCATTATCAGCCTTTATAGTGAGAAAACAGGTCATTCTCAGGTAAAAGTGTCGGACCTGTATGATTTGAATGATATCAGCAGCCAATTGTCGGTATTTTTAAGGAATTCGTCCCTGAAAGAAAAGGAAAAAGAGATATTAAAACCGATCTTGCTCGAATTTATCAGCATCAATGTCTCTTTTTCAAAAGTTTTGACCCGACTTCAGGAAGAAAAAACCCTGGCGCTGGTCAACCCGGTATTCATTCAATTAAAAAAGGGGAAGATCGTCTTGCGCCGCGGCGATGAGATCGGCAAGGATCATTTGCGCCTGATCCACTTGATCTCAGTCGAGGAAAAAACCGCTTCCAGGAAAATACCGGATATTTTTCTCATTCTGGTCATTCTAAGCATACTGTTCTTTTTCTTCTGGCGGCTTAACATTCTCACCAGGATCGGCGGCATCAACCGCAACCGGCTGAATTTTGCCTCGGGCATAACCTTTATCGCCAGCGCCGTGATCTATCGCCTGGCATTATTCATTTATCCGCTCATTTTGAAAAACATCACCCTTAACACCCACATGGACAGTGCCGGCCTGATCTACGGCATTCCCTTCGCCGTCGGTTCGCTGATCATCGCTTTTCTCTTCGACTTGCAGAGTGCGGTCATTTTTTCCATTATCAACGCCGTCATCAGCGCTTTCATCTGTGACGGAAATTTCAAGATCGTGCTGTTCGTTCTGGTCGGCAACCTGGCGGTGGGATTCGGCGTTGAATACTACCAGCGTCTGAAGCGCTCTTCTATTTTGAAGGCCGGTTTTTTCTGGCTGCTCCCTGTCAACATGCTGATCACGCTGATGCTGGCCCTGACTGAAGACAATGCCACTTGGACCAAGGTGGTTTTTTATGTGCTGTTGGGAATTTTATCGGCTTTGCTGTCAGCCCTGATCGCCAATTTCATGATCCCGCTGTGGGAAGTGATATTCAAGCTGGTCACCGACCTGAAACTGGTTGAGATTACCAACCTGAATCTGCCGATATTCCGTGAAATGCTGGAAAAAGCGCCGGGGACCTATCACCATGCGCAGATGGTGGCCTCGTTGGCCGAAGCCGCCGCCCAGGAACTGGAACTGTCGCCGCTGCTGGTGCGGGCCATGGCCCTTTACCATGATATCGGCAAAATTGACAACCCCCAGTTCTACACCGAAAACCAATCGGTTTACGAAGACCCGCACGGGCAGCTCACGGCGCTGGAAAGCGCCAAGACCATCATCGCCCATATCCCTCAGGGGATGGAAAAAGCCGAACAGCTGAAGCTGCCAAAAAAAGTAAGCCAGGCCATTTTCCAGCATCATGGAACAAAATTGGTGAAATTTTTTTATGAAAAAGCCCGGGAGAACGGCGCCAAGGATCTGGATGATTTCGATGAAAACATGTTCCGTTATCCCGGGAAAAAACCGCAAGGGACAGAGGAAGCCATCATCATGTTGGCCGACCAGGTAGAAGCCGCCGCTAAAAGCTTATCGGCACCAAATGACCATGACATCAAAAACGTTGTGGAAAAAATCATCGCCTCCGATATCGCCGACAACCAGTTCGATGAATGCGACGGTTTAACATTCAAATCCCTGAATATCATTGCCGGCAGTTTTTATAATAAACTGACCTCGATCTACCAGCAGCGCATCGCGTATCCCGGATTCGATTTCAGCAAAGAGAAGACCAATGATCAAAATCCAGCATGAAGGGTTTCCGCTGCCGGAAAAAAAATTCCATTCGCTACTCATTAAAATTGGCAAGCGCTTGCAACTCAAGGGGACCGTTACCATCCGCATCGCCGGGGCGGCCGAAGTCCGCACCCTGAACCGCAAGTACCGCCACAAGGATTACGCCACCGACGTATTGAGCTTCCCGCTTGGGGAAAAGCTTCCCGACGGTTTTTATGCCGGCGATATCCTGATCTGCCGGCCGCTTGCTGAAAAACAGGCCCGGCAAAACGCCCAGTCCACGGAAAAAGAATTGCTGCTGCTGATGATTCATGGTTTGCTGCACCTGCAGGGGCACGACCATGAAAAAGACCAGGGTGAAATGCTGGTTTTGCAGAAACAATTGTTTGCCGAGTACAGCGAGGATATGCCATGAACCTGGCCGCCCTGATCGCCCTGTATATAGTCACCATACTTTTGCATCTGCTGAAAAGCAGTTTTGAAAGCTTTTCGCGCATTTCCCTGGCCAAATTCCTGAATGGCATGGGCAATAAACGCCTGCCGCGCTTCGCCTTTGTCGAAAAATTCGACCTGGTCATTCATTCTTTGGAAACGGTTGTGTTCTTCCTGCAGATCGTCTTACTGATCTTCACCTTTCAGATGCTGGAAAAAGCCATCCCTGCCGCTCCGGGCCGCATCCTGCTCATCGGTCTGCTCTACCTGTTTTTTTTCAACCTGGTATTTTACATCAGCGCCTACCTGAACCGCGAAAAAGTGCTGCGCGGCCTTTTGTTCCTGTTCCCGGTGGCCTGGGTCGTTTTCTATCCCCTTAATTACATTTTTTCCTTATTTTTAAAAGAGAGTCCGGTCGAATCCAGCGATGATGAAGACGAAGAACTGAGCGATGAACAGCTGGAAATGTTCCTGGAAGAGGGAGCCAAGGAAGGGGTCATCGAAAAGGAAGACCAGGAGATGATCGAAAGCGTTCTGGAGTTCGGGGATACCCTGGTCAAGGAGATCATGACGCCGCGCGTGGATATGGTTCATGTGCACATCGATGCCAGCCTGGACGAGATCATTGCCATCATCAGGAAAAATAAGAAATCTCGCTTCCCGGTGATCGCTGAAAAGATCGACAATATTGAAGGCATCATCCTGGCCAAGGACGTTCTCAATTACTGGGGCCGCAGCGACTTCAATATCAAGGAGATCCTGAGGCCGCCTTTCTTCATTCCGGAAACCATGCGCATCCTGGAGCTGCTGAAGGAAATGCAGAAAACCAAGCAGAAATTCGCCATAGTCAGCGATGAATTCGGCGGCGTCGTAGGGGTGATCAGCATGGAAGACATCATGGAAGAGATCGTCGGCGACATCAAGGACGAATATGACGATGACAGCGAACCGATCATCCGCGACCGGGACGGTTTCATCGTCCAGGGCGATATCGACATCTACGAATTGAACGAAGCCCTGCAGATCGAGATCGATGAGAACGAAGACTACCAGACCGTGGCCGGGCTGATCAGCTTTAAATTGGGCAAAATACCGCAACCCCAGGACAAAATCACGGTCGAGGGCTACATCCTCGAAGTAAAAGAAATGGAAAAAAACCGCATCAAGACCGTGCGCATCTACCATGAAAAAAGATAAAACCCGCCATTCCGGGTACGTGGCCCTGCTGGGCCGGACCAATGTCGGCAAATCGACTTTCCTCAACGCCCTGATGCAGACCAAGGTGGCCATTGTTTCCGACAAGCCCCAGACAACGCGCAAGAAGATCCTGGGCATCAAGACCACGGAGCGCGGCCAGATCATTTTCTTTGACTGTCCCGGCATCCACAAGCCCCATTTCAAGCTGAACGAACTGATGATGAAAGAGGTCAATAACGCGCTGTACGATGCCGACCTCATCCTTTATTTTATCGATATCGGCGACGCCAAACAGGATGAGTTCATTTTTTCGCAGCTGCAGAAAGCCGCCAAGCCCGTGTTCCTGGTGATCAACAAGATCGACAAGCTGAACAAGGCCCGCATACTGGAGAAGATCCAGAGCTACCGCGACGGGTTGCCCTGGAAAGAGATCGTCCCCATATCGGCCCTGAAGGGCGACAACCTCGAGTTGATCGAAGAACTGATATTCCAATATCTGCCCGAGGGGGAAAACTTCTATCCGGCCGAGGAATATACCCTGCAGTCGGAAAACTTTTTTCTTGGCGAGCTGATCCGGGAAAAAGTGCTGAATTTTGTCGAAGACGAGCTGCCGTTCACCACCACCCTGAAAATCGAAGAGATCAAGGACCGCGGCGAGGTGGTCTACGTGCGCGCCGAGATTTTCGTGGAGACGCGCGCCCAGAAAAAGATCGTTGTCGGCAAGCAGGGGAACTTGATCAAGCAGATCGGCAGCCAGGCCCGGCTGGCCCTGGAAGCGTATTTCGCCAAAAAAGTGTTTCTCGACCTCTTTGTCAAGATCGTGCCCGGCTGGCGCAACTCGTCGCAGATCATCAGGGAAACCCTCGGCTAAAAAGCCAAAAGTCTCTTTTTTAAGTCCATTTCAGAAACAAAACGGTTGATATTTATCCTTAAATATTATAAAATAGAATAAAAATAAATGCTTAAAATAAATACGCTGCGCTCCAAGTTCCTGCTTTCTTTTATAGTGATCAGCTTGGTTTATATCGCCATTTCCTCTTTTTTCATACTGAATATGATCAACGTCACCAACAACCGCATGACCAAGATCGATTTCGTGCGCTGGGCCAAGGATTTCGAAGCCATGGTGGAACCCAATTTTATCTATTTCAACTACATGAACCTGACCTCGCAGACCGAAGAGATCCTGAAGGAAAATCGCAAAGATTTCATCATGCTCTTTGATTCCCAGAATAAGGAAATCATTTATAAGGGTCCCGACTGGATCAAAGCCGAACTCGCGCCCTTCAAATCGGAAACGGAGGACCATGTCAGGGAAGCCGTTTTCGATTCTCAGCCATATTACCTGATCAGCCTGCCGGTGAATGTTGCCGCCTCCGAAATGGTGTGGGGCCGCATCCTCTTCGGCCGTTCCAATGAGGAAAACAAGGCGATCATCTCGAAACTGCGCCTTTTTATCATGATCATTTCAGCCTTGCTGCTGACGGTTTTCATCATCCTCATCGTGGTCATCAACAGAAAATTGACCCAGCCCATCCAGTTGCTTAAAAACGGCCTGGAAAAGATCAGCTATGGGAGTTTTTCCCACCGCATCCAGATCCATTCCAACGATGAATTTTCCTATCTCGGCAGCCAGTTCAACGAAATGGCCGAAAAAATCGAAAACATGATGACCGAGATCGAGGCCACCCACAAGGAGCTGGAAAAGCAGGTCACCTCGCGCACCAGGGAATTGAACGAATCGCACAAGAAGCTGCAGATCGCCATGCAGGAGCTGCGGGACACGCAGCGGCATATCATCCAATCGGAAAAGCAAAAATCATTGACGGCCATCGTTTCGGGGTTCGCCCACGAGATCAACAACCCGCTGACCGGGATCCTGGGTTATGTCGATCTGATCACCATACGCGAAGACTCCAGCCCTTATGTCAAGGAAAAGCTGGGCAGCATTCAGAAGCAGGCCGTGCGCATCAAGAATATCATCGATCAACTCAACCAGTTAAACCCGGACATGGAACAGGTCAAAATGGAGATCAGCTTGTCCAATTTGCTGGAAAAGCTGATCAAGGTCATATACAGCCGTCCCGAAAACAGCGATTACGTCATTATCAAAAACAATTTCAACGAAGACATCATCATCCAGGGCAACCATTTCGCCTTATGGCAGGTATTTGAAGGTATCGTGGAAAATGCCCTTGAGGCTTTCCGCGAAAACAATATTCGCAAAGGGATAATCGCCATCGAACTGAAAAAATCAATGGATGGGGGACAAGCGATCGTGGATATCAGCGATAACGGCGGCGGCTTTAAAAACCTGGACAAGGCCTTTGACCCGTTTTACACGACCAAAAACCGTACCCAGAAAAAAGGCATCGGCTTGACCCTGGCCTATAACATTATCCAGGAACACCAGGGCAATATTGTCATCAAAAACAATGAGACCAATGGGGCCACAGTATCGGTTTACCTGAAAATTGCAGAAAAGAAATTCAAAAACCAAAATCAAGCGGAGGAAAAATAATGCTCAAATCCATGAGGAATAACGTAAAATCTCTTTCTTGGACCCTATGGCTGGTCATATTGGCCTTTATTGGCTTTATTTTCGTGCAATGGGGTTCAGGCCGTTTTGAATCGGAAGGCCTGGACAGGGACGTGGCTGCCGTTGGCCGCCGCAAGATCAGCGGCGAGGAATTCCAAAAAAACCTGGCCAAAAGCCTGGAAATGTACAGCAAGCAGTTCAAAAACAGTTTGAGCCGCCAGATGATCAACCAGTTCGGTATTGCCGAACAGGTGCTGCAGGGAATGATCAGCGGGTTGATCATCCAGGGTGAAGCGGAAAAACTCAACCTTGAGATTTCCGAAAGCGAATTGCAGGACGCCATCCGCGCCTATCCGGCTTTTCAGAACAACGGCAAATTCATCGGTTCAGAGGAATACGAAAGACTTCTGGCCTACAACCATATGACGGTGCCCGACTTCGAGAACGGCTTGAAAAAAGACCTGCTTGGCGACAAGCTGAAGGAACTGGTGACCGCCGGCCAGGTTCTGGACCTGAACGTGCTCAAGGAAGAATACCGCAAGGAGAACGACAAGGCCGATTTGGATTTCATCGCTTTTAAAAGTGACGCCATCAGCGAGGAACAGGCTGCCACGGAAACGGAACAGCTTGATTTCTATCAGAAAAACAAAAATCTTTTCCAGAGTGTGGAAAAAAGGGGCGGGGAGGTCCTGGTTTTGAAGTTTGCCGATTTTAAGAAGGAGATCACCCTTAAGGAAGAAGAAGTGTTCGCCTATTACAAAAACAACAAAAACATGTTCAAAGTTCCCGGGAAAACCAAGATCAGCAGGATCTGGATCGCCTATGACCCGCAGACGCGCGAGCAGATCCTGAAAGAAATGGAAAATACCGCGGCCCTGCTGACCCCGGCCAATTTTGCTGAAAAAGCCAAGGAGCTTTCCGGGGATGAAAATGCCAAGAACGGCGGTGACTGGGGCTACTGGGGCTGGCAGAATTTTTCCAGCCAGGAACAGTCCATGATCAACACCCTCAAGCAGGGCGAGATCTCTTCACCGGTGGACGCCGGCCAGGGGTTTTCCATTCTGTTCGCCCAGGAAAAGATCGCGGAACAGCAGGAAAACTATGAAGCGGTCAAAACCCGCATAAAAAGCATATTGGAAAATGATAAATTGAAAAAACTGACCGGCGAAAGGATCGCCGCGATATATGAAAGGATCAAGGCCGCCGATAACCTCAAGCAAGGCGCCGGAAAACTGGCCGACAAGGTCGTAGCCACAGGCTTGCTGACCCGGGGCCAAGCCATCAAAGAAATCGATGAGATGGGCTATGTTTCCCAGAAGTTGTTCACCTTGAGTGAGAACGAAATTTCCCAGCCCCTGGATTTTCCCGAAGGGATCGCCGTGGTGCGTTTGACCAAGATAGTCAGGCCGGAAATCGAGAAATATGAGATCGCCAGGGACAAAGTGAAAAAAGAGCTGCAAGTCGCGAAAAAATTGCAGCTGCAGCTGGCCCGGGCCCAGAGCGTGGCCGCAGATCTGAACAAACTTGCCGACCCCAGCAAAATCGAGGCCTACCTGAAAAAAGAGAAATTGAAACCCGAAGCCATCACCTATCAAAGGGGAAGCGGTCTGGGTGATCTGCCGGCAACGCCGGGGCTGGATGAAACCATTTTCGCCATGGACGAAAATGTCTATTCAGCGCCGCTGTCTGAAAAATCAACGGCGGCGGTCATCGTCAAGCTGAAGAGCAAGAAAATCGTTTCTGACGGGGATTTCAACAGAGAACGGGACGGTTATTATCGTAAAAAACTGGCTGATGCCAAGAACAGCAGCTTCGGCTCCTATCTCATGACCAAAAAAGACGCTTATAAGATCCGTTTCAACGCCGAGGTTTTCGAAAAGATCAAGGAATACGTGATCTCCAAATTCCGCTAAAGGAGGAACCATGAACCAGCCACAGGAAGTCAAAGGCATGCCCGAAGGTGCTTTCGAGATACTGCCCGCGGGCAAGGAATATGCCCCATATATATCCGCCGAAACGGTCATTCCCGAAGTCACCGCCCGCTCGGTCATTTTAGGCCTGATCATGGCCGTGGTTTTCTCGGCCGCGGCGGCTTTCCTGGGTCTGAAGATCGGGCAGGTTTTCGAGGCCGCGATCCCGATCGCCATCATCGCTGTGGGCGTTTCTCCACTTTTCAAACGGAGAAACACCATTCTGGAAAATGTCATTATCCAGTCCATCGGCGCCGCTTCGGGACTGATCGTAGCCGGGGCCATATTCACCCTGCCGGCGCTATTCATCCTCGGCCTGGACAAGAAGATCGGCTTTGACCTGTTCAAGATTTTCATGGTCTCCTTTTTGGGAGGCACGCTGGGAGTTTTGTTTTTGATCCCATTCCGCAAATATTTTGTCAAGGAAATGCACGGCCATTTCCCATTCCCGGAGGCGACCGCCACTACCCAGGTCCTGGTCGCCGGAGAAAAGGGCGGTGCCCAGGCCAAGATCCTGGTCAAAAGCATGCTCATCGGCGGCGTATTCGATTTTTTGGTGCACTCTGTGGGTGCATTCAGCGAGGTCTTTACCAGCC
Organism: Acidobacteriota bacterium; assembly: GCA_018897435.1. Lineage (GTDB taxonomy): Bacteria > Acidobacteriota > Aminicenantia > UBA2199 > UBA2199 > UBA2199. The sequence continues at coordinate 13,271 of JAHIKI010000022.1, read as the reverse complement.
GCATATTCAAGATCGGGCAGGCCCTTTCCGACAAGGCCAAGATCGTGTTTAAAATGGACGTCCTGTCGGCGGTCATGGGCCTGGGCTACATCATCGGCCTGAAATACACGGCCATCATCGCCGCCGGCAGTCTGCTGTCATGGTTCCTGCTGGTGCCGGTGATCTATTATTTCGGTCAATTCATCCCGGCCGAGATCGTCGGCAACGCTCCCAAGCTGATATCGGCCATGAGCGCCGAGGAAATTTTCCGCAACTATGTGCGCTACATCGGTATCGGCGCCATCGCCATGGCCGGTATTATCGGCATCCTGAAGTCATCCAAGATCATCGTCCAGGCCTTCGGCATGGGCTTCAAGCAAATGTTCAGGAAAACCGTCGCCGGGGAAGCCGCCGTACCCAGGACCCAGACCGACTTGAACATGAAAACCGTGATCATCTTTCTCGGGTTGACCGCGCTGGTCATATGGGCATTCTTCGGTCTGTCGGTTTTGAGCCCGGTGCCACAGCCCCTGAAGCTAAGCCTGATCGCCATGGTCACGGTTTTTGTGATCAGTTTCCTGTTCACATCCGTTGCGGCCAGGGCCATCGCCATTGTCGGTACCAACCCCGTTTCCGGTATGACCATGATGACCCTGATCTTGAGCAGCCTGGTGCTGGTGGCCGCCGGCCTGACCGGTGAATACGGCATGTTTGCCGCTTTGCTTATCGGGGGAGTGGTCTGCACCGCCCTGTCCATGTCGGGCGGATTCATTACCGACCTGAAGATCGGCTACTGGTTGGGTTCCACTCCGATCAAGCAGCAGAAATACAAGTTCCTGGGAATTTTGATTTCTTCGCTGACCGTGGGACTTGTCATTTTCCTGTTGAACCAGACCTACGGCTTCACGGGCTCGAACGCTCTGGCGGCACCGCAGGCCAATGCCATGGCCGCCCTGATCCAGCCGCTGATGAACCCGGGGGCGCAAGTGCCCTGGCTGCTTTACGGGGTCGGTATCCTGACCGCCCTGATCATGGAGTTCATCGGCGTGCCGCCGCTGGCTTTCGCCCTAGGCATGTATATCCCGCTGGAGCTGAACACGCCGCTGGTCATCGGCGGCCTGATCGCCCACATGATCTCCCGCTCCAGCAAGGACAAGGAACTCGCCACCAAGCGTTACGACAAGGGCATTCTGATCGCCTCGGGCTTCATCGCCGGCGGGGCGATCATCGGCGTGGTCAGTGCCATTTTGAAGTACCTTAATCAGTACATCCCCATCGAGCGCTACATCTACCTGGGCTGGGCCGAGAAGGCCCAGGGCGAGACGATCGCCCTGGTCATGTTCATCGCCCTCGCGATATATCTCTATTTCGACTCGCGCAGTGCCAAAAAGGAAGATTGATGGAAAAAGAAAAGATCGCTCAGGCCATAGAAATACTGCACGAGCTGGATATCGATCTATGGATGGTGATCGACCGCGAATCGGGACTGCTGTCTGATCCGATAATGGATTATGTCGTCGGCAGCGGCGTGACCTGGCTTTCGTTTTTCCTCTTCTTCAAAAACGGGGAGAAGCACGCCCTGGTCGGCAATCTGGATATCGAAAAAATCCGTCGTACCGGCCTTTTCGATAAAGTGACCGCCTATAAGGGCAGCCCCAAAGCCGACCTGCTTGAATTGTTGAACCGCCATAATCCCAGGAAAATCGCCATTGATTATTCCCCGGATTCGGCCGCCGCCGACGGCCTGACCCACGGCAATTACTTGAAACTATTGGATCTTTTGCAGGATAGCGAATTCCCGGCGCGCTTGTTATCGGCAGAAAGTGTGATCGCCAAGATCCGCGGCAAAAAATCGGCCGAGGAACTGCGGCGGCTGAAGCTGGCCTGCCAGAAAACCCTGGAAATTTACGGGCGGCTAGGTCAGGCAATAAGGCCGGCTATGAGCGAAAAGGAGTTGGCTGACTGGATCACGGCTGAACGGGAAAAAATGGGCCTGGCTGCCGCCTGGGACGTAAGCAGCTGCCCGGCGGTGTTCAGCGGTCCCCAGGAGATCGGCGCCCATTCGGCTCCGACCGGCAACATTCTGCGCCCGGGCCATGTTTTCAATGTCGATTTCGGGGTGGTGGTGGACAAGTATTGTTCCGACCTGCAAAGGACCTGGTACATTCTGCGCCCTGGTGAAAAAGAAGCTCCGCCGGCCGTGCAGAAAGGATTCACAGTACTTATCGAATCGATCCGCCTGGCTTTTGCGGCCCTGAAGCCGGGCGTGCGCGGTTTTGATATCGACCAGATCGCCCGCGGCTACATCGTCTCGCAAGGCTATGAAGAATATCCCCATGCCCTTGGCCACCAGGTGGGCCGCTACGCCCACGACGGCGGCGCTCTGCTGGCCCCGGATTGGGAACGCTATGGCAATCTGCCTTTCATGCCCTTGGAAAAGGACCAGGTTTTCACCATTGAACCGCGGATCTACATCAAGGACTTCGGCGTGGCCACGGTCGAGGAAATGGTGGTTATCAACGCCGAAGGCGCCGAGTACCTTTCGCAGCCCCAGCGGGAATTGTTTCTGCTGAAAACAAATCAATGAAGCGAAGTACAGATTCAGAGGCGATTCGCGGCCGGTACCTGCAGCCCGACAGCCGCTATCATTCCCCTGGAGAATTATCCTCTTTGCCAGAAACGGCCTTGGGCCATGAGTTTATTGGGGTCGAATCCGGCCCGTTCGTCCGGACTTCATACCATGCCGAACAACTTTGCAAAAAAGTGATCCATGCGCTACCTCATATTCAGTGACATTCACAGCAATCACGAGGCCTTTGAAAAGTTCCTGGCCCATAAAAAGCTGAAAAATGTCGATAAAATCCTTTTTCTGGGCGACCTGGTCGGCTACGGGCCCGACCCCAATAAAGTGATCGGCCAGTTCCGGGAATTGCCCAATGTGCGGTCCGTGCGCGGCAACCACGACAAGGTCGTCGCCGATCTGGAATCCTCTTCATTGTTCAACCCGGCCGCCGCCTTTTCCGCAGAGTGGAGCAAATTGAAAATAGCAGCGGCCAATTATCAGTTCCTGAAGAAATTGCCCAAGGGGCCGCAGGTTATTGACCGCTTCATCACCATCTGCCACGGCTCCACTTTTGACGAAGATTATTACGTTTTTTCGCAGTTCGAAGCCACTGAATCGTTTAAATTCATGGAGACGTCGATCGGGTTTTTCGGGCACACTCATTTCCCCATCATTTATTTCCTGCGCAACGAAAAACTCGACATCGTCCCTTTGACTGAAAACACTCGCATCAAACTCGATGCCAACACCCGTTACCTGATCAACCCGGGTTCCATAGGTCAACCGCGCGACAAGAACCCGGCTTCCAGCTTTATCATTTTCGATTCCGGCAAGATGGAGATCAGCTTCATCCGCTTTTCCTATGATGTGACCTCAACCCAGAAAAAAATTAGGGAAGCCGGTCTGCCTGAACTCTTGGCCAGCCGCCTGGAGGCCGGAGTCTAACCTTAAAGGAGGAAAGCCATGACAAACGATGAAATCAAGAATTTCGTTGAGAAAGTGATCAACGAAAAAATTCAAACGCTGCTGAACCGCATCGATACGTTTCAAAGCAATATGTTCAGGGACATAGAAAAGCTTAAAGATCTCGACGAATTGGTTGAATTCAACGTGCCTGAGGATTTTGCCGGACGCAACGGAGCCGGCGAGAGCGGCGTCGAAATCACGGTCTTGAACGAATATGTGAAAAAAATCGCGGCGGCTTCCAACCAACTGCTCCTCATCGGCGGCATCATCGAAGGCATCAACCATTTTTGCGACCGGGCCGCCATTTTTCTATTGCGCGACGACAAGCTGGTCGGCTGGAAAGGCAAGGGCTTTTCGGGCCAGAATGGCCAGATCAGCGATGAGGAATTGAAGAGAATATTCTTTTCACTTTCGGCCAACACGGTCCTGAAAAGCGTGATCGAAACCAAGAAAAACTACATGGGCGAACCCATACACAAGCCGGACGATTTCCTGATCTACAATCGTTTGGGCGGCGGCAAGCCCAAGAAAATCCTGGTCATGCCGTTTTTTGTCAAGGGAAAACCCCAGGCGGTGATCTACGCCGATTCGATGGCCGGCACCGTGATCCAGCACAAGGTCATCGAGATCCTGGCTGCGGTAGGTGAACTCAGCCTGGATATGCTCCCCATCCGTCAGAAACTGCTGGCCAAGATCAAGACCCACGAGTTCGTAGAAGACACCGAGGTGGAATCCAGGGTTTTCGACCATGCGGATGAATTAGAAAAAACTTCGGCCCCGGTCCGGGAAAACGATCCCGAGCGCTTTGCCAGGGTGATCATCAACGACATCATCCTGTACAACAAAAAAGTCGTGGATGACGGCATTAAAAACAGAAACCTTTACGAAGTTTTGAAAGAAACCCTGCTGCAGGCCAAGGAGTTGTACATGCGCCGTTCCAGTGATCTGCAATATTTTGAAGAGCAGATGGTCAACATCCTGGCCAAGGGAGACCGCAAGGCTTTGAAAGGCTACAATTTTGAAGTTTACAAATAAAGTCAAAAGCTATCCATACACTCTTCTGTTCTGTCAGGTTATTGTATTTTCCTTCGCCGTCGCCTATGGCCTGACCTGGTTGATTCCGGATACAATCCCCTTTGCTCAGGAACGGGCAATCGACCGCCAGCAGTTGTTCAAGAATTACCGCATTTTGAAATCTTTTTTGGGCAATGACAGCGCGGAAATTTCGGAAGAACCGACAGCAGCGGATGCGGATCATCCGCTGCTCACCGCCACGGAGAACCTTAAGCGGGCGCAGCAACTTTTCGAGGGGAAAAAATACCAGGCCAGCAGCCTCATTCTGGCCGCTCTACCGGGTCGTTTCCCCCATATCGCGGCCAAACGCGCTACGCTGCTGCTGAAAAACCTGTATGCCACCGGGAAACACCGTGATTTTGTCGCTTATTTCGATCAGCATCCGTCCGCAAGCTTGGAAACAAAAACCCTGCTGCTGGACTGCCTGCTGAAAAGCAGGCTCCAGGAAAGGGCCCATTCAGAATTCAACGCCCTTTTTTCCAGGCAGCGGCTGCAGCCCCTTTTCCAGCGGCTGCCGCGGTCGGAAGTGCTGGCCCTGCTGAAACGCCTGAATGAGGAGGATTGGTTTGCCAAGTTCTCATTCCTGTTGAACAACCGCGACGGCGTTGAATTCAGGCGCGAGTTGCCGTACAGCGGTTTTCGCGACCTCAATCGGCTTTTCCAGGCCGAATTCGCCTACCTGAACCGCAATTTCGGCCAGGTGCGCCAGTTGCTGCAAAAGCGCATGCAGGAAAACTACCGGCCCTACGCCGCAAGCATACTGGTGAAGATCGCTGTCCGCGAAGATCCGGCCGGTGATATCGCGATCCAGCTGCAAAACGTCAATAAAAATACGACTGTTTATCCGAGGCTCATGTTCGACCTGGCGCAGATACTCGGAGGAAAAAGGGAGTACGCCAAGGCCCTGCCTTTTTACGAGCAGTATCTGCAGTTGAGCAGGGAGCGCGATGAGGATTACTGGAAAACCGTCTGGCTCCTGGCCTGGATCCATTACCGCCAGGATGAGAAAAAACAGGCGCTGGATTTTTTTCGCCAGGGGAGCCGGTCACCGTATATGAGTTACCGCATCGCTTCGCGCTACTGGCTGAACAAACTGGAAAACCGCAAACAGGAGGAATTCGGCCGCTATCCGTTTTCCTATTACGCGGTCCGGGTGTTGCAGGACAAAAACCTGTTCAAGAACCTCAACCAGGGTTTTGTCGCCGCCATTGACGATCCTCCCGGCCCGTTTTTCATGGAGGTCATCGAGGCGCTGAAGATCCTGGTCAAGTATTCCCTCTGGGACGATTGCCTGGAAACCATCCATTGGGCCAAAAGCGATTCCCGGCTCTCCAGCTCCGACCTCAACCTGCTGAAAATCATCGAGTCGCTGCTCTATTACCAGCAGAACCGTTTTTTCCTGGCTTTCACCAAGTTTCGCAGCAATTTCCGCTTCTATGAAAGCGTGCACCTGCCCAATTTCCTGAGCGGCATTTTTTTCCCGCGCCAATACGAGAACCTGATCTCGGCTTACAGCAAGGAGCAGGAAGTGGATCCCGGCCTGGTACTGGCCCTGATCCGCGAAGAGTCGTTTTTCCGTTCCGACGCGCGTTCCCCGGCCAACGCCTACGGCCTGATGCAATTGCTGCACGGCACGGCGCGTGAGATCGCCAACGGCAGCAACCTCAAGGTCAAGGCCAAGGACCTGTACGATCCGGAGATCAACATCCGCTTAGGGCTGCAATACCTGAAAACGCTGCTGGACAGGTACGACGGCCGGCTTTACCTGGCCCTGGCCGCCTACAACGCCGGCCCGCATCGCGTCAACCAGTGGTTGCAGGATTTCCCCGACGCCGCCGAGGAAGAATTCATCGAGATGATCCCCTTTTCCGAAACGCGCAACTATGTCAAAAACATCCTGCGCAATTACTTTTTTTACCGCTACTATTACGCCAACGGCAAACCATAGCCAAATTTGTCATTTTGAAGTCACAAATTGTGACCTCGAATATAAATATCCATAAACTAAGAAATATTTTTTCCAAAGGAGTACAATATTTAAAAAAAGGGGATAAACATGCAATTTAATGATCTTTTTAAACCCAAATGGAAATATTCCATATTTTTTGGCAAGACAACCTGTGTTGCAATGATTTTATCAATGGTAACATTGATTTCTTGGGCAGATATTTATGAGGAAATAGACAAACTAAATTTAGAATGCCAGGCAGGAAATAAGCAGTCCTGTGCCAAACTAGTCTACATTGCCATACATGACATAGACTTGGAGGCACGTAGGTTCGCGATGAATAAACTTTCGGATCAAAATCTCTTTGCCGATATCGCCAAGAATGATAAATGGGAAGCTATGCGCATCATGGCTGTGGATAAGCTTACAAACCAGACTCTCCTGGCAGATTTCGCGATGAATGATGGCAATAAGACAGTACGTGAAACAGCAGTGAACACACTCACCGATCAGGTTCTCCTGGCCGATATTGCCAAGAATGATGAAGAATGGGAGGTGCGCGAAGCCGCGTTGAAAAAACTCACTGATCAGGCTTTGCTGACCGATATTGCCAAGAGTGATGCAAGTTGGGAGATGCGCAAAGTCAAAGCGAGAAAACCTAATCCTGATGAAGGAATCGTACTGAATCCGGAACCGGTTGCATGGAATACTGGAAACTGGTTGGTGCGAACAGCGGCAGTGGCAAAGCTGATAGATCAGGCTGTAGTGACCGATTTAGCTAAAAATAACAAAGAAGGGTATGTACGCTTAGCGGCTGCTGATAAACTCAATGATAAATCCCTTGCGCAAATTGTTTATGATGATTTAGCCAAGAATGATGGAAATTGGTACGTACGCAAAGCCGCAGTAAAAAAAGTTACCAACCAGGCACTCCTGACAGATATTGTCAAGAATGACAAAGATGGTGAAGTGCGAATTGCAGCTATTTTAAATCCAAACTTAACCGACCAGGGACTCCTGGTAGATATTGCTAAGAATCATTATGACATATGGGCGTACCGTGGAGCGATAGAGAAAATCACCGACCAAGCGCTCCTGGCTGATGTGGCAATGAATGGTAAAAATGCACGTGGATATGCAATTAAAAAACTCACCAACCAAATAGTGCTTGCCGATATCGCCAAGAATGATAAAAACGGCTATATACGTTTGGGGGCTTTGGATAAACTAAATAACAAATCCCTTGCACAAACTATTTATATTGATATTGCCAGGAATGATAAAAATGATGACGTGCGTAAAGCCGCCGCGGATAAACTTAATGATAAGATTGTTACACAAATTGTTTACGCTGCTGTGGCTAAGAATAAAACGAATCGGATTTGGGTGCGCAAGGAAGCACTAGGAAAAGTTGAAGATCAAAAAATACTTGCCGCTATTGCCAAGAATGATGAAGATGGTGGCATGCGCATAGCTGCTGCTGATAAACTCACTGAGGAGTATCTTGCGCAAACCGTTTATGCTGATGTGGTTAAAAAAGATGAAAATAATCATTGGCGCCTGGACGCAATGAATAAACTTTCCGATCAGACGCTTCTGGCTGATTTTGCTAAGAATGATAATAGTAACGATATTCGTTTGTTAACTGCAGATAAATTAATTGATAAATCTCTTGCACAATCCATTTATGCTGATATTGCCAAAAATGAAAAGGATTCGTGGTATATGCGCAAGAGTGCGGTTAACAAAATTACTGATCAAAATTTACTTGCTGATTTTGCTCGAAATGATAAAAACGGCTATGTGCGTTTGGTTGCTGCTGATAAACTCAATGACAAATCTCTTGCCCGGTCAGTTTTTGCCGATATTGCCAAGAATGATAAAGATAGAGTTACACGTATAGCTGCAGCAGAAAAACTCAATAATGAATCTCTTTTCCAATCTGTTTATGCCGATATTGCCAGAAATGATGAGGACTGGCAGGTGCGCAGAACCGCGGCTGAAAAAATAAATGACCAAGCTATTCTTGCCGAGATTGCCAGAAATGATAAAAATGGTTATGTGCGCTTGGTTGCTGCTGATAAACTCAATAAAAAATCTCTTGCCCAAAAAGTTTATGCTGATATAGCCAAGAATGATACTGATAGTACTGTATGCAATGAAGCAATAAAAAAACTTACCAACCAGGCTGTTCTCACCAAGATTGCCAGGAATTATAAGATTGAATGGTTGCGCCAAGTTGCAGTAGGGAATCTTACCAATAAGGCTCTCTTGGCCGATATTAGCAAAAATGACAACAATGCTAAAGTGCGTAATGCCGCGAAGAGGAGACTCCGAAAGCTTCAGAATGAGTAAAAAATAGACAGCTTTTCAAAAAAAGGGAGATTTGACCTGCGATTTCTCTGATGTTACAATAACTTTTGAGTGAATGTGATTACATTGATAAAACAATACTTTGATGATGTAAGTTCTCAATATTATTGGAGAAATAGGTTACATGGACTAATATGAAAAAGGTTAAGGTAGGACTGATTTTCGGCGGCAAGTCGGCGGAGCACAGCGTTTCACTGATGTCGGCGGCGGCCATTTACCAGCATCTGAACAAGGAACGCTACGAACCGTTCCTGATCTATATCAACAGGGCAGGGGAGTGGTGCCTGACCGGAAATACGAGTTTTAAAGAAGAAGAGTTAAAGAAAGAAAAATTCCATTCCTTCATGCCCTGGAGCAGCGAGTGGGCCGCGGCCCTGGACGCCGACATCTATTTCCCGGTCCTGCACGGCCCCAACGGCGAGGACGGCCGCATCCAGGGGCTGTTCGAGCTGGCCGGCAAGCCCTTTGTCGGCGCCGACAGCTTTTCCTCGCAACTGGCCATGGACAAGGTCACGGCCAAGATGCTTTTCGCCCAGGCCGGCCTGGAGCAGGCCCCGTACCTGTATTTCACGGAAAATAACCTCGAACAGATCGTGGAACTGACGCGCAAAAAACTCAGTTTTCCGATCTTCGTCAAACCCTGCTCCATGGGATCCTCGGTGGGCATCCGCAAGGTCAAGGACGATGCGGAACTTCTGGCCGCCGTGGACCTGGCATTCAGTTACGATAACAAGATCGTCATCGAAAAGGCCATCGAGATGCGCGAGCTCGAGATCTCGGTCATGGGCAACGACGAAATAATGGTCTCCAGTCCGGGCGAACTGCTGCCCTCAAAGGAATTCTATGATTACGAAGACAAATATCTGAAAGGGGAGACCCAATTCCGCATCCCGGTGCGCCTGGGCGACGAACTCGAAGCCCGGATAAAAAAGACCGCCCACAAGGCCTACCGCAGCTTGTTTTTAAATGGTTACGCCCGCGTCGACCTGTTCCTGGAAAAGCAAAGCAACGCGGTCCTGATCAACGAGATCAACACCATCCCCGGATTTACCGCCATCAGCATGTTCCCTAAACTGTGGCAGGCGCAGGGCATTTCCTTCGCGGAACTGCTCGAGCGCCTGATCGCCTACGGCTTTGACTATTTCAACCAACGTAAGGAAAACGTCGATGAAGGTCTTGGCCGTTGATTACGGCAGCAAGCGCATCGGCCTGGCCGTGGGCAATTCAATGACCCGCGTCGCCACCCCGCTGGGGCTGATCGCAACCGGGAACATACAGGAGGCCCTGGTCCAGATACTGAAGCGGGTAGGGGAGTTCGAGGTCGGCCATATCGTGGTCGGCTATCCGCTGCACGCCGACGGCAGCCGCAGCCGCACCTGCGGCCAGGTGGACCGCTTTGTAAATTTTTTGCGCAAACGCATCGATGTGCCCGTCACCCTGGTCGATGAGAAATTAAGCAGTGTCGCGGCCGAAGAAATGAGTAAGGATATCCCCAGCGATTTTCGCACGCGCAAAACGTTTCTGGATGCGCTGGCCGCCCAGGTGATCCTGCAAAACTATTTCGAGCATTCATGAAAAAAATTATCCTGTTTCTATTTTTGCTGATTTTGATCGTGCTGGCCTGGTTCGGGTTCAACGCCTACCAAAAGGTTTTCGATCCTTTTCAGGGATACTACGGCCGCGCCGTGGTGCAGATCGACAGCGGCATGACCGTGGCGGCAATCGCCGGGAAACTGCAGCGCCAGGGAGTCATTTCCCGCGCTTCATATTTCAGGCGCTATTACCGCATGTTTTTCGCAAAAAAAAAGCTGAAAGCGGGCGAATACCTTTTTGACGGACCGCTCACCATGCGCCAGGTCATCGAAAAACTTTACCAGGGCAAGGCGATACTGTACAAAGTCACGGTCAAGGAAGGACTGTGGATCGGAGAAACCGCCCGGATTTTCGAGGAAGCCGGCCTGTTCCCGGCCGTGGAATTTGCCAGGGCCGCCCGCAACAGCAAACTTATCCGCGATCTTGACCCGGCTGCCGCGGACCTGGAAGGTTATCTTTTCCCCGACACCTACCTGGTGCGCCGCGACTTCACGGCCCGGGAAATGGTCGCCTTGATGGTAGACCATTTCCGCCGCAAATTCACCAACAGATTTGTCTGGCGGGCCCGGGACATCGGTTTCACCCCACGCCAGGCGGTGATCCTGGCCTCATTGATCGAAAAGGAGACCGCCAACCGCGATGAACGTTTCCTAATCTCTTCGGTTTTTCACAATCGTTTGAAGCAGAACATGCTGCTGGACTGTGATTCCACTATTGTCTATGCCCTTAAAAAAACCGGCCGCTACCGGGGAAAATTAGGTTGGGACGACCTGAAATTCGCTTCCCCCTTCAATACCCGCCTGCATCGCGGCTTGCCGCCGGCTGCCATCGCCAATCCCGGCTACGCCTCGTTGGAGGCGGCCCTTTATCCGGAAAACAGCGAATACCTGTTTTTCGTGGCCAAGGACGCCGGCAGCCACTATTTTTCCAGAAGCCTGGCTGAACACAACCGGGCCGTCCGAAAATACATCATCAACCGCAAGGACGACGTCCTTGATTGAGTTGAGCGAGCGGATTTTCGAGGGACACGGCCTCACTGTTTTTGAAAATGAGCGCCTGCTTTTCGGTTATAGCGCCATGGGGTTCACCTCCACCGCCCTGCAACGTTTTTTGGCGGGCTGGCCGCTCCTTTTTTTAAAGCAAATTCATTCCGACCGCATCCTCAGCCAGGCGGATTGGCTGCCGGCAGCCGCAGGCGACGGGCTGATCTTGCAGCGGCCGGGAGCGGCGGCCGTGATCCAGACCGCCGATTGCCTGCCCCTGTTTTTCTTCAACGATGACCAGAGCCGCGGCGGCGTCATCCATGTCGGCTGGCGAGGCCTGCACCAGGGCATCGAAGCAAAGCTTATCTCGCTGCTGGGTAATGATTCCGGAAAATACGATTTCTACCTGGGACCGGCCATTGAAAGGAAATGTTACGAGGTGGGGGAGGAATTGCCGGTTCTATTCCGGGGCAAGACCTATGCCGACAGGATATTCGCGGCGCTGGGCGGCGGCAAATATTCCATGGACCTCAAGTATGGATTGATCCTCTCCCTGCGCGCCGCCGGGATCGTTCCTGAGCGCATCCGCGACAGCGGGCTTTGCACCTATTGCTGCAAAGGACGTTTCCCTTCCTACCGCCGCGACGGCAAAACCGCCATGCGCATTTTTAATTTCATCATGTTGAAACACAGCACTCCCGTATAGAATAAAAAAATTTAGCGGTGAATTTCTTCTCTATAATCGCCGCCTTGGCTGTGTCCATTTCGGTAGGCCTGTTTTTCGGCATCTATCCGGCCTCTTAGGCAGCCAAATTGAGCCTGGTCGAGATTTTACACTACAAGTGATCCTTGCGCCCCATAAGGGCTGTAAGGCCCTAAAACTAATTTCAAATTATTCAGTGCCAGCCGAAATCTGCTTATTTAGTCAATATACAGTGTCGGATAAGATAGATTATGTAAACCAATAACTATTTTTTTTAATAAATCAGCCCAAATTCTTTATTTTGTTTTCTTTGATGTCTTGGATCAATTTTTCCAGAACTGCGATGACATTTTCCCGATCAACTTTTTCCTGCTTGAAATGAAAATTGATCTTGACTTTTTTGTCATCTGAAACGAAATTGAAGTTGAAGTTTTTTTGAGTTTCTTTTTTTCTCTGTTGCTTTATCTCGTCACGCGAAAATGGTTTCTGTCCGTACTGACGCAGTATCGCTTTCATTTTTTCAAGTTCTTCCACTTTGGTGAGCTCCAAAAGAAATGTTTTGGAATCAATGCCCAACTCGAGACATTTTTGTTTTATTTCTTCCGGCAGGTCGTTGATTCGGACCAACTCCGTTACCGTAACTCGCGATTTTCCTATCTTTTTTGCGATTTCTTCATGCGTATACCCGTAGATCTCAGCCAACGAACGGATGGACTGGGCTTGCTCGAACACGTTGAGGTCCTTGCGTTGAATGTTTTCGATGATCGACATTTCCAGGGCTTCATTGTCCGGAATATCGTGTTCGATGCAGGGAATTTCGTGCATTCCGGCCTCTTTGGCGGCGCGGAAACGCCTCTCACCGGCTATTATCTCGAAATTTCCGTTTTTCGGCCTGACGATGACCGGTTCAATAATCCCGTTTTCCCTAATTGAATCGGTCAACTCCGCAAGATCGCCCATATCGCGGCGCGGCTGCATTTGATTGGCACTAATTTTTTCAATGGGGATATTTCTGATGACCGGTGTTTTTGTGCGCAGGGAAATTTCATCGACCAGATGGTAGTCATGTTTCATTTTAATGAATTCCGG
>JAHIKI010000021.1 GCA_018897435.1 Acidobacteriota bacterium | reverse complement strand
GGGCGCGTTGTCGATGCTCCAGAAATCACGGTACTTCACCTTGGCGTTCATCTTGCTCAATACCTTGGTGATCGCCGCTGTCAGCGTCGTCTTGCCGTGGTCCACGTGCCCGATCGTGCCAATATTCAAATGCGGCTTGTTACGATCAAATTTCTCTTTGCCCATGCTTGCCTCCTAATTGCAGGTATAAATACCCAATTGGGTTTTTAAAACTTCGTTCATTTTTTCCTCGCTCATTTCACTGTATTTGAAGAATTCCAAAGAGTAGTTGGCCCTGCCCTGGGTCAGGGTGCGCAGCGCCGTGGCGTAACCGAACATCAGCGACAGCGGTACCTGGCCGTCTATCACGTGCAAACCGTTTTTCAGATCCATGTTCGTCACTTTGCCCTGGCGGCTGTTGAAGTCGGCCATGACCTCGCCCAGATAGTCATCCTGGACCACGATCTCGATCTTCATAACCGGTTCAAGCATGATCGGGCTGCCTTTACGGAAAGCGTTTTTAAAGGCCATGGATGCGGCGATCTTGTAAGCCAGCTCGGTCGAATCTTCCTCGTGGTACGAACCGTCCAAAAGATCGACCGCGACGTGGGTGATGGGAAAACCGGCAATAATGCCGATATCCATGGCTTCCAGCACTCCCTGCTCTATTGCTTGGTGAAATTCCTTGGGAATGACGTTTGCTTTGAGCTTGGAGGTGAACTTGAATTTGTCGTCCCTGGAATAAGGTTTGAGTTCCAGAACCACGTGACCATACTGTCCCTTGCCGCCCGACTGCTTGACGTATTTCTCTTCGCCGCGGGCGGGCTTGCGGATGGTTTCATAATAGGCCACACGCGGCTTGCCGAGCTTGGTCTGGATCTTGTACTCACGCTTGATTCTTTCCTGGATGATCTCCAGGTGCAACTCACCCATACCGGAAATGATCGATTGTCCTGTGTGGGAATCCACGTAGGATTTGAGGGTGGGATCCTCTATAGTTAATTTGCGCAGTACCTCGTCCAATTTCTGGTGCTCTGACGTCAGGCGCGGCTCGATGGTGGCCGTGACCACCGGTTCGGGGAAGCGGATGGTGTCAAGCTGGATGGGGTGTCTTTCGTCGCACAGGGTGTCGCCGGTCGAGATTTCCTTCAACCCAACGGTAGCGGCAATGTCGCCGGAATGGACGGCAGCGACCTCTTCACGTTTGTTGGCGTGCATTTTTAAAAGCTTGGCCACGCGCAAGCGCTGGTTCTTACGGCTGTTGAACACTGTGGATCCGACCTTGATCAGTCCGGAATATACCCGGAAATAGATTAGTTGCCCGACGTAGGGATCACTCATGATTTTGAAGACCAGCGCCGACATGGGTTCCTGATCCGATAATTTTCGGGTCAGCGCTTTGCCGGTTTTTGGATCACTGCCGACCACATCGGCCTTGTCGGCCGGGGAAGGCAGGTAATCGATCACTGCATCGAGCAGGTTCTGGATTCCCTTGTTCTTGAAGGAGGAACCGAGCAGGACAGGTACCGCCTTGAGGCCCAGGGTAGCAGTGCGCACGGCTTTCTTCAGGCATTCCTCGGGAATGTCCTTTTTGTCGAGGAACAATTCCATGATATCGTTGTCAAACTCAGCCAGTCGTTCGATCAGATGTTCGCGATGCAGATGGGCGTCATCCACGTAGGGCTGGGGGATCTCGACGTTGTCCACCCGTGTCCCCAGCAGCTCACCGTTGTAATTGTAGGCCTTCATGGTGATCAAGTCGATCACCCCGGAAAAAGAATCTTCCGTGCCCAGCGGCAGCTGCAGCGGCAGGGTAACTATCTTGAATTTGTTTTCGATCTGGGCGACCACGTCAAAAAAATCGGAGCCGACGCGGTCCATTTTGTTCACATAGGCAATCTTGGGAATGCGGTATTTTACCGATTGGAACCAGACCTTTTCGGTCTGGGGCTCGACGCCGCCTACACCACACAATACGATGATGGCTCCGTCCAGCACCCGCAGCGAGCGTTCCACTTCGGCGGTGAAATCCACGTGCCCGGGCGTGTCGATGATGTTGATGCGGCAGTCATTCCAGAAACAGGTGGTAGCAGCGGCGGTGATGGTGATGCCCCGCTCCTGCTCCTGGTCCATCCAGTCCATGACGGCCGTGCCTGCGTCAACTTCGCCCATTTTATAGGTCACCCCGGAGTAGTACAGAATTCTCTCGGTGGTCGTGGTCTTACCGGCGTCGATGTGGGCCATCAGGCCGATATTGCGAATTCTGTCCACGGCAACCGTTCTCATTTTATTTCATTCCTCGAAGTAGCTCCGGCTTACCAGCGGTAATGGGCAAAGGCGCGGTTGGATTCGGCCATCTTGTGCACCGTTTCCCTTTTCTTGATGGCACCGCCCTTCTCACCGTAAGCGTCGAGGATCTCCCCGATAAGCTTTTCACGGAAGGATCTGCCGCCGCGCTCGCGGGCATTCAGCACCAGCCAGCGGATGCCCAGCGCATAAGACCTTTCCTTGCGCACTTCCATGGGCACCTGATAGGTGGCGCCGCCAACACGGCGGGAACGGGTCTCCATCTGGGGGCGGATGTTTTCAATGGCCTTGGTGATGACCTTCAGGGGATCTTCTTTTATCTTTTCCTGGATGGTATCCATGGCCCCGTATACAATGTGCTGGGCAACATTCTTCTTGCCGCTGAACATGACCTTGGTGATCAACTTGGCCAGGATGGAGGAATTGTACAAGGGATCGACCAGGATCTCTTTTTTCTTGGTGATTTTTTTTCTCGGCATTTACTTCTCCTGATTCCCTTTTTTACGCTTGGCGCCGTACTTGGAACGGCTTCTCTGCCTGTTTTCCACACCGGTGGTGTCCTTGGCGCCGCGCACAACGTGGTAGCGAACGCCGGGCAGGTCTTTGACCCTGCCGCCGCGCACCAGCACGATGGAGTGCTCCTGAAGTGTGTGCCCCTCGCCGGGGATATATGCGGTCACTTCAATGCCATTGGTCAAGCGAACCCTGGCGACTTTGCGCATAGCTGAATTGGGCTTCTTGGGATTGGTGGTGAACACGCGGGTGCAGACACCTCTTTTCAACGGGCAGTTCTGTAGCGCTGGCGATTTGCTCTTCTCGCTCACGCGGCTTCTGCCCAGACGGACCAACTGATTAATTGTAGGCAAATTTCCTCCTGTACAAATTTTAAGGATTAATTTTGTAAAGATTTCCCTAATTTTCAGAACGGAATAGTACTTATACCACGAAAATAGTGCAGAGGTCAAGTGTTTTTTGAGGAATCTTCAGGGATTTTTTGGGATTGATTTGAGAAATCCAAATGTTTGTCTTAAAAAAAACCCGGTGACGACCTACTTTCCCACTCCGTTGCCAGAGCAGTATCATCGGCACTGAAGAGCTTAACTTCCGGGTTCGGAATGGGACCGGGTGTGGCCTCTTCGTTATGGTCACCGGGAATATTGCCTACTTCCTATCAATGTTGCTCTATTAGATCTGTCGGGCCCTGAAGCTCAATAAACTTTATGATTAAGGCTCTCGACCGATTAGTACTGGTTAGCTTAAGCCCTCACGGGCCTTATACATCCAGCCTATCAAACTCGTCGTCTACGAGTGGTCTTCAGCTCTCTTGCGAGAGGGGAGATCTTATCTTGAGATTGGCTTCCCACTTAGATGCTTTCAGCGGTTATCCAGAATAAATGTAGCTACCCAGCTATGCTCTTGGCAGAACAACTGGATTACCAGAGATTTACCCATCCCGGTCCTTTCGTACTAGGGACAGATTCTCGCAGATCTCCTGCGCCCACTGTGGATAAGGACCGAACTGTCTTGCGACGTTCTGAACCCAGCTCACGTACCACTTTAATCGGCGAACAGCCGAACCCTTGGGACCTGCTCCAGCCCCAGGATGTGATGAGCCGACATCGAGGTGCCAAACAGCGTCGTCGATATGAGCTCTTGGACGCTATAAGCCTGTTATCCCCGGAGTACCTTTTATCCGTTGAGCGATGGCCCTTCCATACAGAACCACCGGATCACTAAGCCCTGCTTTCGCATCTGCTCGACCTGTCGGTCTCACAGTTAAGCATTCTTATGCCTTTACACTCTACGGCTGATTTCCAAACAGCCTGAGAATACCTTTGGGCACCTCCGTTACGATTTTGGAGGCGACCGCCCCAGTCAAACTACCCGCCTAACACTGTTTCCCGACAGGATATACTGCCAGGGTTAGAATTCCAATACGATAAGGGTGGTATCCCAAGGACGGCTCCATCCCGACTAGCGTCGGAACTTCAAAGCCTCCCACCTATCCTGGACATACCGCACCAAAATTCAATATTAGGGTGCAGTAAAGGTTCACGGGGTCTTTCTGTCCAGCAGCGGGTAATGGGCATCTTGACCCATGCTACAAGTTCGTCGTGCATCTCCTTGAGACAGCGCCCAAGTCGTTACGCCTTTCGTGCGGGTCGGAACTTACCCGACAAGGAATTTCGCTACCTTAGGACCGTTATAGTTACGGCCGCCGTTTACTGGGGCTTCAATTCAGAGCTTCTTCCGACCGAAGTCGGAATGACCCCTCCTTTTAACCTTCCAGCACCGGGCAGGCGTCAGACCCTATACATCAATTTTTTGTTTTAGCAGAGTCCTGTGTTTTTGTTAAACAGTCGCTTGGGCCAATTCTCTGCGGCCTCCTCGGGCTTCAATCTCTATTGCTAAAAATTTTACCCTAACGAGGCACTCCTTCTTCCGAAGTTACGGAGTTAATTTGCCGAGTTCCTAAAGGAGACATCACACGTGCGCCTGAGAATATTCTTCCCGTCTACCTGTGTCGGTTTACGGTACGGACACCCCGAATCCTTCCTAGTGGCTTTTCTTGACAGTATGACCTCAGCAGGTTCACCCGGTAAAAACCGAATTTCCCCGACTACCTAGGGTATGTGAGCCTCTGATTTAATCGAGGCTCCCCTTCGTCATCGGCCGTACTCGACCAGCGGTACGGTCTGCTTAGCCTGCTGTGTCCCCACGTCGGTATAACGTTTTCGAAGTGGTGCAGGAATGTTGACCTGCTTTCCATCGCTTACGCCGTTTGGCCTCAGCTTAGGATCCGACTAACCCTGAGTGGACTGACCTTGCTCAGGAAACCTTAGACTTTCGGCGTCCCGGGTTCTCACCGGGATTATCACTACTTATGCCGGCAGAGTCTCTTCCTGACCACCATCAGGCCTCACAGCCTGAATCTTCAATCAGGAATGCTCTCCTACCTTTCAATCCCGACGAATCGGGATCAAAACCGCAGCTTCGGTATCATGCTTTAGCCCCGTTACATCTTGGGCGCAAGAACGCTCGACCAGTGAGCTATTACGCTTTCTTTAAAGGATGGCTGCTTCTAAGCCAACCTCCTGGCTGTCTTTGTATCTTTACATCCTTTCCCACTTAGCATGAATTCTGGGACCTTAGCTGGCGGTCTGGGCTGTTTCCCTTTCGAAAATGGAGCTTAGCCCCCACTTTCTGACTCCCGTACTGTTGTTGCAGGCATTCGCATTTTAGTTGGATTCAGTAGTTTTTTCAAACCCCTAGTCCATCCAGTGATCTACCTCCTGCACAAATCATACGAGGCTAGCCCTAAAGCTATTTCGGAGAGAACGAGCTATCACGGAGTTTGGTTGGCCTTTCACCCCTATCCTCAGCTCATCCAAACGGTTTTCAACCCATATTGGTGCGGGCCTCCGTATGGTGTTACCCATACTTCACCCTGGCCAAGGATAGCTCACTTCCGCTTCGCGTCTATTCCCAGTGACTCATTCGCCCTATTCAGACTCGCTTTCGCTTCGGCTCCGTCTCTACGACTTAACCTTGCCACTGAAAATAACTAGCCGGCTCATTTTACAAAAGGCACGCCGTCATTCCAGCAAGCTGGAACTTCGACTGCTTGTAGGTATATGGTTTCAGGTTCTATTTCACGCCCCTGACAGGGGTACTTTTCACCTTTCCCTCACGGTACTGGTTCACTATCGGTTACAGAATAGTATTTAGCCTTGGATGATGGTCCACCCGGATTCACGCAGGGTTTCTCGTGCCCCGCGCTACTTGGGAATTCCGAAAAGAGAAGTCATCTTTTCACCTACAGGACTTCCACCTTCTATGGTCAGCCATTCAAGGCTGTTCGGTTAAGAAGACTTTTTGTAACTCTTCGGAGGCATCAGGCTACCTCCAATCGGCTCCCACAACACCACAAAGACAACGGTCCTGCCCTTGGCATCTTTATGGTTTAGGCTGTTTCCCGTTCGCTCGCCGCTACTAGGGAAATCTCGGTTGATTTCTATTCCTCTGGGTACTGAGATGGTTCACTTCCCCAGGTTCGCCTCCCTTTCGGGATGTGCCAATATGAATCGGCACGGGTTGCCCCATTCGGGTATCCCCGGATCAAAGCCTGCTTACGGCTCCCCGAGGCTTATCGCAGTTCGCCACGCCCTTCATCGCCTCTCTGTACCAAGGCATCCACCATACACCCTTAGTACCTTAATCAATAAGTTTAATAAACTTCATTAAACCCGACAAATCTAATACAGCAACATTGATAGAAAAGTCAAAGAACAAACATTTATATTGAATATATATATAAATCTGTTTACTCTGGAGAATACCGGGATCGAACCGGTGGCCTTCGGCGTGCAAAACCGACGCTCTCCCAACTGAGCTAATTCCCCGTATTCCCTTAAGAACGCAACCGATATAGAGTGGGCCTAGGTAGGGTCGAACTACCGACCTCACGCTTATCAGGCGTGCGCTCTAGCCAACTGAGCTATAGGCCCGGTTGCTTTAGAGAATCTTTCAAAACTGAGTAGAGTGAGTAAAGCCATTGTTACTTTATAAGGAGGTGATCCAGCCGCACGTTCCCGTACGGCTACCTTGTTACGACTTCACCCCAATCACTAGCAAAACCTTTGGCACCTTCATCCCTTGCGGGTTAGACCAGTGACTTCTGGTTCCACCAGCTTTCGTGATGTGACGGGCGGTGTGTACAAGGCCCGAGAACGTATTCACCGCAGCGTAGCTGATCTGCGATTACTAGCAATTCCAGCTTCATGTAGGCGAATTGCAGCCTACAATCCGAACTGAGAATGGTTTTAAGGATTTGCTCCACCTTGCGGTCTTGCGTCCCTCTGTACCATCCATTGTAGCACGTGTGTGGCCCTGGACATAAAGGCCATGCTGACTTGACGTCATCCCCACCTTCCTCCGGCTCGTCGCCGGCAGTCCCATTAGAGTATCCGACATAACTCGCTGACAACTAATGGCAAGGGTTGCGCTCGTTGCGGGACTTAACCCAACATCTCACGACACGAGCTGACGACAGCCATGCAGCACCTCTACAGGTTCCCCCGAAGGGGATCACTAACCTTTTCAGGCAGCTAATACCTGCAGTTCAAGCCCAGGTAAGGTTCTTCGCGTTGCATCGAATTAAACCACATGCTCCACTGCTTGTGCGGGCCCCCGTCAATTCCTTTGAGTTTCAGCCTTGCGACCGTACTCCCCAGGCGGGATACTTAACGCGTTAGCTTCGACCAAGCAAAATCATGCAAGATCTAGTATCCATCGTTTACAGCTAGGACTACCAGGGTATCTAATCCTGTTTGCTCCCCTAGCTTTCGAATATCAGCGTCAGGACCAGTCCAGAAAGCCGCCTTCGCCTCAGGTGTTCCTCCCGATATCTACGCATTCCACCGCTACACCGGGAATTCCGCCTTCCTCTCCTGTCCTCAAGTCACGCAGTATCAAAGGCAATTCCTCAGTTGAGCTGAGGGATTTCACCACTGACTTACATGACCGCCTTAATTCTCTTTACGCCCAATAAATCCGAGTAACGCTTGCCCCCTACGTATTACCGCGGCTGCTGGCACGTAGTTAGCCGGGGCTTCCTCTGGAAGTTAAGTCAAGTACGGATGGTGTTGATATCCGTACATTTAATGCTTCCTGACAGAGGTTTACGATCCTAAGACCTTCATCCCTCACGCGGCGTCGCTGCGTCAGGCTTTCGCCCATTGCGCAAAATTCCCCACTGCTGCCTCCCGTAGGAGTCTGGACCGTGTTTCAGTTCCAGTGTGGCCGATCAGCCTCTCAGCTCGGCTACCCATCAGAGCCTTGGTGAGCCATTACCTCACCAACTAGCTAATAGGACATAGGCTCATCCCCAAGCAGGAGGTCTCGAAAGATCCCCCCCTTTGATCCAAATGCTTGTGCATCAGGACGTTATGCGGGATTAGCACCGGTTTCCCGGAGTTATCCCCCACTCAAGGGTAGATTACCTATGCATTACTCACCCGTCTGCCACTCTACTCATCCCTTGCGGGACTTTCGCGTTCGACTTGCATGTGTTAAGCACGCCGCCAGCGTTCACTCTGAGCCAGGATCAAACTCTCCAGTTAATTATTTAAAGGGCCGAAGCCCCTTAAACCGAATTTGAAAGTTTGAAACTTTGTTACAAAAAATTTGGGTCTGTGTTGATGCTGGCTAAAACATCACTCTACTCAGTTTTCAAAGATCCTTATTTTCTTCACCGAAGGAAAAACGTCGTCATTATACCTATTTTTTTAGGCTTGTCAACACCTTATAAAAATAATATTTAAAATATTTTTACACAATAGTTATAATATAGACGATCGATATTTTCAACTGAATTCACTGCCGAAATCAGAAAGGACGAAAACTCTCTATAACACTAAGCAATTTCAATCCACGCCGGGGAGACATCCCGTTCGGCGTCGGTCTGGTGGGCCTGGATCCCGGTCCTGACTATTTTTTAAAAACAATTTTTCCGGCCAGAACAGTCATGACCACGGGCGTTATCAGTATTTCTTTTTTGGAAATTTCAAAAAGATTTTTTTCCATGACGACCAGGTCGGCAAATTTCCCCGGCGTGATGGACCCCTTCACCTTTTCCTGGAATTCGGCATAGGCTGAACCCATAGTGTACATTTCGATGGCCTGGGCCAGGGAGAGTTTTTCGGCGGGATGCCAGCCGCCGGCCGGTCCGCCCAAGGGCAGCTCGCGGCTGACCGCTGCATAAAGGCCCAAACGCGGGTCAAGCGGCTCCACGTCCCAGTCGGTGCCGAAGGCCAGGCGCACACCGCCGGCCAGAAAAGATGCGAATCGATAAGCGTCGGCCACACGAGCCCCGATCCTCTTTTCGGCCCAACGCATATCGTCGATGCAATGCGACGGCTGGATCGAGGCAATGGCGCCCAACTCCTTAAAACTGACGCAGTCCTGGGCGCGCACCACCTGGGCGTGCTCGATGCGGTGCCGCGCCTCGCGGACTCCGTTTTTCTTGCGTGCCAGGGCGAATGCCTCCAGGATCCAAGCGTTGGCCTTGTCGCCGATGGCGTGGGCCGCGATCTGCAGTCCAACCCGGTCGGCATTCCTGACCAGGTCGTTCAACTTGGACTGCGAATGGATAGGCAGCCCGCAGGTCGACGGATCGTCAGCGTAGGGTTCAAAGAACAGGGCCGTACCCGCGCCCATGGAGCCATCGACGAAAAGTTTGACCGTACCCAGACGTAAAAAGGGACCGCCATAAGCAGCCTGGATGCCGAGACGGGAAAAGTCGGCCCAGCCATCAGCACCGCGCCAGGCGTTGACGCGCACAGCCAACTCCCCTTTCTTGAGCAGGTCCTGGTATATCTCCAGATCCTCGCTGGAGCTATTGTCCTGGATGCTGGTCACGCCGAGCTCGCGGGCGTGGCGCATGGCGGCGCGGATGGCCAGTTCACGCTTTTGGCGCGACAGCGGTGGAATGACCTCGTCGACCAGGGCAATGGCCGTGTCACGCAATATACCGGTGGGCTCACCGGTTCTTTTGTCTTTGACAATCTCGCCCCCCTCGGGGCTGGGAGTGTCGCTCGTGATGCCGGCCAGCTTCAGGGCCAGCGAGTTGGCTATGGACATGTGGCCGTCCAGGCGCTGGAGCAGGACCGGGTGGTCGGGAGTGATGGCGTCGATCAGGCTCTTGTGGGGGTGTTTTTTTGAAGGCCAGTTCTCATGGTCCCAG
Source organism: Acidobacteriota bacterium (assembly GCA_018897435.1). GTDB lineage: Bacteria > Acidobacteriota > Aminicenantia > UBA2199 > UBA2199 > UBA2199. Next base: position 36,247 of record JAHIKI010000021.1, on the reverse strand, counting down.
TTGCCGCCAGTAACCCACTCCCCTTTGGGCAGCTTCCCTATATATACCTTTAATATAGACACGAATTCTTTTTCATCGCGGGCCGGGCGCAGATCGATGCCCAGCAGATAGAGGCCGCCGTTTGCGAAATGGACATGGGCGTCGTTGAAGCCGGGCAGGGCCAGCCTGCCTTTCAGGTCGACCATCTCGGTGTTTTTACCGGCCAGTTTCTTTACATCCGCATCGCTGCCAACTGCAATAAACTTGCCGTCGCGGATGGCCACGGCCATTGCCCAAGGTTGATTCGTGTCCACGGTGAATATCTTGCCGTTGTATAGGACCAGGTCGGCCATCAGGCCTTCCTCAGTTCCGCTCAAAGCGGAAATTCCCGATAAGAAAGATATAATCAGCCCTGCGAGCAACATTTTTTTCATTTGTGCACCTCAGTTTTTTCATGGTTTGCCGGTAAAATACATTTTTCATATTGCCCAAAAGAACGTTCACTGTCAAGACGCAAGGGTTTGATTCATCAAACCTGATGGAATCAGATAAAAAATGCGGGAGGGTTTGAAACCCTCCCCTACATCTGGAATTGTTTCTCCTATCCTTTGCTTCAACCTCGAACATTTACTTGTTTTGGTCATTGATGCTTGGAATTTTTTCCGGGCGGATCGTGTACCTGCGATTCATGAATCGCCCGTACGTTCGATCCATATTCGGGCACGGCACGCCGTGCCCCTACCCTGCCCTTTTGTCTTGGGCCTGGTCTCAATTTTATATTGCTGCCTTTAAATACTACATTCGTAGCAGGTGGGGACGAATTCTACTTGGGTCTTGACATTGTGTAAATTAGAAGATAGACTTCTAATATGCGTTATTATATCAAACGACGGCTGGAGGAAAGGATCGTCGCAGCCTTGCGCACCAACCCGGCGGTGGCGCTCCTCGGGCCCAGGCAATGCGGCAAATCGACCCTGGCCAGGAAACTGGCCGAACGCCTGCCGCGCTTCCTCTACCTGGACCTGGAGAGCGACGCCGACCTGAACAAGTTGGGCCAGCCGGAGCTTTTTTTTCAGCACAATGCCGACCGGCTGATCTGCCTGGACGAGATCCAGCGGCTGCCACAAATATTCCCGGTCCTGCGCAGCATCCTCGACCGCCAGGGGCGGAACGGCCAATTGCTGCTGTTGGGGTCTGCCTCTCCCGACCTGATCAACCGGAGTTCCGAATCCCTGGCCGGCCGGATAGCTTACCTGGAATTGACACCGTTTCTCAGCAGCGAAATCGAGGTGGAAACTAAGGGCGCGAATAAAAAACTCTGGCTGCGCGGAGGTTATCCACGCAGCTTCCTGGCCCAAAACGAAAGCGTTAGTTTCGCCTGGCGGGAAAACTTCGTCCGCACATTTTTGGAAAAGGACATCCCGCAGCTTGGGATACGCATCCCCAGCACGCGCTTGAAACGACTGTGGCAGATGTGCACCCATTTTCACGGCCAGATACTGAACTTATCCAAGATCGGGGATTCCCTGGGGCTCTCCTACCACACCATCCAGAACTACATTGACCTGCTGGAGCAGACTTTCATTTTCCGGATTTTGCGGCCCTATCACACCAACCTGAAAAAACGGCTGGTGAAAACACCTAAGCTCTATTTCCGCGACTCGGGATTGTGGCACTGCCTGGCCGGTATCCGCGGCTTCAACGACCTCATGGGGCACCCGATGTTCGGGGCCTCGTGGGAAGGGCTGGGAGTGGAGAGCATATTAGCGGAATTCCCAGACTGGGACGGGTATTTTTACCGCATCGCTTCCGGCACCGAGATCGACCTGGTACTAGAGAATGGAAGGAAAAAAGTTGCAGTGGAGTTCAAAGCTTCGGTTGCTCCGACCGTTGGCGACGGTTTCTGGCAAGCACTGCAAGAACTGAAGATCGACGAGGCCTATGTCGTCGCCCCGGTACCGGAGCCCTATTCACTGCGGCAGAATGTCCGAGTGCTGTCGATTGCGGATTTCGTCCGGACTTTTCGGGGATAAGAAAAAGAAGAACGCGATGGAGCAAGGAGAATTGATAAAAATGGAAAACAATAAGGGCCTTATCCCTGCTCACGGCGGTTATTGAAAGTTGCGCAGTTTTCAGAGTGCCCAATTGGTATACGACCTGACCCAGCAGAGCTGCGAAGTCCCCTTGCAAGGGGGGATAAGAGCCTTAGATAGCAAATTCAAAATTTGTTCTAAAAAGTTAACAAATTTTAGAATTTGCTATAACCCATCTTCGACAGTTGTTCCGAAAAAAAGGGGGTTTTTGCTTCGGAAACCCTTGATAAATATAGAAAACGGATTTTGAAAAAGTCAATTCATGGTGCCAACGGGAAAATATAATAAGTTGACATATCGGCTTATTGATACTATATTAATAGTGTCAATAAGGAGGCGCCATGTTCTTCAGACTCAAAAAGGTTCGTTCCTATTCATACCTGCAGATCGTCGAAAATCACTGGTCCGAAGGGAAATCACATCAGCGAGTCATCGCCACGCTGGGACAACTTCAGCAACTCCAGGAAGCGGGAAAACTGAACGACCTTCTCACCTCGGGCACCCGCTTCACCAAAAACATGATGGTGCTTTCGGCCCATCGCGAAGGCACGGCCAAGGAAATATCGAAAAAGAAGATCGGCGGCCCCTTGATATTCGAACGGTTATGGCGCGAAACCGGCTGCCAGGAATCGGTCTCGAACATGGCCCAGGGCCGCAAGTTCGCTTTTGACCTGGAAAGAGCCATTTTCACCACGGTGCTTCACCGGCTGCTCGACCCCGGTTCCGACCGAGCTTGCGAAAAGTGGAAAGAGTATTATGCTATCGACGGCGGGCAACACCTGCAATTGCAACATTTTTATCGGGCCATGGGCTGGCTGGGGAAACCGCTTGACCTGGAAAACCAAGAGGAGGTAATCCCGTTTTCCCCTCGCTGTATGAAAGACAAAATCGAAGAGGAGTTATTCCAGCGCCGGCGAGACTTGTTCACCACGCTGGACATGATGTTTTTCGATACCACTTCGATCTACTTTGAAGGGGAAGGCGGAAACACCCTGGGGCAGTATGGCCACAGCAAGGATCATCGGCCTGACCTGAAACAGATGGTTGTGGGAGCGCTTCTGGACGGAGAAGGGCGCCCCGTTTGCTGCGAGTTGTGGCCAGGAAATACGGCGGACGTTTCGACCCTGGTGCCGGTGGCGAAAAGAATGAAGAAACGGTTCGGAGTACAAAACGCCTGCCTGGTGGCGGACCGGGGGATGATAGCGGAAAAAACCATAAAGTGGCTTGAAGACCCCGAACATCCATGGCCGTACATTCTGGGCGCCCGTATGCGCAAGCAAAAGGAGGTCAGCGAAGAAGTGCTTTCCCGGGGAGGCCGGTATCGGGTAATCCATGGCGCGCGGGAATCGGCGAAAGACCCGTCCCCGTTGAAGGTGAAAGAGGTGATGGTGAAAGGGCATCGGTATGTCATCTGCCATAATGAAGAGCAGGCCAGAAAAGATGCGTCCGACCGCGAAGCGATTTTGTCTTCGCTGGCGGAACGGCTGAAGGATGGAAGCCTGGGGTTGGTCGGCAACAAGGGGTACCGCAAGTTCCTGAAGGTGTCCGGCAAGGGCTTCGAAATCAATGAAGCAAAGATCAGAGATGAGGCGCGCTATGACGGGAAGTGGGTTCTTCGGACCAATACCGATTTGACCGCTGCCGAAGTGGCGCTGAAGTACAAGCAGCTCTGGATGGTGGAGGATCTGTTTCGGTCTCTAAAGAGCATCCTTTCCACGAGGCCGATATACCACAAATGCGATGACACCATCCGCGGGCACGTATTTTGTTCTTTCCTGGCCCTGGTCCTGAGAAAGGAACTGATGGAAAGAATGTCCCAGGCAGGGCTTGAACTGGAATGGGACGATGTGATCCGTGACCTGGACGGAATGGAAGAAGTTGAAATAGAGCAGGATGAAAAGCACTTTCGTATCCGGGTGGGGGCGCATGGCAGTAGCGGGAAGATCTTCCAGGCGATGGGCGTTGCCATGCCGCCGATGATCCGATGAAGCCAATCCGTCAATATCATAATACCTGGTGCCAACGAGTTTTTCCTCGCTCCGATAATGGCTATATTAAAGAACTTTTAATTTTCAACTGTCGAAGATGGGTATAAGGCTCTAACCATTACCTTCTGCGACCGTTTTATCGACAAGCGCTCGCGCACCCACGACCAGATGGTCCAGGCGGCACGCAGCGGCGTACAGAACATCGCCGAGGGCAGCATGGCCTCGGCCACTTCGAAAAAAACCGAGCTGAAACTGACCGCTGTGGCCCGGGCAAGTTTTGGGAACTCTAACAATATTGCAACCTCTAGTGCTGAAGAAGCTGCCAACACAATGGTCTGCCTGATCAACCAAGCAAGCTATCTGCTGCCCAAACAATTGCAGAGCCTTGAGCAGAAATTCCTGGCTGAAGGCGGCTTTACTGAAAGAATGTACAACCAGCGCCAGACCTGGCGCGGGAAGACATGACTGAGCTTACCAAATCTAATCTAGAATAAGCTGTTTTGGGAAAATTCGCATTCTGGCCTCTTGCAATTCCAACAAAATTTTCTTATTATCACACCTTGAGTTAAATTGAATTTTCTATATATGGAGTTTATATGAAAAAAATATTTGTTTTATTGCTTGCATTATCATTGTTAATTGTGTTCACAAAGGCTTTCGGATTTCCTTTGAACGATGAAGCTGCGGCTTGCTGGCAGAAAGGCGTTCAGGCTGCATTATTAGCAAAAGATTATGTTCCCGGAAAATTTTATATAAAATTCGAACAGCTTGACAGTGACGGTAAAACAAAAGACCAAAATGAGATGTGGCTTGAATTATTGCCGGGAGATAAAGAAACGAAATTGCTGAAGACTCTAGAAAATGGAAAAGATATTACAAAGGAAGCACTGGAGAAAGAGAGAGAAAAAAAGGAAAAAGATAAAAAAAAAGGCAAGAAAAATGATGGAGATCATACCATTAATTTTTCAAACGAAGAAATTGTTCCATTCCTTACCAATTCGAAAAAGCCGGTTACCTATAGATATCTCGGCCAGGAAAAGGAAAACGGAGTTGAGTACAATGTTTTTGAATTCCAGAAGGAATTTATCCAAAAAAAAGGAAAAAAAGAAGAAACAATTAAACATAAAGGTAAAATATGGCTGGACGTTGTTAGCGGCATGCCGGTCAAATCTTCATACACCTACGACCCTCTTCCTTCAATGACAAAGCAAATGGAGATGAATACTACTTTTATTTCAGTTGGTGACAAATTCTTTATAAAAGATCACAAAATGTATATTAAGGCAGGTTTTCTTTTTATAAAAAAACGGTTCCGGATAAGTTTTGTCCTTGACGGTTACCGGAAATCAGACAAGGAAAATCCGGGGCATTAAGAAGTAGAAGAAGTATGAAAAAAACATACGATCAATATGTGGAAGCGGCATGGCAAATGACCGCGGATATCATTGATAAACATGGACCGAGGGTGAGCGGCACGGAAGGCTGCTACAGCGCTTGCACGGAACTGGAAGCGATATTGGGGAAATATTGCCAAAGCGTTAAACGGGAATCTTTTTGGATACATCCCGCTTCTCTTTTTGCCATCGGCAAAATATTCACCGTGATTTATCTGATCGGAATGATTGCTATTTTGATAGAAAGCAAAATTAGCATGGGCATTGGCTTGATTTGCATGATTAGCGGAACAATATACTTTTTTATACAATTCATACTTTATGCAGATACGTTTGATGGCTTGTTCAAGAGAGTTGCCGGCAATAACATAATCGGAATTATTGAACCGCAAGCTGCCGTTAAACAGCAAGTGGTCATCGTCAGTCATCATGACAGTTCGCCTGTATACCCATTTTATGAAAAAGTGCCATTTCTGTTTCCCATAAGACTATTTGCTCCAATTTTACTTTTTATTCTTTGTTTGTTGCTTCTATTTATCGGTTTTTGTTTTCGTGTTCCTATCGGGAGCATGCCCCTATTGCCGATTTGGCTAAAGTATATTTTATTCTTTGGTATCATTTTTGTTGTACCAATGTATGGCTACATATCAAAAAGGCAGTCACCCGGAGCGGGTGATAATTTAATTGGCTGTGCAATAGTAATTAAACTTGCGGAGATATTCCAAAGCGTTGAAAATGTTCTGCAAAATACCCGCATTGTTGTTTTGCTTACCGACGGTGAGGAAGTCGGTCAGAAGGGTGCAAAGTTCTTTATTAAAAACAATAGGGAGCTATTAGGGACAGCAAAGACCATTGTAATCAATGTCGATAGTATTTATGAGTATGAAAATATTGCGCTTTTAAAACGCGATAGAAATGGATTCACCAGGCTATCAAAGGATCTGGTAAATGACGTCAAGATGGTCGCCATGGAACTTGGGCATGCGCTTAAGACCATATCAATTCCGTTTGGCGGCGGCGGAACTGACGGCGGTCAATTTGCGCGGCAAAAAATAAAAACAGTCAGTATTATTGGCATGCCTACAAATATGTTTCGAAAAGAAATAGTATTTCATACCATGAAAGACAGACCTGAGAAAATTTCTAAAAAAGCGGTGCGTACGGTAATTGAAGTTGTAAGTGAATATATAAAAAAAATAGAGATTTGTAATGAGGGAATAAGGGGCCGTCCCTACCCAAACGAAATTTTGGGTGACCAGCCGGTCATCCCTACCCTTTGTCCTCCTGCTCCCGTTCCAACCCTTTCACCCTATCGGTCAATGCCAGGACCGGATGGTCTTCGAGATTCCAGTACAGGCAATAGCTGAAGACATCATCGGGATGCAGCTTGATGCGGATCTTGCGCCCGTGCAAAAGCAAAAGGCAGCGGCGGCGCCCGACTTCAAAATGGCGGCATTCATGACAAAACGTCTGGAATTTCGGGTCGACAGCAAGCATTTTTTCAAAATAGGCACGCCTTTCACTCGTGAAAACGGGCAACAAATTTTTCAAGCGGAGCGATTTTTTCTCCCGCCGCTGCAGGAGGGAACCATAAACGATCGCCCCGGCAACGGCGGCGGCGACAGTGATTTTGATCACCCATAAATTGAAAAACCCCGGCGCCGCAAAAGCAAAACTCAAAAAGTCGGCAAGATTCAATGCGGCGATGGCGGCCAGGCCGATGGCCGCCCAAAGCATTTTGTCGCGGAACAGGTTGGCCATAAAATAATTCATCTTTGTTTGATCCAGTATAGCAGTTGGATTTTGTAATTCAATCTCTTCGGCCGGCACCGTTCCCCGGTCCGATCCGGGGCCGGTTGCCCTTGAACTTGGCTGCTTGTCACCCGTTGCCTATTTCGAGTAGCGTCTCGATTTCTCAGAAAGAGAGCATTGCTGCGTAATGGATCGCCGCCCTGCTCTAGGACAGCCACGGCCGGTTTATGCCCTTCGCCGGAATGCCATCTGCCCCAGCGAAGCGATGGGGATGAAATCGACGTACGACAATTTCGTGATGCGTGAACGAACTCAATGAATCACGTGATGGGTGATGAGAAAGGGAAGGAAACTTTAAAATATTTTGAATGTTGTAGCTTCACATTATGCTTTACGCATTACGGATTGCGTATTGCAGTTATTTTTTTTGACTTCGCACGTCGAACATCGAACTGTCTTTTCACCCTCTTCTTTTTTCCTTTATTGGCTGAAATGGTTTATACTGGTTGCGTAATTTTCCGGCATTTTTATCTAAAAAAGGAGATTGTCCAGTGCCAGTCATCCTGCGCGCCAAGATCAAGCCCGGCCTGAAAGTGGCCATCGTTTTAAAAGAAGACCAACTGCGCGGCAAGCTAACCGAAGGGATCGTGAAGGATATCCTGACCCATTCCCCGACCCATGCTCACGGGATCAAGGTCCGCTTGCAAAGCGGGGCGGTCGGCAGGGTAAAAGCGATCCTTGAATAACGGGCCAGAAAAACGGCCGAGCATGAAAACCCGAGCGTATTTCTCGTCGGCAAAAAGCCATTGAAAATCGTCCGGTTTTTTGCTATGATCGTCCTTCGGGCCGCAGGCCTATACCCCGGCCCGATCGCAATAAATTCAATTGGAGGTAGCCAATGGCTAAATCTTTCCGCACCCTGTTCTCATTGACCATGATCGCACTTGTTTTCCTTCCGGCTGCCCTGCGAGCCGCCGAAAAGGCCGCCGATCCCTGCTCGCTGCTGACCCCGGCCGAGATCCAGGCGATCCTTGAAGAACCCGTCAAGGCCGGCACCCCAAAGATCAACGCCAATCCGCTGGCCGGAGCCGATTGTACCTATGTCGTCAACGACTTCGGGTCATTCAACGTCCTGGTCAAACCGCGGCAAACCGGCGAAACGCCGGAACGGATAAAGGCCATGTTCGCCAAGATGAAAATGAAACCGGTCGACCTGCCCGGCGTCGGGGATGCTTCGTTTTTTACCAGCCCCGGCTTTGAGATGGTCCAGCTTCACACTTTCAAGGCATCCAAGTATATCCTTTTTACCCTCATGGATCCCAAGCGAAAAGAGGACGCCGTGCGCCCGCTGGCCGTCAAGCTGATGGAAAAACTGTTGTCGCGGCTCTGATCATTTTTTAAGTCGAAACACTCGAAGATTCGCTCCAGCCGCCCGTGCTGGATTTCCCCCGGAAAATCGGTATTTCCAGGGCCCGGATGACCCATATTACGTCATGGTTTTCATCCGTCCCACCTGCATCGAGTACACCGGGCCAGGATCCTTCGCGCCCGAGATCTGGGAGAAATAAAAAGCCCTTGGGTCATTGGAACTTGGTGTTTGTTTGGTATTTGGAATTTGTTATTTGGAATTTAAGATGGGCAAACACAGGGGTTTGCCCCTACGCTTTTTCTTACTTTTGCCCTTTGCCTTTTTTCTTCCGTCAACCGTATGCCCATCGCCCATAGCCCCTCGCCTATTGCCTATACCTCGATCACCTTCCAGCCGTAGACGCCGAGAACCTTGGTTCGCCCTACCTGTGTTTCGCACTCCCGGTGCTGGTGGCCGTGCAGCAGCAGGCGCGGGGCCGCGCGTTCGATATAAGTGTTCAGAGCCGTGAAGCCTGTATGAATTTCGTCCTCGCGGTCATGCACCCGGCGCGGCGAATTGTGGGAAAGGAAGACGTCCACTGCCGGGAAGGCCTCCAGGAACGCCTCGGCTTCTTCTTGATAATACAGGAAAGCTCCCCGCGGCTTGTACTGCCAGCAGCCGTTAAGGCCGCCGAAGCGCAGGCCGGCGAATTCCGCAGTGCGCAGATGCAGGTCCACAACGGGTTCCGGAAAGGGCGCATCGCTGTCGTGGTTGCCCCTGACCGCAAAAACAGCCGGGCACTGCCAGGCCTCGGCCGCCTGCAGGATCACCGCGTCGGCGATATCGCCCAGAGCCAGCAATGCGTCGGCGCGGCCGCGACCACCCCTCCAGCTCAGTTCATCAATATCGGCCAAAATCAGCAGTTTCATCACAGCTTCTTCATTCCAGTATCTTTGCTTGAAAAGACGCGGCTCCTTTGCATGACAAACCGCATAGGAAGGAGAACCCCTTGTTTGGTCTCCTTACTTTTTGCCAAAATAGAGCTGCTGGAACCTGACGAGCAGTTCGTTCAGTTTATTGATATGGACAAGGTCGATGCCCTGCTTGGCCTTCATGGCGTTGACCAGCAGCAGGTGCACCAGCTCCAGTTGCGACAGGTACCGGTCATGGATTTCCTTGTCCTCAGCGACCGCCGGCTTGATGCGCTGAGCCAGGAAATAATAGGACAGGATCTCGCTGAACTCCTCGGCGTGCTTTTCCTTGTTCATGACCCAGCGCATGATCTGGTTGTAGTTCACCGGCGCCTGCACCGAGAGCGCTGCGATCTCCTTCATCGCCTTCTCCATGGTCGTGACATGCTCGGCCAGCAGCTTGAAGCGCGCCTCGTCGTCGTAGATGCCACAAGGCACCTGGCAGTGGGCCCTGAGCAGCGGCCCGCCCCCAACCGCCAACAGGACAAAAAAGATCATCATCCCCGCAATCGATTTTTTCATTTTTTCTCTCTTGTTTTTTGCTTCATTTTAAAATCAAAATAAAATGAAATCAAGTCGTAGCCGGGCTTCCCCGGTTACTTGAATGTTTGGGCGCCGTAACCTTTGAGGGCACCGAAAAGCGGCAGGGTTTCACGCCAGGGATAACGGTTCATGAACATGGAGACCTGGGATGTGATCTTGCCCTGCTTGTTCAAACCCAAGGCTTCGCGCCATCTATTGGCCGCGGAATCGGGCTTGAAATCAACCTGCTCGGAATAACTCGCGCTTAAAAAAGCATCCAGGTAATTCTTATTGACCGACAGCTTGGCCGGTATTTCCCCCTTGTTGCCTTTTACTTGGTCAAACGAAAGGTCGCCGAACTGTTCGACGAACAGGTTGAGCTTGGTGTTGCTGGCGGGACTGTATTGCAGGTCGGCCTTTTTATTGGCAAAAAAAATGTTGTCGGTGATGCGCAGCCACTCATCCTTGTTGAAGCGGCTGTGGTCGATCCCGGCCAAGACGCTGCCGGCGATGACATTGTGATGGATGTGGTAGCGGCACTTGGTCATCACCCGGACCCCATAGCCCATGTCGGCCAGGTCCTTGAGGCGGCTCCAACTGAAAAGTATGGTGTTGTAGGCAATCTCAACGTTGCCGCATTCCACCATGGTCCCGGGACCGCCCCTGCTGGCGCAGGTGCCGAATATTTCAATGGCCGCCATGCGGTTGCCCACGAACACGTTGTTCAGGATCCTGACGGTTCCTTGCCGGTGCCCCGCCTGGATGGCGAAACTGGCTCCGTTGGCAAAGACACAGTTCTGAATGGTGAGGTCTCCGCCCTGGGCGGCACTGACGACCTGAATGATCGGTTCTTCCACGGTGCTGTTCCCGACCGGTGGCCTTTCCGTGGACCTGAGCAAGCGCCCGGTTTCCAGGCCTTTACCCAGGCCCTCCCTGGTGCTGTAAGCATTGCGGTATCCCATATCGAACACGATGCCGTCCACAACGGTGCCGGCCAGCGCCTTGCTGAATTTCAGGAAGGCCTTGCGCGCCTTGGCGCCGCTTTCGTTGTCCGGCTGGAACACGGTCGGAGTTTTGGCAATGCTGCGGACGGAAAAAGTTTCGTCGAAACTCCCGAGCAATTTCAGCGGTTTGTCGGTTTGCATAAAGCCAATGGAAAATGTTCCGGCATAGATGCCGCCGGCGATGCAGATCGTGTCCCCGGCCTGGGCCAGGGTGATGGCTTTGTCGATCTCTTTCACCGGGCTGGCTTTGCTGCCGGGGTTCTGGTTGTTGCCGTTCGTCTTGGACACATATACGGTGGCCTCGGCCAAAAACCCGGACAGAATAAAAAGTACGGCTGCAACCGCGAATGAAAAAACTTTTTTCAGCTTCATTTATCCTCCTGATCGTTTGGCGGCTATGCACTTTATTGCTTAAGAAGGAACGCAAGCGCTTTCGATCCCTTTTGTAAAAACAGTAACAGTTCAACAAACATTTTGCAAGAACATCGAGACAAAAGAGGGACGGCCACGTGGAGTTTTGCTATGTTTTCGGCCAATGATTGCTGCTGTGCGCGCAATAGCCGGGACGGCAGATGCCGGATTATTCGCTGCGCAGTGAATTCACCGGGTTGTCGCGAATGGCGCGCAGGCTTTGCAGCAGCACCGCGGCCATGGCGATCAGGAAAGCCGAAAAGAAGGCAAAGGCAAAAACCGTAAAGCCCGGCTGGATGCGGTAGGCAAAATCCTGCAGCCACCTCGTCATGGCAATCCAGGCCAGAGGGATGGCAGCATGCAAAAAGTCAATAAATAAAGCGCCGCTTATGGATTGCGCCCTTGATTATCACCTTGATTAATGATATATAGAAAACAGGGAAGTGAATCAATCTTAGCTGGTCAATAAAAACGTGAAACAGCTCAAATTTAAAATGCCATCCAAAAGAACAGCATGGCTAATCATCATCGGCATTATTGTGATGGCGGTATTGGTCCTCTATCTTTCATTGCCGGTCATCACCAAAAATATCCTGGTTGCGCAGGCGGAAAAATTCGGTTTGAAAAACCTGCAGTTCAGGGCGCTCCATGTCGGCTGGCGGCGTCTGGACCTCGCTGATATCACGTTGGGAGATGCGGCCGCTCCGGCGTTGCGAATTCCCTATTTATCTGTGGAATATTCGTTGGCCGGGCTTTGGCAGAAAAAGATCAGGAATGTCCGCCTGGTAGGTGCCTCGATAAAGATCGAAGACCGCGGCCAAGGCTTTCAATTCCAGGGCATGACCGCCCCGTTGGAACCGCAGAGCGGCGAGATGGTCAGCATCGAGCGCTTAAGCCTGGAAGACGGAAACTTGCAACTCACCTGGGGAGGGCGTTCCCTGGAAATCCCCTTTGAGGCAACCCTGCGCGCTTCAGGGCTCGATTATTCTTTTGCCGTCCTCATGCGCCCGCTGGCCGAGACGGTTCGCCTGCAGGGCACGGTCGACAAAAATATCACGGCCGGAAAAATCACATGTGAGATCCCCGGATTTCCCTTGCAGACACTGATCGACCAGGCCGGTTTCGGATCTGCCGCCTGGGGGCAAGGCCGGATCGCTGTCAAAAGTGAAATGATCCTGGAGGATGGAAAATTCAAAACCGCTGCCGTTTCCGTTTCCGGCCTGGATAATTTGCGCTTGGCGTTCCCGAATCAAGCCTCGCTCTGGCTGGATTCCTTTTCCCTGGCCTTCCATCTGGGCAGCGGCTTCATAGTGCGGGATATTGTCGCCAGCGTCCAGGGGCGCCAATTTCATTTTGGAGAATTGGCGGTCGAATCTCCCTTCTATCTGGATATCCGCGGCCGCCGCTGGCCGGATCTGGAATTTTCCATCCACGATATGCGGATCGCCCGGCCCCTACCGGTGGGAGTTGAACGCATCGCCGGGAAAATCAGCGGCCCCTGGACGGCAGCTCAAATCAACGGCAGTTTCCGTTTACAGAATGGAAATAAAATGCTGGCGGCACTGGGACTGCCAGGGGAAATCACCCGGCCTTATGCCGTTGACGGTGATTTCCAATGCAGTCTGAAGTCGGGAATGATTGCCTGGACCCTGCAGGCCAGGGGCAAGGGCAACCTTGCCGTTGCCCTGGGCCAGGATTCGCTGCAGGGCCGGTTGGACCTGAATGCCTTCCTGAACGGCGACGGACAGCGCCTGCATGCCAGCGCCGCCTGCCGCATGCCTGATGCCGACCTGCAACTTGCCGGTTACCACGCCCGGGCCGAGGTGTTTAGCGGTAATGCCGAACTGGAATACGGCTTTGGAGGAAACATCAGCGGCCGGGGCCGGGTCGAACTCAATGGAGGCAAGGTCAATTCCAATAAAAGCGTCGGCCTGGAAGCAGCGGGCATCAGCCTGAATATGCCCTGGCAATGGCCAGGCAGCGGCCCAGGCCTGGAGGGTGGATTTTCCGTTGCCCGGCTGCAAAGCAATGGCATGGGCTGGCAGAACATCAGCGGCATCCTGGTGCAGAATGATGCGGCCTTGCGCTTTTCCGGCTCGATGCACAGCATCCTTGCAAAGATCGCGGTGAAGTTCCAGGGAGATGTGGCGCCGGATCCTGCCGGCAGCAACCTGCAGACCACTTTTTCGATTCCGCCGGTCGTGCTGCAGCCCAGGACATCCCTGCAGCCACTGCATCCCCTGCTGCAGGGGATAAGCGGCGGCGGCAGTTTCCAGGCCGAGGGCAGGATATGGGCACGAAATGATGCCGCCGGCGGCAGTGCCATCATGAAAATTGCCGATGCCGATTTTGAGCAGAAAGAGGAAGGGATCGCCGTGCGCGGGGTCAATGGCTCGATCACATTGGAGCGCCTTTTCGACTTTGTCACCGCTCCGGCCCAACGCATCGTTTTCCGGGAATTAAAATGGCAGGACAAATCATTCAGCAATGGCGAACTGGTTTTTGCCGGAGAAAGCGGCGGCTCGGTTTTTATCGAATCGGGCCGTTTTGACTGGTGCCAGGGCAAAATCATCATTGCCCCTTTTCGGCTTGAACCAAGGAAAACCGATTTTCTCATGACCTTTTACTGTGACCGTGTCAATTTCGCCCAAATGCTCAACGCGCTGCTGGGAAAAGCGGTGGTCAGCGGCGACGCCGAGATGAATGGCATGGTCCCGGTGCGGATGGTTAACGGCAGCCCGGTATTTCTGGACGGCTATCTGTATTCCACCCCCGGCAGCAGCGGCAACCTGAAAGTTTCCCAGCCCGAGCTCATCTCCGGCGGCCAGGTGCTGGTAGAGGAAGCAATCCGCGATTTCCGCTACAATTGGATCAAGGTCAAAATGAGCAGCCGCGACGACCGCCTGGATATGGTCGTTTCCATCGACGGCGCCCCGGCCCAAAAATTACCGCTGCGCTACGATGCCAAACGGAAGGACTTCATCAAGGACCCCGCCGGCGGCCGCCATGTGCAACTCAAGGGACTGCTGCTGGATATCCGTTTCCTGGACATCGACTTGAAAGACTTACTTAAGGCCGGCAGCCAGATGAGTGCCGGTCAAAAGAAAAAAAAATAATAAAAGGAGGGTGCAAATGGGAAAAAGGATCTTTCTGCTGGTTGTGGCGCCGGTGCTGCTGGCCTGCGCCTGCATAAAAATGAAACACGAAATGACCATCCAGCCGGTTCACATCACCGTGGACGTCAGGATCAAGATCGACCGCGAACTGGAAAATTTCTTCGGCGACATCGACAAGGCCGCGGTCAATCCTGAAAAGGAAAACAGCCAAAAAAAGGAGGAATTGAAATGAAAGGCAAACTGCAAACTACTGCCGCCCTCTTGGGGGGATTGTTCCTGCTAACGGTTTCAGTCCAGGCTGAAAGCGCCGAATTAAAGGAAAGGTTTTTACAAAGGAAACCGCTGCTGGAACAAATGAAAACCCTCGAGTGGATCGGTGAAAACAACCTCGGTTTCTTGGCTTTCCGCAGCGACGCCGGGCAGAGCAAAGAGAATGCCAAGGTCGTGAACGCCGAAAACCAGGACCGGAAAACCATCTATGCCGAGATCGCCGTCAAATTGAACACCAGCGCCGAAGAGGTCGGCAAGCGCCGGGCCGTGCAGATCGCCGCCCTGGCCGCGGTCGGTCACTGGCTGCAGGACGCCGAGGGCAACTGGTATCAAAAAAAGCAGTAAAACCTTACCGTTTCGTCCCGACGGACCTGGTTGCCGCCGCCCCCAGGATAATGCCCCAATATTTCAGGGGGGATTGGGGACGCCCGTTTAGAGTTTTGCTTTATTTTCCGTGCTCATCTGTCTTGAACACTTCAACGCTTCAATCGGTCAGCAACTATTTGTCTCATCCTTGGATCTCTTTAGGGCACGGCACGCCGTGCCCCTACCCACTGCTATTATTTTTTCCTTACTTTTTTCCTTTTACCTTTTTTACCTCTTTACCTCTCTACCTCTCTACCTCTCATTCTGCTCCCCAAGGGCCGCTTTTTTCTTTTTTTCTCCACCGCAAAGCCGAACTTGCCGATGTGCTTGCCCAGGCGGTAGTAATGGCCGTGGCAGTAGCAGAGGGGTTCGGCGGCGGCCAGGTTAAAAAACCCGGTCTTGGCATCGAAATAGGCGGGGTCGGCATGGACGGCCAGTATCTCGGCAATGAACATATGATGGGAACCAAGCTCGCGGACCTCTTTGACCCGGCATTCCAGGTTCACGGGCGATTCGGCGACGAGCGGCGGGCGGATGAATTTCGCCGCCAGCGGCGTCAGCTTCATCTCGCGGAACTTGTCGAAGTCGCGGCCGCTCTTCACCCCGCACCAGTCGACGGCCAGGGCCATGGCCGCCGTGGTCAAATTGATAGCGAACTCGCCGTTTTCTCGTATCAGTTCATAAGAGAAGCGTTGCGGGCGGATGGAAACGGAACACATGGCCGGATCGGTGCAGACCACGCCGGTCCAGGCAATGGTGATGATATTCTGCACGCCGCCGTATTCCCCACAGCTGACCAGCACGGCGGGAACGGGATAGAGCATGGTTCCGGGTTTCCATAAAAGTTTTTTTGCATTCCTGAGCATGGGACCTCCGCGATCGCTTGGGATTTTGTTTAAACTTGCAGAAAAGTCCTCATTTTAACTTTTCTTGAAACCACCTTTATTGCGCTACTCGACCGCGATCTTTTCAGATTCATAAACCATTAAAAAAATGCCGAGCTTATTGTTAAAGGCCATGATCGGAGAGATGATCAAGATATCGCCGTTTTTCTCATCCGTGATCACCATTTCATTTTTTTCAAGAAAATCGGCCGGATACAGCGATGAAAACATAAGGCCCTCGAGTTTTTTATCCGTAGCTACGACTACCGTGCCGTCGCTTTTGGCAACAAGGATCCGCCTGATATGAGGTTCTTTAATGAATTGAAGCAAATATTCGTTGATCTGCTCGTAATTTTCCCTGAGCATCTCCTTTCTTATGGCCCAGACAAAAGGAGTCGTTGCTAAGCGGAGAAAATAGCGCGTTTTTTCCGTGATGGTTTTTTGATACTTTTCAACCAGTTGCTGCCGCTGGACTTCCTGCTTCTTCTGCACATCTTGTTCGGAAAAAGTTTTCCACAAATACATGCCGCTGAGCGCGACCAGCAATACAGCGATTACATAAAAGTATTTTTTGCTGCTTTGTTCCATACCCCTTCTCCTTTTTTTAAATTATTGCTAGGTTGACGAGGAAAGCAATTTTTCCCTGCAGTCATTTTATGGGGAATCAATGCAAATTGCAAGAGAAGGATGCTAGATACATTGTTTTTTCGTTTACTTTTCCGCGCCGATCTCTTTTTCATCGGGGTCCTGGCGCCGGAGCAGTTTCGGGTGGAAGGCTCCGGCAAAAGGGACCAGGAGGAAGAGAACCATGAGAAAGAAATTCTTCAGCCGCAAGCGCATTTTTTTCAGCGATTCTTTGGCAGGGCGTGGGCGCTCCATCTCTACTCGGATACGGAGAAATCGTGTTTCAGCTTGGATTGGAACGAATTGATTTCCGAGAAGATCGTTTTGAGCGTGGCAATTTCGCTGCCGGCCAGTTCATCCAGGATGATGGAATGACTCAGCGGTTTTTGGGCTTGCAGCGAGCGCACCTGGCCGCGGAATTGCAGGCAGATGAGAAAATCAAAGGCGTAATCAAGGTCCTGAAAAAATGATGTAGAGATCACGCCCTGTTCGTGAAGACGGCGCAGGCGCAGCCCCGTGTTTACTTCAGCGACACCGTGGGCCATGGCATAGAGCCGGACCAGGCTGACAATGACGCGCAGGGGATTCTTGATATTGACGCTGCGGTGGTGCGGTTCGGAAGCATCGGTCAGGATCTTGCCGAAAAGACCCAAGGGGATCTTGTACTGGAGGCACTGCCGGGCCAGGTGGCTGAAAAAGGCCGGGTTTTCCTCTAAAGTGAGGCGAATGTGTTCTTGAAGTTTCAGGAGCGGTTCGGCATCTCCGTAGACGAGGCGCTGGTCGAAGAAAGTCGTTGATTCCAGAAGGTTTTGCGGATCGGGCTGCAGGATCCAATTGTTGAAGTAGTGCCGCCAGCCCGACAGGGGCTGGTTCCAACGGGGATTCCGGGCCATGACCTGGCCTGGACATAGAGCGTAGCCGGTCTGGGCCAGGAGGCGGTTCATCCTGGCAGCGAATTCCAGGAAATAAAGCCGGCAAGATTCCGCCCGCTCGGCCGGGGGGTCGAGGTAAACCAGGGCGTTGTCCTGGTCGGTGAACAAGGTCGATTCCGACCGGCCCTCACTGCCGAGAACGAAGAACGCGAAAGGGACGGGCGGCGGGCCCAGTTCGTGCCTAGCGATCGCGGCGAGTGCCTCAGCGGTTTGATCGGCGCTGGCCGTGGTCAAGCCGGTGAGCCATTCGCTGCGGGCATGGCTGCGGACAAATACATCAAGCAATTCGGGCAATTTCAGGAACTGGGTCCGTAAATCAGCAAGGAGCGGCGGACCTTGCCCCTCTGCCGGGGACTGCGGCCGGGGCTGAAAGAGCGAGCAATCGAAATCACAGCGGCCAATCATGCCCCGGACTTTGCCGGCGGCGTCAAGAACCACCAGGTGTCCGATCCCGGCCCGCTTCATTTCGTTCCATGCCCAATCCAGGGGCAGGATCTCGCTGCCTGTTTTCAAGGGAGAGCTCATGATGGCGGCTACGGGAAGTTGCGGATCGATGCCGCCGCCGACGACCCGCCGGCGCAAATCGCCGTCGGTCACGATGCCGACAGGCTCCCCCGCCCCGGAACGGACCAGCAGGGCGTCGATACAATGCAGTGACATCAGCTCGGCCGCGTTTTGGATCGATGCGTCTGCAGGACAAACCACGGCCTCGCGCATGACCTGGGCCAGGGGCTGCTGCAGCAGCAGCAAAATGGATTGCATGTCGGAAAACAATTCCGACCGCGCCTGCCGGCGGTTGATTTGCTCGGAGACATCCTCCAGGATGCCGTCGGTGCGGGAGACGGCGCCCTGTTCGTCGCGCTCGACCCTTGCCGAAACCAGGACGGAGCGCAGCGAACCTTCCCGGGTCCTGACCTGCAGCGGAAAACGGGAGACAGCTCCGCGGCTGTCGAGTTGGCGCAGCAGGCTGCTCCATTCGCCGCGATCGGGCACCAGATCCACGATGTTTTTTTCCAGCAATTCGGCCCGGTCGCTGTAGCCCAAAATCGACAGGGCCGAATTGCTGATGTTCAGAAAACGCCCCTTTTTCCCCGGAGCGGCCTGAAAAAACCCGATATCCCAAATGTCGGCCAGCTCGCGCACGGGAGCGCCGGAGCGCTCATCCTGCCGCCCCAATTCCTTGATGATGACGATATATCCCCGCTTGTCGGACAAAACGATCTTGGAGATAGAGAGCATCACATCGATGGGCTGCTTCCCTGCAGGCAGCAAACTGGTTTCCAGGCGCAAAGATGTTGCCGTGTCCCGGCTGAAATCACCGATGGCCCGGATATCGTCACTGCGGTCGGCAGCGATGATTTCCCGGAAATCATCGCTGATCACCCGTTGGTTGATGCCGGGCAGGATCTCCGCCAGTTTCTTATTGGCATAAATGGTGGCGCCCTCAAGAATCATCCAGGTTCCTTCTGTCGAGGCTTCGACCAGAGCCTTGTATCTTTCCCGTGATTCCAGCAAATCGCGCTCGGCCGCGGTCCGTTTCATTTCCGCCTTCAGGTTCTGGCGGACAATAAAGGCGAGAAGCAGCGCCATGACCGCCGAGATCAAAAGCAGGACCAGCAGCAGGCGCTTTTTGATGCCCGCGATCTCCTCGCGGACATCCTCGATGTAGATGCCGGTGCCGATGATCCAGCCCCAGGGCTTGAACTCGCGGACGTAGGAAATCTTGGGGACGATGCGGCTGGGATCGTCCATCCACTGCCACATGTAATCGATGTAACCGGCGCCGCTCTTTTCGACCACCCGCACCATTTCCACAAAGAGCAGTTTGCCCTGGGGATCACGAAAACTGCTGAGATCGGTGCCGTTCAGGTCGGGGCGGTAGGGATGCTGGATCATGCGCGGCTGCAGGTCGGTGATCCAACAGTAATCCTTGTTGCCAGTGCCGTAGCGAATATTGCGGATCTGCAGGATGGCGGCAGCCTGGGCCGCGGCTTCGCTCATTTTCCCGGCCAGCGCCTGGCGCCGGAAGGTATCGGCAATGCTGACCCCCGAGCTGATCAATTCCCGGATCATCACTTTTTTCTGGTTCAGCATGTTCTGTTCAAAGTAGGGAATGATAAAGCGAAAAATCAGCAGCATGAACAAGCCGATGGTCAAGAGCGTGGGCAGGACGATGGTCAGAAAAAATCGTTTGACGTTGAACCGCATTTTTTCCTCCGCTTTCTAACGGAAGCAGCCGACCCGATACCGGTTCGATTTCAGCGCGACAACTTCCATGGTCATGCCGTCAGTGTCCCAAACCAAAAAGCCGTTCTTGCTGGAGGAACTGGCCGTGCATGGACATACATATTGTAGCAAATCGGAAGAAATCCGGTAAGTCCGAAAACGCAAAAAGTCAAATCGCTGCCGGTCGGCGATGCCGATGCCGTTGGGGTGCAGATGGCCGGAGATTCCCATCTGGCAACCCTGCTTCTTGAGCAGCTGGAAGTGACGCTGGAAATCCCAGTGGTTTTTTGGGCGCCAGGTCAGGGAACCGCTAAAGTCGGGAAACACGGCGTGCGAGAACATAACGCGCATACCGGCTAGTTCCACTTCCAGGGAAAGAGGCAGAGAATGCAGATAATCCCGGTCCTTCCCGGTCAGGAGCGACGACAGTTCCTGGTTTTCGAACAACCAGACCTGCTGCCGGCCCAGACGCTTTCGCTCCTGAAAATCGAGCTGGTACCAGTTTTCGGGAAAGGAGAAACAGCCGTTGACATCGGGGAGCTTGCGGATAGCGAACAGGTCGTGGTTGCCGGCAACTACCCAGCGGCAGTTTTTGCGCACCAGGTCGAGACAATATGAGGCGTTGCGGGTCGACAAGTACCGGTAAAGAAGGATATCGAAACCGACGATATCACCCAGACAGGCGATTTCGCTGACCCCGCTCTTTTCCATCGCAACCAGGACTTCGCGGAGCCGTTCTCCATCCTCGTGGATATCGCTGAGAATCCCTATTTTCATCCCGGTCAGCCTGCCAATGCCCCGCGCAATCCGGCACCGCCTTCCATCAAACTCAGAACTTAAGGATGGTGGCGAACAGGACGCGCATGTTGGCCAGGTTCTGCGTCAGGTCGATGACACCGTGGCTGTCGCGCGACAGATTGCCGAACTCATCCTTGGCGGCGTAAGCAGCACTGGTGTATTCAGTTTCCAGGGCGAAGTTGAATTTTCCGGAAATCAGGACAAGGCGCGGAGAAATACGCAGGATGCTCTTGATGTTGGCTCCACGCACCGTGCCCAGGGTGCCGCCCACCCGGTCGGAATAATAGAGGATCGGGGCAGCGCCGCCCAGGTTGCTGGTGAAGCCAGCCCACAGGCCAAGTTGCATGGTCTTGCCCTGGGTCATGCCTTCACTCCAGACCGAAAGGGTCCTGGTGGCCGTATAAGCAACCGTGTTGCGCAGGGGATCGGTCACTGTGCTGACTCCATAGCCGCCGATCATCAAGAGGTCATAGAGGTTGGTGCCGTACACTCCTTGCAGCTTGCAGGTGAAGGCCGGGCATTTCATTTTAGCGAAGGCGGTGAAGGAGTACGAGGAGAGAGTTTGATCGGTGACGTATTTTTTCCCATCGGCCTCGGTGTTGAGCAGCGGCCTGAGCCATTTCACGCCACCGCCGAAGCCGGCCAGGAATTCCCTCCTGGTCGCAGTGTTCTTGATTTCATACTGCACCTGAGCCTGGAATTCTGGCAGCGCCGAATTGCGCAAGACATTGGACCCGCCTGCAGAGGTAAAATCGCGCTGGGCGCTGACGGCGGCGATCAGGTGGAATTTCCCCGGATGGTGAATGACCCGGATCTGCGGGTTGCGGGAAAAAGGCTGGATCGGGGAACCGGTGTTGAAGGAGATGACCTCGGAAAAGCAGCCGGGGATGAACAAAGGATGCCAGTATTGGCCGAGGAGCAGCTGCGTTTTTTCCCAGGACAACTGCGCATAGGCGTGGCGCAGCCGAAAACCGTTGACATCGACGAAAGCGGCGTTTTCATTGCCGAAGAAATCGGCCTCGATCACCCCTTTCACCCGGGCACCAAAGGCATCGGGGCTGGTGATGGCACAGGTCAGCCGCGTCTGGATGGAAAGAAAATTGAGGCTGGCCTCGGCATTGATGTCGCGGTTGTCGGCGTCGGGCAGGAAATCGGCCGGGTACAACAGGAAATGGCCTTCGCGGATATTGACCGTCTGGCGGCTGTCATAGAAAAAGTCATTTTTGATGAAGCCGCTGAACTGGATGCTGAAATCTTTTTTTTCCTCCTGGGCCGTCAAGGCCAAGGAGAAAGCCAGGAGGATCAGAACAAAGATTTTAACAGTTTTTTTCATCGGTCATTTCTCTAGGATGGGTGCTGCTCCCCGTTTCTTGTTCAAAAGCGAGACGACGATCAGGGTGAGGAAACCCAGGGGAATGGAGATGATGCCGGGGTTTTTCAGCGGCATGGGCGCGCTGGCGGCAGGCAGCCCGTAAATCTCGTAAAGGGTCGGAGATAGGAGGATCAGGATAAGGGAGGTCAGCATGCCGACAACGATGGCCCAGGAAATCCCCTTGGCCGTGGTTCGCTTCCAGAAGAGGAGCATCAGGATGGCCGGCAAGTTGGCGGAAGCGGCGATGGCGAAGGCCAGTCCCACCAGGAAACTGACATTCTGCTTCTCGAAAAGGATGCCGAGCATGATAGCCACAATGCCGACGCCGACAGCAGCGAAGCGGCCGGCCTGGACCTTCTGTTTCTCGGTCATCTTGATTTTCATATATTTGTCCATCAGGTCGTGGGCAACGGCGCCGGAAGAGGCGACGATCAGGCCGCTGACCGTTCCCAGGATAGTGGCGAAGGCGATGGCCGAGATGATGGAAAAGAGCGTGATACCGAAGGTCTTGGCCAGCAGCGGCGCCGACATGTTGGAACTGCCCAGGTCGATACTGCCATTGATCATGGCCCCGGTCCCCAGGAACAGTGTGAGAATGTAGAAAAAGCCGATGGCCGAGATGGCGACGATGGTTGACTTGCGGGCCGCCCGCTGGCTGGGGACGGTGTAGTAGCGGATCAGGATGTGGGGCAGGGCCGAAGTACCCAAAAACAGGGCCAGCATCAGGGAGAGGAAGTCGAGGCGCGACCAGATGGAGGCTCCCTTGTCCAGCTTGTAATAGAGGCCGGGTTTTATGATGTCAGAGCCGGCGGTGATATTCTGGAAATAGATGGTGATTTTCTCGCCGGCAAAAGTGAAGGCTTTCTGTGTGAAACGGACGATCTGCGAAGTCCCCAATGTCTTGATGAATTTGAAGGGCCCGATGGGTCCGGTCTCTTCCACTTCCCGGCCGTTGACAACGATCTTTTTGACATGGCCGACCTGGTAAAATTTCCCGGCCTCCTTGGGTTCGCCGTTGTATAAGGTGCGTCCATCCCCGGTCTCCACCACCGTTAGCGTTTCTTCCAGTTCCGGAGTTGACGAAATGCTATTTAATTTCCACCAGGAGTCGATCCCCGCCTTGGTCATTTTCACGAAGGTGAGGCCATTTTCCTCGTGCTGTCCGAGCACACGGTAAGAGCTGTCGGCAACCGCCTGTACCCGGCCTTCGGCCAGAGTCGCGGCCAAAACTATTGGTTTGTGATAGTCGGCGCTGGGGTTGAGCTTAATGCCTTTGTTCAGGACCAGGATCACGACGATCAGCGAGAAGACGATCAACAGACCGCCCTTGATGAATTGCACATAGGTAGTAGAAGTCATGCCCGCAGTTGCCACGATCAGGATGACAACAGCGCCGACCATGACGACCCCCGCCCAGTGCGGCAGCCCCAGCAGCGGTGTGACAATGGCGCCGGCGCCGACCATTTGCGGGATCAGGTAAAAAATGGAGACCACCAAGGTGCTGATGGCGGCGGTCAGCTTGATGGCCCGGGAATCGAACTTGGCGTCGAGGGCGTCGGCAAAGGTATACTTGCCGAGCCGCTTCAAAGGCTCAGCCACCAGGAACAAGGCCACCACCCATCCGGCCAGGTAGCCGATCGAGTAGAGGAAGCCGTCGTAGCCGAAGAAGGCGATCATGCCGCAGATGCCCAGAAAGGAGGCGGCGGAGAGGTAGTCGCCAGCGAAGGCGATGCCGTTGACGGCCCAGTGGATCTGGCCGCCGGCCGCATAATAGCCGCTGGCCGACTTGGTTTTGCGGGCAAAGAAAAAGGAGAGCCCTAGCACCGTGAGCACAAAGAAGATAAATATGATGATGGCCGTTGAAGATACTTGATAAATCATGACTGCTCCTCTTTATTCAGTTTGTCTTCCAGCCTGGTGCAAAAGAAATTATAGATCAGCCCCATGACTATAGCCAGAACGATCAACCCCATTCCGTACAGAAAAGCCAGGTTCTGGCCGCCGATGAATTTGACGCCCAGGGCCTCGGGGAACATCGTGCCGATCACCACGAATCCGCTATAGACGACCATGTAGATAAGGAACATCACCACTCCCAGCCGGGTTTTTTTTGGAATCGATTTGTCCTTGCCCAGTTCTACCGCCGGTTCATGCAGCATGCCAACCTCCTTGTCGAAATGAATGTTTATTTCAATCCAGTCCAAACAGCCAATCCCAAAATCATGCCATGGAAAATTGTAAAGATGAACTATATTATATTTGTTGGTCTCAAGTCAAGAAAATAGTTAAAACCCAACGGCTTATTTCTTCAACACGATCGGGATTAGTTTAAAACCCCGCTTTGCCATTCCCCTGGTGGGGCGATCCGGAACAGGCCGCTTGCAATTTTGAATGATATCGGGTAGAGTGGGAGCATATGTTGAAACCCCCACTCCATATCGCTTTTGTCGGCAATTATTCCCCTCGCCTTTGCGGCATCGCCACTTTTACCACCGATCTTTGCGAAGCGACCGCCAAGCGGCTGGGACCTCGGTCACATGTTTTCGCGGTCGCCGTCAATGACACGGACCAGGGGTACGCCTATCCGAGCCGAGTGGAATTCACCCTGCAAAAGAACCAGCAGAGCGATTATTATAAAGCGGCAAATTTTATTAACGCCAGCAACACCGACGTGGTCTGCGTCCAGCACGAGTACGGGATCTACGGCGGCTGGGACGGCGTGTATATCCTCTCCCTGATTTCCAGCCTCAGCGTGCCGGTAGTGGTGGTTCTGCACACAGTGCTTAAAACCCCCAACCCCAACCTGAAAAAGATCATCCAGGAAATGGCTCAGCGGGCCGGCCAGCTGGTCGTGATGAGCGAACTGGCCGTGTCCTTGTTGCAGGAGGTCTACGCCATACCAGCCGGGAAGATCACGAGGCTCTATCACGGCACACCCGATTTTACTTCGCTGGATAACCGCCACTACAAAAAACGTTTCCAGGTGGAAGGGAACCAGACGCTGCTGACCTTTGGCCTGCTCAGCCCCAACAAAGGGATCGAGACGGTCATTCACGCTCTCCCCGGATTGGTCCGGGAATTTCCCAAATTGATCTATATCGTGCTGGGGAAAACCCACCCCAACGTCCGCAAGGAATACGGCGAAAAATACCGGACCGGCCTGATCGCGCTGGTTGACAAGCTGGGGCTGCAGGAACATGTTATCTTTGATGACCGCTTTGTCAGCCTGGAAGAGCTCTATGCCTGGCTGATGGCGACGGACATCTATGTCACCCCCTATTTGAACGAGGCGCAGATCGTCAGCGGCACCCTGTCCTATGCGTTCGGGGCCGGGACCGCCATCATCTCCACCCCTTACTGGTACGCCAAAGAGCTGCTCGCCGAAGGCCGGGGGCTGTTGATCGGCTTTGCAGACTCCGTGGCGCTGACAGCCACCCTGCGCGACCTGCTGGCGGACAAAGCCAAACTGAAGTCGCTACGCGCCAAAACCTATCAATTCGGGCGGCAAATGCGCTGGGAAATCGTCGCGGAAAAGTATCTGGAGCTGTTCCAGCACACGGCGGCGGTCGCGGAAAAAAGATCGATGGCGCTTAAAACTCCCGCCCTGCTGTTGCGTGAACCGCCCTTCGACCTGGCGCACTTGCAGCGCCTGACCGATGGTACGGGACTGATCCAGCACGCCAAGTATATTGTCCCCGACCGCCATACCGGTTATTGCCTGGACGACAATTCCCGCGCCCTGATGTTGTGCGCCTGGGCGTTTTCCCTTTTGCGCGGCCAGGACGCCAAAGAGCTGATCTCCACTTATTTCAGCTTTACCCATTTTATGCAAAATCCCGACGGCCGCTTCCGGAATTTAATGGATTACCAGCGCCACTTCCTGGATGAGACCGGTTCGGACGATGCGTGCGGCCGGGCGCTCTGGGCGCTTGGTTATATCATCTGGCGGCCGCCCCGCGATGCCTACCGCTCCCTGGCTTATGAGTGTTTCCAGAAGGCTTTGCCCCACGTGCGCGGCTTGAACCTGCGCGGCAAGGCCCTGGCCATGCTCGGTTTGGCCGCCTACTTGCGCTGCTACCAGGGGGACGAGAGCGTCAGCGCCCTGCTGCGCGAATGCGCCGACAATCTTCTGGCTTTGTACAAAGAAGTGGCGACCGACGACTGGCGCTGGTTTGAAGATATCATTTGTTACGATAACGGCATCATGCCCATGGTTTTGTTTCAAACTTATGCCCTGCTCCGCGATGAAAAATATTTGCAGGTAGCCAGGGAAACGCTGGAGTTTTTAGAAAAAAACCTTACCCATAACGGTCGCCTTTCTTTGGTCGGCTGCCGCGGTTGGTATAAAAAAGGTGGGCCCAGAGCGCAGTATGACCAGCAGCCCATTGACGCGACAGCCATGGTTCTGGCTTACCAGTCGGCTTACTGGGTCACCAAAGATAAAGAATATTTGAAAAAGATGCGGCTGGCCTTCGGCTGGTTTCTCGGCGAGAACGACATGGGCATGTCTTTGTACGATCACGAGACCAAAGGCTGCGCCGACGGCTTGCTGCCGGAGGGGGTCAGCCTGAACCAGGGGGGCGAAAGCACCGTTTCTTTTCTCATGGCGCTGCTGGCCATGATCGAAGAGTATGAAATTGCCAGCGCGGTTTAGAACCTTAAAAAAATTATCTATGCTTTTTACACAGATAATTTTTTTCTAAGGTTCTTATCCCCCCTTGCAGGGGACTTCGCAGCTCTGCTGGGTTAATGCGGCCTTAGAAGTTTTTCGAGCAGCTCGTCCAGCGGGATGCTGGCCACATGCGATTGCGAATCGGAAATGGCGTAGGGGATGATCAATTCGTCGTTGAGGATGATGGAGCCGCAGCTGTAGACCACGTTCGGCACGTAGCCTTCGCGCTCTTCTTCCCGCGGCGCCAGCAGCGGTATTTCCAGTCGCCCGATCGTTTTGGCAGGATCTTTCAGATCCAAAAGGGAAACGCCGATGCAGTATTTGCGCATCGGCCCCACGCCGTGCGTCAGCAGCAGCCAGCCTTTTTCAGTTTCCAGGGGAGAACCGCAATTGCCGATCTGGACCAGCTCCCAGGGGTTTTCCGGCGCTTCGATCTTAATCCCTTCATTCCAGAAATGGATGTTATCGGAATAGCTTAAAAAGAGATTTTCCCCGTCGCTGCGCGTGATCATGGCATAGCGTCCGTTGACCCGGCGCGGGAAAAGGGCCATGCCCTTGTTGCGCGCCATGGCGCCGTTGAGGGTCGAGATCTTGAAATGGTGAAAATCCTTGGTTTCGATCATTTGCGGCAATATTTCCCGGCCGTTATAAGCGGTATAAGTCGCATAGTAGGTCACACTGCCGTCTTCGTCGTCGACAAAACGGACAAAACGCGCGTCTTCCACCCCGTTGCTTTCGTTTTGCGACACGGGGAAAATGACCCTTTCCGAGATCAACTGTGGGTGCGGGAAAAAGATCTCATAATTCGATTCCGCCAGCCACTTGATGTGGATGATGGTGTCAGCCATGTCGGCGTGAGCAAAGGTGTTGCTGGCGCGGACGGCGTGGATCGCCCGGCCCATTTCTTCCGGCGTAAAACTGGCCGGCAGGTGCTGGTAGATCGCTTTGGCCGCTTCGCTGAACCGTTTCATCTCCTGCAGTTTAGCCTTAAAAAGTTCACGGTCATAAGTCGCGTTCAAGACGATTTCAGGCGTGCCCAAAAACGGGCTAACCGATTCCAGAAAGATCGAATTATCCTTGTCGATCAGGGCGCTGCGGAAAACGATCGAGGAGATATGCCCTTCACCGGTGGCGCGAAAACTGAAGATCACGCGGGTCTGTCCCTTCTGTACATTGTTCTGCTTGGGATAAATGACGATCGAAGGGTTGAAAAGGGCGGCGGATTCGATGGAGTATTCCATGGTAAAACAAGAGCCCAGCAAGAGCTTTCTTTCCTCGGATAAAGCCTCCGGTTCCCGGACATAGCCGCTGATCTTCTGGTAATTCCTCATGAGGACGGATTGAATATTTTTATGGCGGTGGGCAAAATCCTTGAGTGTCTGCTTGAGCAGGGCTTTAACCCTGGTTTCGTCCAGAGCCAGGACACGCTTGATGATGTTAGCGGTGTGTTTTTTAGTGGCGGGTCGGAAAGGGCGGGTAATGACCCGGCGCGCGTCCGGACGGATATTTTTCAGGCTTTTGTTGGTGATGCGTTTGAACAAGCGCGAAAGAATGACCGGATCAGGGAGCGCAGGCTTGCCCAGCTGTTCGTGGGCGATCAAAACCTCGGCTTCGGCAAAAATGGACGGTGTTTTATTTAAAAGAATCTTTGGTTTTATAGGCATGATAGGGCAATACTAGTCTTTATCGGGCGAAATAGCAATGGGCCGCATTGCCGATTTCTCGGTTTTCGTTTTGAGTTGGTATCGCAGTTGGAGTATACTGTTATTATCATAGACGCTTTTTCCGTGGCGGATCCTGGCGACAGGGCCCGGAGCGAGCGCGGGCGGCTGATAAAAATGAAGACAAACACCTGATGGCACTGCTCAGCGTAAAAGACGTATGCATCGGCTACGGCGGCTTCCTGCTGCTTGACCATATCGACCTGAATATCGAACGGCACGAACGGGTTTGCCTGCTGGGGCGCAACGGCAGCGGCAAGACCACGCTGATGAAGCTGATCAACGGCGAGCTCACGCCGGACAGCGGCACGGTCAGCCACGGCCAGGGCATCGCCAGCGCCCGCCTGGACCAGGAGATCCCCGCCGGCATCACCGGCCCGGTCATCGATATCGTCACTTCCGGGCTGGGGGCCAAGGGCAGGCTGCTGGCCGATTACCATCACACCGGCGCCCTGCTGGCCGACCGGCTCGGCAACGACCCCCGGCTCCTGGCCCGCCTGGACCGCCTGGGGCAGCAGCTGGACGCGGAAAACGGCTGGGAGATCCACCGCCAGGTCGACCTGGTCATCGCCAGGATGCAGTTGCCGGCCGAAGCCGAGTTCAACACGCTTTCCACCGGCTTAAAGCGGCGCACCCTGCTGGCCCGGGCGCTGGTAGCGGGACCCGATATCCTCTTGCTCGACGAACCCACCAATCACCTTGATATCGATGCCATTGCCTGGCTGGAGAACTTCCTGGCCGCCTACAGCAGCACCATCGTCATCGTCACCCATGACCGCCTGCTGGTGCAAAAGCTGGCCAGCCGCATCATCGAGATCGACCGCGGCCGCCTGCTGGACTGGCCTTGCGACTACCAGACTTTCCTGAAACGTAAAGAGGAAAGCCTGGCGACGGAAGCGAGTCAGAACCGGCTTTATGACAAGAAACTGTCGATCGAGGAAGCCTGGCTGCGCCAGGGCATCAAGGCCCGCCGCACCCGCAATCAGGGCCGGGTCAACACACTGTTGAAAATGCGCGCCCGGCGCCGGCAGCGGCAGGAACGGCCCGGCGGAGTGAGGATGACGCTGCAGCTGGGCAAGCGCTCGGGCAACCTGGTCATGGCCGCGGAAAATGTTAACTATCAATACCCCGAAAAACCCGTGATCCGCGATTTTTCGACCGTGATCCTGCGCCAGGACCGGGTGGGCATCATCGGGCCCAACGGCTGCGGCAAGACCACTCTGCTGCGCCTGTTGCTTGGCGAACTGACCCCGCAGCAGGGCCGGGTCCGCCTGGGCAGCAACCTGGAGGTCGTCTATTTCGACCAGTTGCGCGAGCAGCTCGACGGGGAGAAAACGGTTTTCGACAACGTGGCCCAGGGCAACGACACGGTGACCATCGAAGGCAGGACCCAGCACGTGATCGGCTACCTGCAGAAATTCCTCTTCACCCCGGAACGGGCGCGCAGCAAAGTGAAGTCCCTCTCGGGCGGCGAGCGCTGCCGCCTGCTGCTGGCGCGGTTGTTCACCCGGGCCGCCAATGTTTTGGTCCTCGATGAGCCCACCAACGACCTGGATATCGAGACCCTGGAACTTCTGGAAGAGCTGCTCCTCAACTTCAAGGGCACGCTGCTGCTGGTAAGCCACGACCGGGCTTTCCTGAACAACGTGGTGACCAGCACCCTGGTTTTTAGCGGCCAGGGAAAGATCGAGGAATACGTGGGCGGCTACGACGACTGGCTGCGCCAAAAAGAGATCCCTCAGATTCCGGCCGTTGAAAAATCCTCCCCCAAACCGCCGTCCCGGCCCCGACCGGCAACGGTCAGGATGAGCTTCAAGGAGGAAAGGGAACTGGCAGCCCTGCCGGCGTGTTTGGAGCAGCTGGAAGCGGAAAAGAAACAACTCTATCAATCCCTGGCCGATCCCGTTTTTTATCGCGGCGAGGGGAACGATGTCGCTGCCGCCAATGCACGCCTGCAGGAACTGGAAGAAGAATTACGAACAGCCTACCTGCGCTGGGAATACCTGGAGGAGCGGCATGCGCTGGCTGCAGCAGCAAAAAAATAAAGGTACATTCGCTGCCTCGATTTTGCGGATTGCGGAATTTCCGGATATGTTGTATTCTCGGAACTCCGGATTGTGTTGTCTTTGCTACCCAAGCGGAGTACCGGGAAGGAAAGTGGTCTGAAACCATGTATGGAATTTACTTGACCCTGGCTTCGGCCCTGCTGCTGGCCTATGTGCTCTGGCGGGTATCTTCGCTGCCCTGGCTGCGGCGGATACCCCGGCGGGCGTTCCTGTCCGGCGGGCTCTTGTTGGGGCTGGTGCTGTTTTCCGGGCGCTTCCTGGGGCATGACGCCTCCGGTTCCTGGGCAGCGCTCCTTGAATTCATGTCCATGACCATGGTGGGCGTGCTTTTCCTGGTCTTCACCTGCCTCTTCCCGGTCGACCTGCTCCTGGGTTTTGGCCGCTTTTTCCCGCGCCGGGCCGCAAAGATCAGGGGCTGGGCAATGCTTGCCGGCTGCCTGCTAGCGCTACTGGCGCTGTTCCAGGGGCTGCGCCCACCGCGGGTCGTTCGTTATGAGGTCCACCTGCCGGGATTGCCGCAGACACTCGATGGCACGAGGCTGGCGGCCATATCCGATCTCCATCTCGGAGCGCTGATCGGTCCCGGTTGGCTGCAGGCCAGGGTTTCCCAGGTACAGGCCATGAAACCCGCTATGATCCTGGTGCTGGGTGATATTTTTGAAGGGCACGGAACTTCGACCGCGGCCTTTGTCCCGGCCCTGAGGCGTCTCAAAGCCCCGTTGGGCGTCTGGGCCGTGGACGGGAACCATGAGTCGCACGGCCGCCGCTCCGCTATTGCGGTCCCGGGCGGCGAGAATCCCCTGCGCACGCTGCGCGACGAGACGGTGCAGCCGGCGTCGGGCTTGTTCCTGGCCGGCCGCCGCTACCTGTCCCGGCACGATCGGCAACAGGCGGTGCCGGAGTGGAACCCGGAAGAAAACCATGCTTCCGGGGCGTTGATCCTGATGGCTCATGTCCCGGGGGCGGCCGAGTCCGCGGCCGGAGCCGGGGTCGGCCTGATGCTGTCGGGACACACCCACGGCGGTCAAATATGGCCACTGAGTATTGCTACTAAAATATGGAATCCGCTGCTGGCCGGGCGATATAATATTGAAGGCATAACCGTGCTGGTCAGCCGCGGCGCCGGCACCTGGGGCCCCAGGATGCGCCTGTGGCAGCCCGGCGAGATCATGCTCGTCACCCTGCGTTCGCCAAAGCCACCTCAATGACAATAACAACAAATAAAAATGAAGCCGTCTCGATCCGGGCTTTCTGCGCGACTCTTTTGCGGCCGGCCGATCTAATGGATCATTTCACATCGCGTATTTTCTCCAGTATCTCTTTCCCGAACTCGAGGCATTTTGCCCTGTCGGTGTTGTCGTAATTTTCAAACGGCTCCTTGACACTCTTGTAGTATTCTTCGAGACTTTTGTAATCCTCGGGCGAAAGGAGTTCCTTCTTGGTCCAGCCATTGAAAGCCCTCATCAGCAGAGGTTTTGTCTTACATTTCTCGGCGAACATATCCAGGTAACCCTGGGCTTGATCAGGCGGAGTGCCGCAGACGACAAAGACGGCAAGAAGCTTGTTACTCACCTCTTCTCTCCTGGTTTCCAGGAATGCGATCATGTCCGAGTGTAGCTGGTCGAAATAGATTCCTGAACCGAGGATAACTTTCCCATAGCCGCCGAGGTCCCCCGCATCCTTTACGGATACGGCCACGGCTTTTCCCTCCATCCCCTCGGCGATCCATTCGGCTGTTTGGGCGGTGCTGCCGTACCGTGAAGAATAGATGATGATTACGCCCTTCTGCCCTTCCGCCTGGGCTGGCATGGCAAAAACCGAAAGGCCGACAATTGAAACAATAAACAATCCAATTGAAATGATTTTCATCCGCCCCCTCCTTTGGCTCAATGAATTTTCAATATGCTGACGGGAAAACCAACTTACCCTATACCTGCATTCTAAAGATAATTTTTTGAAATGTCAATGGAGATGGGGAAGCATAGGGAAGGTGGAAGACTTTGCTGCTTTTTTCATAACTCTATTGTTGAAAGCGCTGCCACTACTCACTATAGAGTTTTGTGAACCAGGTGAATTGCAAGCGGTAAAAGGGCTGAATTTTTCCATATCCAATCTGAAAAATTGTTCATTCAAGACCTGACGCACATGGAAAAACATTTTTTTTTAAATGCTGCAAGATTAATATAACCAAACTGTTCTCATATTAGAAAAAGGAGGAAAAATATGAAAAAATTAACCTTTTTAGCGTTTCTGCTATTGGCTTTCGGTGCTTCTATGCTGCCGGCTCAAGAGCAGGCTACCCAGCCGGCCGCCCAGCTGGGAAACGACATCCGCAACGCCATTCTCCTGGCCCCGCATTACGGCGTTTTCAACAACCTCGCCTTCAAGCTGGATGGCAACGACGTGACCCTGCTGGGCCAGGTGCTGCTGCCGATCACCAAAGAAGAGATCTCGCGCCGCGTCGCCAGGCTGGCGGGCACGGGCAAAGTCACCGACAACATCGAAGTCTTGCCCCTGTCCAATAGCGACGATGCCCTGCGCCTGCAGGTCTACCGCCGTCTCTTCGGCACTTCCGACCTCTACCGCTATGCCCTCAGCCCCAACCCCTCAATCCACATCATGGTCAAGGGCGGCCGCGTAACCCTGGAAGGCGTGGTGTCCAATGAAGGGGACAGCCGTATCGCCTATATGGGCGCCCGCAAGGTCAACGGCGTTTTGTCCGTGACCAACAACCTGAAGATCCTAAGCACTAAATAATCAAAACGAACAAACAGTTCGACGTTCGAGGTTGAAGAAAAAGGCGTAGGGGCGACCGGCCGGTCGCCCAAATTCTTGTTTACCAATAAAATATCAATAGGGCGAATGCCATTCGCCCCTACAAGACAGATTCATCCTCATCCTTCTCAAAAAGGTCCAGCTGTTTGGGTAACTTATGATCGGCATGAGAACGCAAGGCCTCAATGATCGGCGCGGCGCCGGCGGCGGGATCCCAGGCGCGGCAGCCGCGGGCGATAAGCTGACAGTTGCCAAGGGGGGGGTCTATAAAAAAAGACGGAGCTACTGCAAAGACAGGAATCTCCATTTTCAGGGCCGCCATGCCGGCGTCGAAAGTACCGCTCATCCTGCCGTTGGCATCGCGCTCGGGGCCGGATACGATCACCACCAGCGCGCCCGACAGCGCGCCGACAAGCTTGTTGCGCGTCATGGCCATGTACGCCGCCCATTTCGCGTCGGGTTCAAATTGGGAAACAACAAGAATATTGTCTATTGTCAAGTGATCCAGCAGCTCCGGCCTGGTCTGGAAATGATGGATGCCTTCGGGCAGGACCATGGCGGTCGTTCCCTTGCTGCGCAGCGCGGCCAGGTGTGCCGCCGTATCGATGCCCGCGGCATAACCGGAAACGATGGTTACATCCCTGGCAGCAGCTTCAGCGGCCAGGGCCGCGGCCGCGGTCAGCGCCGCCTCCCCCGCCTGCCGCATGCCCACGATGGCCACGGCCGGGCGGTTGAGGATCGCAATATTCCCCCTGACATACAGGATCGCGGGAAGCGAGGACATATCTTTCAAGGCCCGGAGCCGCGGCGGGAAATCGGCATGCAGGGGGTGAAGCACGGTTACTTGCCGATTAGCGAACTTTTCCAGTTCCCCGTATTCATTTTTTTTAAAACCCGGGATCACGATGCCCGCCTTTTTCATCTCCAGGACGACATCAATTTCGCCGCAATGCTGCAGCAGCCATGATGCCGTTTGATTCCGGGAGGCAAGAAAGTCGGCGATCCGCCACAGGGTCTTGGCACCGACGCCCTTGGCCCCGGACAGAACATGCCACGCCCTTCCTTCTGTGGTATTCATCGGTGCGACCGGGTGCTGGTCGCCGTGACCACGGAAACCATGGCAGCATTGCCCTGGAAAAGCAGGGCGGCTGTCACGGCTTTCAATGTTTCGCCTGAGCGGAAAAGATCATCAAAGAGGAGAACGTGCATGTCAGCGAAACGCTGGTCGGCGACGTCAAACGCCCCGTCCAACTCCGCCCGGCGCGAGTGCTTGCTGGTTACGCTTTTCAGCGGCAAGGTCGCCCTGGCTTTCAACAGGTAGTCGTCGGGGGCGGGCAGACGCAGCAGGGCACCGATGCCGGCGGCGAGCGCTTGCACGGGCTGGAACGAGCGCCGCGTATCCGACGGCGGCACCGCCAGGACAGCCTTGATGTCGGAAAGTTCGGAGCGGTTGCGGATAAAATCGGCGACCGTGCGGGCGATGGGCTCGACCTGCGCCATATCGGCACGGTACTTCAATTTGTACAATGAGTCACCCAGCTCGGTCCGTTCGGTGTCGAATTCAGGATGCATGCTGCTGTCGGAACCGCCCGAGGTGCTGCGCAGCGTGTGCTGGTCCAGGGCCCAGCCGTGCGTCCAGTTGCCGATGATCAATTTCGGGTCTATGTTCATTATCTTGCGATCCGAAGTTATTCTATCGAAATATATGACAAGTGACAAGTGACACGTGACGAGGGAAGAAGTTCGAGGTTAAGAATCGGTATACGGTGGACGGTTGACGGTGTAGAGGAAGAGAAGAAAGAGGTAAAGGGGTAGAAGTGTAAAAAAAGGGGCGGCTCGCGCTTGTCCCCTCCAGGGGGAACCGCCCTCGGTTTACGGCGTACATTAGAAGAATAAAAATCAAAAAATTATATCAATAGCGATTAAGTCAGGCATACTTGACTTAAATGAGATATTAAGCAAATAAATCAATTTCAGTTGACTTATAATCGAGAAATCTACTTTTTTTGCCGTTTGATCTTTCGCAAATATTGCAGATCTTCCAGATCCTTGGCCCTACCGGCCGCTTTTTTCATACGGATCATATCCTCCAGGCAGGGGAAAAATACTTGCGTTTCTCCAAATTTGGCGCTGATCTTGTTCCGCCATATTTCTTCGAAGGTTACGCCTTTGACAAAGGGGTGAATATCGGTTTCTACTAGATATTGACGGATCAGGAGCTTGTTTTTCAGCAAATCTTCGTGGCTGACATCGCTAAGATCATAGCCAAAACTCTGCAGCGCCTTTTTGAGTCTTTGAATATTTCCCATTTCAGCTTTGACAAAAATATCGATGTCCAGCGTGGCGCGGGCATAACCGTAAACCGGGAAAGCAGTGGCGCCGATCACCACAAATTCGACCTTATTTTCTTTTAAGGATCTCAGCAGCTTTTCGGTGTCCATTTTGCTCCAGCAAATCCCTCATTTCCCGGCTTTTCTTCTGCATCAGCAGGAAACGTTCCTTTACCGTCAGGGAAAGCAAGTATTCAAGTTCAAAATCCATTTCTTTTTTTTCATTGTCTTTTTCCAATAAAAGAATCATGCCATTCGCATTCCTGCCCATGGGCTCATTTTACCATATTCTCCAGCGGCAGTCACCAAGCCGAAGGTCATAATTGCTAAAAACCAATGCCTGACGAAGAAATAAGTTCAAGGTTCGACGTTCGAAGTCTTAGAAAAAAGGCAAAAGCCAGAAAAATGATTGACATTAATAATAATTTTTTTTAGAATATAAAATTGGATAATAGTTTTTTTGTTAGTTGTTCCAATCAACCCAAGTAGATTGGCTGCCGGCTTAACCGGCGGCCCAAAAAGGAGATAGATGATGAAACGTTTCACAACCGTCCTTTTCCTCGTTCTGGTTTTATTGGGAGGAGTGTTGTCCGCCGCGGACACCCCGAAAAATTATCTGATCGTGGCCAAGGG
>JAHIKI010000020.1 GCA_018897435.1 Acidobacteriota bacterium | reverse complement strand
GGGCCATGGAAACCCCTTCGGGGTTCCCACAGCCCCTTGGAAAAGGCTTCGCCTTTCCCACTTTCCCACATCCCATGTTTATACACAAATAGGACATCTCTACTTTGCTCAGAATAGGACATTTCTATTTTGGGTTGACAGGGCTCAGCCTAAACCGAAATGTAGGGGCGGGGTTGTCCCGCCCATCTTCAGAATCATAGATCCAGGATTCGCAAATATGTGTGGTGACCGGGGCGCGATGTCATGGGGCACGGCACGCCGTGCCCCTACGCGCGGACCATCACATTCCCGCGCTTTCCACGATCTCGATCTCTTTCTCGGTAAAACTATTCAAATCGCAAATCAACATTGAGAAAATGTATCAATGAAAGATCCGGCACAAATGTCTTTGAAATTAAAGACTGAAAGGAGATTATTTAATTGACCTTTCTTTGCGCTTTCGACTAACCCTTCTTCGGGATGCGTTGCAGGGGAAGAAAGGAAATGATGATCTCTGTACGGGCGCGAACCTTCCGTCCTTCCCGTGTGATCAAATTCATTTTTTCTAGTTGGGTGATATCTCGTTGTACAGTTTTTGCCGTTTTCCCCGCATATGCTTTGGCAAGCGGAGGGGTCAACTCGGGGATCTCAGCCACAGCTACCCAGTCAGCCTTGACCGCAAGGTCTAGGGCCAATTGCTTCTGGCGTGCATCGCTCAGGTGGGTGCGGTTCAGGAACCGTTCGTTAACATGGTCTCGCCAAACGGTCATCCATACCTGATCCCAGACAAATTCCATCTGTTCATGTAACCCTTCGACAAAGCCGCGCACAGCGTATCGCAGGAAGGGCATCACATCACCACCCGATTTACTGGCCTGATCAAGCTGCCGATAATACTCGCTTCGAGTCTGGTTGTAGTGATTGCTTAAGAGATGGGCTGCAGGGGAAGGAATGCCGGCTGCGAGTAAAACATGGAATTCAAGCAGGCGCGCAGTTCTTCCATTGCCATCTCCAAAAGGATGGATCCAAACCAGATACAAGTGGGCGATGATCGCCTTGATGATCGCATATACCGTTTCCCTGCCCTTCGTCGCCTTGAAATCGTCACCCTGCAACCAGGCGCATAGTTTTTCCAGCAGATAACCGCAATCAGCCGCACTCGGGGCGCGATAGACATCACCGACTATGACCTGATGTCCTCTCAACTCTCCCGGTACGATGTCCTTGTCCAAGGGCAAGCCTTCAAGTACGTGCTGATTATAGGAGGATATCAGTTCTGCAGTGATCCTTGGCGGATCTGATGAAACGATAGCCTTGCCAATGGAGTTGCAAGCGGCGATGATATTGTCCACCTCCTGCTTCTGGTATTCCTTCGAAGGCGGAACTTTCAGCTTGCCTTCCACGGCTTTACGTACGTCTGCTTCAGACAGGGTATTGCCCTCGATGGCGGTCGTAGCAGCGACCCCCTTGGCCAGATAGACGCGGTGCATTTGTTCGCGAGTTTCAGGCCGCAAGGGTAAATTGGCAAGGTGCTCGCATTTCGAGGCGATCTCCCCCAAGTCGAGCCAAATATCCGGGCCAGCCGGACGCATGTCTAATTGAAATTTGAGCCAAGGATTTGTCCGCTCATATGTCCGCATTTATGTCCTCTTTTTCATCTTAATTATAACAACAATATAGCATCTTTTTGCCATTTTGACCACATTTATGTCCAATTTAATGTCCACTTAAATGTCCAGTTATTCTATACTAATTTAACCAAGCATGCATTAGGCAAAAGGAAAAAAGTTATAATGTAAGACCTGGCACTTATTCCCCACTCTTTTTCTTACGTGTGGTACGATATAAAAAGATTGGGCAGGCACGGGGACCTGCCCCTATGTAAAGGCCATACAATTCATTCATCGGAGCTTTTCCCTGTGTCCAGTATGAAGGGAAGGATGTCCTTTCTCAGTTCGTATTCTTCGATCAAGAGACTTTTCAGCCTGTGGTTGTTCTCCAGCCATTCCCAGATCTCTTTCTGAAAGGCCAAAATATCCAGATCCTCCTTTTCTTTCCTTGACTTTTTGATATGGCTGATGAATTCGGGGATTTCCGATCGACCCGACCAGATGGCCTGAAAGCTAAAGGCGGCAAGGGCTGCGGGCGGCTCAGGGTTCAATGCATGGAGTCCGTTGATTCCAACGCAAATATGAATGGCAAATTTGTCGCGCACAATATGAGGATAAAAAAATCTGGCGGCAACCGGCATCACCGCTTTTAAATCATATGTCGGCCTTGGCTCCATTGCCATGCTCACGGAATGGCCATTTGCCTGCAGGTACCTTG
Source organism: Acidobacteriota bacterium (assembly GCA_018897435.1). GTDB lineage: Bacteria > Acidobacteriota > Aminicenantia > UBA2199 > UBA2199 > UBA2199. The sequence continues at coordinate 4,916 of JAHIKI010000020.1, read as the reverse complement.
CCATGAGCGGCGGCAGCTCTTTTTTCAAAAACGGGTCGGCACGGAGCCGGGTCAGCAATGCTGCTTCTGCCTCCGTCGACGCCAAGTTCTTCAACGAGTCGACTATTTTGTATGTTCCCGCCAATTGATTGATCATCGACAGATATTGATTAAAATGCTTCAATAAATTCCCGTACTCCGAAGCACTGCCTTCGTTAACCGCGACAAGCATCATCTTATTTCCTTCATAATCGACGGTTTCCAGCTTAAAAAGCTTCCCGAAATCGTTGATGAGCCTTTCTTCGTTGTAATCTCCAGCCAAAAGCAGCAGCGAACACATCGCCAGCAAGGTCAACGTCAATTTTTTCATACGCCCCCCTTATTGATTGTCGATATATTAGTTGTTCTAATTATTTTATTCAATGAGAGGCGGACCGTTGCGGCAAAATCCGTAGGGGCGGACCCCCGTGTCCGCCCTTCTTTTAATTTATGCGTTCAGGCACAAAAAAATGACCGGCACGGACAATCACCCCGCCTTTTTCAGCTTGTCGTCCTGTCTGCGGCTGTTGGCGTCCAGCTTTTTCTTGCGCATGCGGATATTTTTCGGAGTGATTTCAAGAAGTTCGTCATCCTCGATGTAGTCCAGGGCCTGCTCCAGCGAGAACTGCCGCGGCGGCGTCAGGCGGACGGCGTCGTCCGAGCCGGCGGCGCGCATGTTGGTCAACTTCTTGGTGCGGCAGACATTGACGGTCAGGTCGTTGTCCTTGCAGTGCTCGCCGGCGATCATGCCGGCGTAGACCTGGACCCCGGAACCGATGAACAGACTGCCCCGCTCCTGCAGGTTAAAGAGCCCGTAGGCCACGGATACGCCCGGTTCATGCACAACCAGCACCCCCTTGGTCTTGCGGTTCATCTCCCCTTTGAACGGCTCGTAGCCGGAAAAGCTGTGGTTCAAAATGCCCGTGCCGCGGGTGGCGGTGAGAAAATCATTGTTGAAACCGATCAACCCCCGGGCCGGGATGCGGAATTCCAGGCGGGTGTAGGCGTCGGAACCGTTGACCAAGTTGCGCAATTCCCCTTTCCTCTGCCCCAGCATCTCGATGACCACCCCGGCGTAGGCCTCGGCGACATCCACGATGGCCAGTTCGAAGGGTTCGCACTTCTGGCCGTTCGTGTAGCGGTAGATGACCTCGGGTTTGGAGACCTGGAATTCATAGCCCTCGCGGCGCATGTTTTCCATCAGGATGGATAACTGCAGCGTGCCGCGGCCTTTCAGCAAAAAGGCCTTCTTGGAATCGGTGTTCTCGAGCCGCAGGCTGGCGTTGTTCAATATTTCCCGGCGCAGGCGCTCGTGCAGCTGGGTCGAGGTCACGAACCTGCCTTCCGTGCCGGCGAAAGGCGAATCGTTGACCGCGAAGGTCATGGCCAGGGTCGGCTCGTCGATATCCATGGCTGGAAGCGGCAGCGGCCGGTCGATGTCGGCCACGGTTTCGCCCAGGTCGATGTCTTCGAGGCCGGCCAGCGAAACGATGTCCCCGGCTACGGCTTCGGGGACGCTGACCCGGTTGATGCCTTCATAGGTGAAGATGCGCGTGATCTTATAGGGTTTGCGTTCACCGTTCCTTTTTATCAGCAACACGTCCTCGCCCTGGACCACGGTACCGTTGTGGATCCTGCCCGTGCCGATCTTGCCGAGGTAGTTGTCGTAACTGATCGCCGAAGCCATGAACTGGAAGGGGTTGACGCGGTCGCCTTCGGGTTCCTTGACGTGGCGGATAATGGTTTCGAAAAGCGGCTGCAGATCGCGGTTTTTATCGCCCAGTTCATAGCGGGCGATTCCTTCCTTGGCCGAGGCGTAGAGCACCGGGAAATCGAGCTGCTTGTCGTCAGCACCTAACTCAACGAAGAGATCGAACACGGCATTCAACACCTCGTCGGGACGGGCATTGGGACGGTCTATTTTATTGATTACCACGATCGGGAGCAAGCCCTGTTCCAGAGATTTTTTCAGCACGTACTTGGTCTGCGGCATGGGGCCTTCAAAAGCATCGACCAGCAGCAGCACCGAATCGACCATCTTCATAATGCGCTGCACTTCGCCGCCGAAATCGGCGTGGCCGGGAGTGTCGACGATATTGATCTTGTATCCCTGATATTGAAATGCGGCGTTCTTGGAAAAAATGGTGATGCCGCGTTCCCGTTCCAGGTCGTTGGAATCCATCACCCGCTCGGCGATGTTCTGGTTGTCACGGAACATGCCGGCCTGCTTCAAGACGGCGTCGATCAGGGTGGTCTTGCCGTGGTCGACATGGGCGATGATGGCGATGTTCTTGAATTTTTTCATTTTTATACTGGTGCCTGCGTTTTTGTCAAGTGGAAATCACTCTTCCGGTTTTCGCGATGATGTCTTTAAATCGGGACGGGCATTTCCCCAGTAGGGTTATTATACAACAATTCGCAGGGATTGTAAATCGCCGTAAATCTCAATAAAATAGCAAATAATAATAAAATTGCTTTTATCCCTGTATAAAACAGTGAGACAATGAATAAAAGCTTCTGTGCTCTGGGAATAAAGACCGGATTTGCATTTTTTTGCCAGTTTGTCTATAATCAGAACACGAATAAAATTCGCGCCAAGGGGAGTTTGAGCCCATGAACGTAGACCCACAAAAAAAGTCCCGCGCCAGAAAACGGCTGTTCGTTTTGGTCGCAGTGATCCTGGGGCTGCTGGCCGTCAACGTGGCCATACCGCGGAAGAAAGTGCCGCCATACGTCGGCGTCCGCACCTTGAAAGACCTGGCCGAGCTGGCCACGGTCGAGTACAGCGTGACCAAGATCGTCTCCTACAAGGACGTGGCCTGGTACGGCGACCGCAAGATCCTCTTTGAAACCGCGGCCACGGTCAAGGCCGGCATCGACCTGAATGAATTGGCCGACCAGGACATCAAGCTGGACGGCGATGCGGCGGTGACCATCTCCCTGCCCCAGCCCAGGATACTGCTCTTCAACATGAAACCTGAGCACATGCGGGAAATATTCAACGAATCGGGCATCCTGCGCAGCGACTTTTCCAACCAGGAAAAGGACGGCCTGCTCAGTCAGGGTGAAAAAGACATCCGCGCCAAGGTCGCCGCCATGGACATCCTGCAGCGGGCAGCGCGCAATGCCCGCACCTTGATCGAATCGTGGCTGACAAAAACGGGTTTTAAAACCGTGAACGTCGTGTTCAAGGGAAAAGGGGGACGGACATGAAAAAAATCCTGTCTCTCCTCAACCTCATCGCGCTTCTGGCCATCCTGCTGCTGCTCTACAGCCCACTGGCCAAGATCGGCCTCCTGCCTTCGCTGCCCTCGCTTTTCCGGGGCGGCACGCCAAAAATCGAAGAGACCCCGGCCATCATCCAGCAGGTGAAGAACATCGCCCAGATGTTCACCCAGACCTTCTACGACGAGTATGTCTACGACACCGGCGTCATGCGCACGCCTCCTTTCAATGCCAACAAGCGGCTGATCTTTATCGCCAAGGGCGAGGTGATCGCCGGCTTCGATCTGTCGGAATTGAACGAGAAATCGATCATCCGCCGCGATAAATCCATCGTGGTCAAGCTGCCGCCGGCCCGCATCCTGGAAGTGGTCATTAACCCCAGCGGCTTCGACACCTTCATCGAGGAGGGGGAAATCACTTTCGAGGAAAGCAAGAAGTTCCACGAGGACGCCCGGCGCATCTTCGACCGCAACGCCCGCGAAAAGGGCATCCTGAAAAACAGCACCGAGCAGGGCCGGCAGATGCTGGAAAAATTCTTCCGCCTGCTGGGCTTCGAATCGGTTGACATCATCATCGCCGAAAAGTGATTGAAAACCGCAGCACAAATTATCCACCGACTTTGGTGGATCTAATTTGTCTGTCCCCCCTGGGGACTGCACAGTCTGCTGCGATTACCGAGCTGAATTCTTGCGTGAATGAACTGCAGGCGATACTTACTCTGATTGATGCGGAGGAAAGGTAATAATGGGAAGAGAAATTGTATCTGCTAATTTCTACAAGGATATTCGCGGAATCCTTGAAATTGCCCGGCAAAAAGCCTACACCTCCATCAACTTCGCTATGGTCGAAGCTTACTGGCAAATAGGAAAAAGAATCGTTGAAGAAGAACAGAATGGTAAGGACAGGGCTGCATATGGTGAACAGCTTATCAAAACTCTGTCAAAAAATCTTTCCGGGGAATTCGGTAAAGGTTTTTCCGTAGCGAACCTGAAAAATTTCAGACAGTTTTACCTGACATTTCCTGATCTTAAAAAAAGCTACGCACTGCGTAGCGAATTAAGCTGGACCCATTACCGGCTGATTATGAGGGTAGAAAACCCATCTGCACGGGAATGGTATGTGAATGAAGCTGTCAGCGAAAGCATCGGTGGCTTCGACTCCGCTCAGCCACCGGTCTCCGCCCGAGGAGCTTTCAATCGGTCGTTGAGCGGAGCCGAAACGACCAGTGATAGATAGAACCAATGGGCTTTATGTACATATTAAAATGTGTGGATGATACTTATTATACAGGGAGTACTGTTGACCTGGATAGAAGACTGAGCGAGCACCAAAACTGCGCAGGTGCGAATTACACAAAAAAACGTCTGCCGGTTCAGTTAGTTTATTTTGAGGAATATTCAAGAATTGATGAGGCTTTCTATAGAGAGAAACAAGTACAGGGATGGTGCAGAAAGAAGAAGGAGGCTTTAATAAATGGGACATTGAATGATCTCCATTTCCTTGCGGAATGTAAGAATAGCAGTCATTTTAGGAATATCGGTGGCTTCGACTCCGCTCAGCCACCGGTCTCCGCTCAGCCACCGGTCTCCGCTCAGCCACCGGTCTCCGCTCAGCCACCGGTCTCCGCTCAGCCACCGGTCTCCGCTCAGCCACCGGCCTCCGTCCGGGAAGCT
>JAHIKI010000019.1 GCA_018897435.1 Acidobacteriota bacterium | reverse complement strand
TTGTCAAGCGCTCGGCTTGCTTCTCTGGGGCAGAATGAAGCCGCGCGTAGAGGTCAAGCGATTGCCCAGCAATTGCAGCGCGCTTTCCAAGTCCTTAGCGACTATAGCAAACGCGGTGAATATGAAAAGCGAGGCTATAAAGAGTTCATCCCTCCCGATGCCAAGGAAGACACGGTCGAATTTGCCAAAACTCTACACCGAAAGGCATTAACCCTTTTCAATCAGGGAAATTTCCAGAAAGCCATTATAGCAATCGAAGAAGCAATCCGGCAAAATCCTAGCAAAGCCGAATTCTATTTGTTGCTCGGCCTATGCCAGAGTGAATTCCCCCCTATGAAACGCCAGGCCGAGCAAAACTTGTTGAAAGCCGTCGAAATTGAACCTTGGAATGCCGAACATGTTGCAGCCTTGGGCATGCTTTTTTATTCGGTGCGCCTGTGGAAGCGCGCCGAAGTTTATTTCCGCAAAACACTAGAGCTCGAACCGAACCATGACTTAGCTCGAAAAAAACTGGCCGAGATCACCGGCCCCGAAAAGAAATTTACGGATCAATTGAAAGAAAAAGGAGAAAAGCTGCTGAAAAAAGTGCTGCCCTCGCTATTTAACCGCGAGAAGCATTGAAAGAGTCCGCAACAATTTGGTGATTGGCTGACAAAGTTTTTAATTAAATATTGAAAACAATTTCTTTACTTTACATTTTTCCGGCAACCATATATCATATACAATGAGTTGCGGAAATGGGGCAATCCCCTTGCTGCAAACCAACTATGGAGGATAGAATGAAAGGAAACAAAAAACTGATCGGAACGCTGAATGCGCTTTTGGCCGATGAACTGACAGCTGTCAACCAATACATGGTGCATTCTGAAATGAACGCGGACTGGGGTTATGAAAAATTGCACAAGCATTTCGAAAAAAGGGCGATCGATGAGATGAAGCACGCTGAAAAACTTATAGGGAGGATTCTTTTCCTTGAGGGGCTGCCCGTGGTTTCTAATTTGAAAAAAATCACCATCGGTGCCGATGTAACCAAGCAGCTAGCCAACGACCAGGCAGCGGAAGTCGAAGCCATTGTGGCTTACAACCAAGCCATCAAATTGGCCGGCGAGGTGGCTGATTTTGCCACTCGTGAAATTTTAGAGAGCATTTTAAAAGATGAAGATGCCCATATTGATAAAATTGAGGAATTGCAGGAACAGATTTCACAAATGGGGGCAGCCATTTTCCTGACCACGCAGGTCGGTTGATCCCTATCATTCGATTTCGTTTCAGGTAAAGCGCATTTCCCGCAAGCGGGCGACCCGTTCCTCGATCGGCGGATGAGTCGAAAAAAGAGACAGCAGGCTCTTGCCGCTCAGGGGCGACACGATGAACAGGTGTGCTGTCTGCCGAGTGGCCTGCAGGGGCAATCTTTTGGAATAGGCGGTGAGTTTTTCCAGTGCCGAAGCCAAACCTTCGGGGTTATGGGTGATCTGGGCAGCGCCGGCATCGGCCTTGTATTCCCGGGAACGGGAAATGGCCATTTGGATAATGGTGGCAGCCAAAGGAGCCAAAATGGCCATTAGGATCATGCTCAAGGCGCCGCCGCGGTTGTCGTCATCGCGTCCGCCGCCGGAAAACAAACCCAGCCAGCGCATCTGATAGCCCAGGAACATAATGGCGCCGGCCAGGGTGGCGGCAATGGTGGCCAGCAATGTATCGCGGTTGATAACGTGGGTCAATTCGTGGGCGACCACCCCTTTTAATTCCGCTTCCCCCATCAAATGGATGATGCCGCGGGAAAGGGCAATGACCGCTTTGGCCGGATTGCGGCCGGTGGCAAAGGCGTTGGGGGAATCCTGCTCGAATACGCATATGCTGGGCATGGGGATCTGCGCCTGCTGGGAAAGTTCGCGGACCATGGCATATATCCGCGGCGCTTCACTTTCAGGCAGTTCGTTTGCCCGGTAGGCCTTAAGGACGATTTTATCAGAAAACCAGTAGGAGACAAAATTCATCAGGCCGGCAAATACAAGTGCCAGCAGCATGCCCTGCCTTCCGCCGGCCATGCCGCCGATAAACAGAAAAATCCCGGTAAGCGTTCCGAGCAGTATCACAGTTTTCATGTTATTCACGCTTGGCCTCCTTTTTCTCATCAACCAGGACAATCACTTTTTCATTTTTTTTCATCAACCACAGATTTTCGCGGGCTTTTTTTTCCAAGGCCAAAGGGTTTTTCTTAAGCAGTTCGATTTCTTTGCTTAATTTTTGTTTTTCCATTTCCAGGATTTTAATGGTTTGCTGCAGAAATTTGATCTGTTTTTGAGTTTTGACGATCTCAACGATTCCCCGGTCACCGAATACGAAAGCCAGGATCAGAATGAACAAAAAGAAAATTAGAAGCAGTACGAGTCCGCGTGATTGGATCAGGGAAATTTCTTTTTTTTTATTCAAGCGCTTCTCGGCCTCATTCTGCGATTCTGCTCCCAGCATTGTTTTTAAAATAGCATAAATCCAGGCTGGACGCAACCGCAGGCCTCCGAAAAAGCCGATAGACATTTGATTTGTTCAAAAGTGCGGTTCATTATTGCCTTTGGGAACTGTTTAAAAAATTGACAAGTAGTGTATATTATATTAAAATTTTTTTATGCGAGAAGTATTAGGAGACCGGGTGTTTTTCAATTCATCGTTGAAATTAACTCTCTGGTCAGCGATGATTTTTTCTAACAAAAACGGGGAGGGTTAAATGGAAGTGGATGAAAACAAGGAAGGCATCGGCTATGTTCCGGATGACGATGAACAGGAAGCGGATGAAGCCAAAGCTCGGGACAAAAACTTCCATGACGAAGCATCTCACAAGAAAAAAACTGTCAAAAAAATCCATCACAAAATCCATGAACCCGAAAACACCTTGCAGAAAATTCAGGCTGAACGCGATGAGTTCAAGGATAAATATTTGCGCGGCCTGGCCGAAATGGACAATTTCCGCAAGCGCATGAAGAAAGAGAAGGAAGAATATCAGAAATATGTGCTGAACGAGTTCTTTCTCGACCTGCTGCAGATATATGACAATTTGGAGAGGGCTTTGAAGGCCAAGGGCCATGATGCCGATAAAGGGATCATTTCCGGAGTGGAAATGATCCGCAGGCAGTTTCTGGATTTGCTAAAGAAAAACCAGGTGTTGGAGATAGATGCCCTGGGCAAGAAATTCGATCCGGTCTTTCACGAGGCATTGAGCAAGGAGGAGCGGGAAGGAATTACCCAGGCGGTGGTAGTGGAAATATATCAGAAGGGATTTACCTACAATGACAAATTGCTGCGTCCGGTTCTGACCAAGGTGGCGATCCCCGTCGAAAAAGACAACCCGCAGGAAGACGAAGCGAAACCATAATGGGCAAAAATATCGGTATCGATCTGGGCACTACAAATTCCTGTATCAGTTACCTTGAAGGGTGTGATGCCCTGATAGTTCCAAATCCCGAAGGCGCCAGGGTGATCCCGTCGGTGCTGGCCCAAACGCATGATAAAAAGAGGATTTTCGGCAATGCCGCCAAGCGGCAAATGATCACCAATAGCAAAAATACAATTTGGGGCATCAAGCGTTTGATCGGCCGCAAATTTGATAGCCCGGAGATCAAGGAGATCGGCAAAAGGGTTGGCTACGATATTGTAGAGGCGGTGAACGGTGACATCAAGATCAAGTTGGCGGAAAAACTGTATTCCACCGAAGAAATTTCCGGCATGTTCCTCATTTACCTGAAAAACATTGCTGAAAATTATTTGGGAGAAGCCATTGGCGACACGGTCATCACGGTTCCCGCTTTTTTCAATGATGCCCAAAGACAGGCCACCAAGGTGGCCGGGGAAATTGCCGGAATGAATGTCACACGCATCATTAATGAACCTACAGCAGCTTTGATCGCCTACGGGCATAAAATCAAGAAAAATGGCCTTTATGCCGTTTACGATCTGGGCGGCGGCACTTTTGACATTTCCATCGTTGAAGTCAACGGTGATATCTACAAAGTGGTTTCCACCCTGGGGGACACTTTTTTAGGGGGTAGCGATTTCGATGCCCAGGTCTGTGACTGGATTTTCCATGAAGTGGAAAGGGAAAGTACCGTCGACCTGCGGGACAACAAGGACATCGTACAACGGGTCATTCAGGTCGCCGAAAAAGCAAAAATCGAATTGTCCTTTGATCAGGAAACCCTGATCTCAATACCCTATCTGCATCATTTCAGCGACGGCTCGAATTATCATTTTCAAAAAAAATTGACACGCCCCAAGTTGGAATCTTTTACCATGGATTTCATTGACCGTACTCTTGATTTGATAAAGAGTTCATTGGGCGATATCAATGTCAAGCCCGAGCAGATTGAGCGGATCATTTTGGTGGGCGGACAGAGCCGTATGCCCATTATTTTTCAAAAATTATCTGAATTTTTTGGAAAGCCGCCAGACATCCAGATCAATCCCGAAGAAGCTGTTGCCCAGGGAGCGGCGCTGCAGGCCGAAATAATCAAGGGTAAGGTCCGTGATTTGCTGTTGCTTGACGTCACCCCCCTTTCACTGGGAGTGGAAACCAAAGGCGACTCGTTCGCCAGGATTATCGATCGCAATGCCACCATCCCCACAAAAAAGACCATGGTTTTCACTACCATCACCGATAACCAGACAACGGTCAAAATTCATGTGCTCCAGGGAGAAAGGGCCACGGCTTCGGGAAACAAATCGCTCGGATTTTTCAATTTGGTCGGTATTCCCCAAACTTTGAAAGGGATTCCGCAAATTGATGTCACATTTGAAATCGATGCCAACGGTATCGTTAGGGTTTCGGCTCAGGACAAGGCGACCGGTCTCACCCAAAGCATGAAGATCCAGCCTTCCAGCGGCTTGTCGCCGGAAGAAATCGATAAAATCATCCAGGATGCCCAAAAATATGATGAGAAGGACAAAATGGAATTGAGGCTGGTCCGGGACAAATTGCAACTTAAGGAGGAGTGGGAAACCGTCAAGTTTTATTACCAGCGTTATATTGATAAATTGCCTGCGCATGACAGAGCAGAAATCGATGCACTGATCACTCGAACCGATAAAGCCCTGGAAGGGAATGACGTGGATTTGCTGGAAACCCTTTTAAAAAAAATGAAAAATTATCGTATCATGATCAACAGCATTCTCACTGCTGAATTTTCCAAGTAACTGCGCATGGTCAAAAAGGATTATTATCATATTTTGGGAGTGAACCGCAATGCCAGCGCCGAAGAGATAAAAAAAGCTTATCGCAAGATGGCCATGCAGCATCATCCTGACCGCAACCGCGACAATCCCGAAGCTGAAGAGAAATTCAAAGAGGCCTCTGAAGCCTATTCGGTTTTGGGGAATGTTGAAAAAAGGCAGATCTATGACCAATACGGTGTGGAGGGATTGCGTAGCGGCGGTGGCCAGGATTCCGGTTTTTTTTCCGATTCTATCTTTTCCGATTTCGGCGATATTCTGGGTGATTTGTTCGGTTTTAGCGGATCTTTTTCGGGAGGCCGGCAGCGGCGAGGGCCGCGCAAGGGCAACGATTTGGGACTGGAAGTGACGTTGACCCTTGAAGAATCCTTTCTGGGCGTGGAAAAGGAAATTGGAGTCGATCGGGAAAGGAATTGCGACGTTTGCGATGGATCCGGCAGTGAGCCCGGAACAAGCGTTGATGTTTGCAGTAAATGCGGTGGTAGCGGAAATGTGCGGATGTCTCAAGGTTTTTTTTCTGTGGCCACGACCTGCTCATCCTGCCAGGGTCGCGGCCGCGTTATTGCCCATCCATGCAAAACATGCCGCGGCCAGGGACGAGTGCGCGAAAGCAAAAAAATCAAAGTGATTTTTCCGGCCGGGATCGATGAGGGCAACCGCCTGCGCGTAGCAGGTGCAGGTGCCGGCGGCAGAGAGGGAGGATCTCCTGGGGACCTGTTTGTCATGGTAAAGATCAAGGCAAACAAATATTTTCAAAGGCACGGCAACGATCTCCTTTTCCAACTGCCGGTCACTTTTCCCCAGGCCGCGCTCGGCGACCATGTCGGCGTCAAGACATTCGAGGGAACTGAAAAAATAAAAATCCCCCCCGCGGCCCAGAATGGGCAGGTGTTGAAGATCAAAAACAAGGGATTCCGGCAGGTCAACCGTTGGAGCCGGGGCGACCTGCTGATCAAGATCAACGTCGTGACCCCGCAAACCCTTTCCCGCCAGGAAACCGAACTGTTCAAAAAACTGCGTGAGCTGGAAACCGGCCAGGACAAAACTTTTTTTGAGAGTGACCGGATCGACTGATGGGACAACGGCATTTTGAAAAATGATTGAACTGAAAGGGCAGCTCGGGAAATATAAGATCGTGAAGAAATTAGGCAGCGGCGGTTTTGGCACGGTTTATCTGGCCGAAGACACCATTTTGAAATGCCAGCGGGCGTTAAAAATTCCCCACCGCACTACTGCCCAGCCCGACAAACTTTTACAGGAATCCATCCTGCAGACCCGGCTTCTCGACCACCCGCACATCGTCAAATTGCTGACCGTCGACATCATCGACGGGATTCTGATCATGGTCATGGAGTATATCGAAGGCACCGACCTGGAAAAGATCCTCGACAAATCGAGCACCCTGGAGATCAAGACCGCCTTGAAGTATTTCAAGCAGATCCTTTCGGCGTTGGCTTTTGCCCATCAGAAATCGGTAATTCACCGCGATATCCGCCCTTCAAATATTTTGATCAACATGGACAGCGAAGTCAAGATCGCCGATTTCGGCACTTCGACCCTGCTGCAGGAAAAACAGTTCGCCACCACCAAGATCGGATCCCCGCCTTATATGGCCCCGGAACAGTTCGAAGGCAAGGCGGTTTTCGCCTCGGACATCTACTCGGCAGGCAGCCTTTTTTATGAAATGGTGACCGGTTTCCCGCCCATTGTCCTGGCCAATCCCATGGAAATATATAAAAAGGCCAAGGCCGGCCAATGGATGCCCCTGGCCCAAAAAAACCCTTCCGTGTCCCCTGAATTGAATTTTGTGATCATGAAAACCATGGCCGCTGACCTGAAGGTGCGCTACGCCCTGGCCACGGACGTGCTGAACGACCTTGAGCGCATGGGCAGCAAGAACCGCGATTACACGACCGAAATGAAGGATATCCAGAAGCGCATCCAGGCCCGGGAAAGCCGCACCGACCATGTCTGCTGGAACTGCCGCAAGGCCACGGGCCGGCGCGTCA
>JAHIKI010000018.1 GCA_018897435.1 Acidobacteriota bacterium | reverse complement strand
TGAAAACCTGCTTATCATAATCATTTTTGGTCTGCATGACCTTGTCCAGCCGCTTGAAAGCCACCTTCTCTTTTTTCAGCAGAAAAGGCTCGGAATTGAACTTCTCCTGCACCATCTGGTTAATCTGGTCAATGCCGGCCTGGCCGCGGTACATGGGAACCAGGATCTGCATGGCGCTTGAATTGAACGGGTAAACGTTTTGATAATGGCGGACAATGCTCTCCACCTTCTGCAGGACCTGGGCCTCGTCCCGCATGGGCAGAAAAACAAAATCAAGTTCCGGGTTGGGAGCGGGAAACAGCAGCGGTTCACCGCGGTTCACCCGGAAAGCGTTCTCCACGATCAGGCTGTCCTGGTTCTGGCGGAAGTTGCGGCTCAGATAAATGGTGTTGAAATAACCGCTCTGGATCATGTCGCGCAGCACGTTTCCCGGGCCGACCGAGGGCAACTGATCCTTGTCGCCGATAACAATTAACTGGGTGTTGTCGGCCAGCGCCTGCAGCAGTGCAAAAAGGATGAACGAATCGACCATGGAAAACTCGTCGACGATGAGGGCGTCGGTTTTCAAAGGATTCTGGGCATTGTGCACGAACTGGCCGGTCTCGGGATTGAACTTCAGTAGGCGGTGGATGGTGGAGGCCTGGTAAAGCGAACTCTCTTCAATGCGCTTGGCCGCCCGGCCGGTGGGAGCGGCGATCAGGATCGATTTGCCGTTGGCCTTCAGGATCTCGATGATGGCCCGGATGATGGTGGTTTTGCCCGTACCCGGTCCGCCGGTGATAATGGTCAGCCGGTTTTGCACCGCGGTCAGCGCCGCCTGTTTCTGTTCGGCGGTGAGCTCCAGGGCGAGCTTTTCGAAAACGGCATCAAAATTGACCGCCAGTTCCGGGACGGCAAAGAGCCCCTGGGCCAGCTGGAACAGGCGCCGGGCCGCGGTTTTTTCGATCAACTCGTTCTGCGGTTTGAGGATGCAGATTTCCGGGATCTTGGCCGTCCGTAATTCCTGGCGTTCGAGCAGTTTTTCCAGAAGCGCGAACACATCGCTGTCGGCAATGTCCAGCAGCCAGGAACACTTTTTCAGCAAATCGTTCCTGGTGATGAACAGGTCGCCACGCTGGAACTCGCTTTGCTCCAAAACGAAAAAAATGCCGGCCCGGATGCGCTGGCTGTCGATTTTGTCAATGCCCATGGCCTTGGCGATGGTGTCGGCGATCTTGAAGCCCACGCCGCGCACCCGCTCGATCAGCAGGTAAGGGTTGCTTTCGATCAGCGCCAGCGCCAGGTCACCGAATTCACGGTAGATGCGGAAAACCGTCTCCTGGCCGATGCCGTAAGGAGTCAGGCGCACGTTCAGGTCGCGCAGGACCCGGCTGTCGCGCACGCTTTGCTTGATGGTTTCGATGACCGTTTTTTTCAGCCCGTGGACCTCGCGCAGCCGCTCCGGATTGTTTTCCAGCACCTCGAACGTCCCCTGGCCGAATTGGTCGACGATCTTTTGCGCCGTTTTTTTGCCGATGCCCTTGAAGCGCCCGGAAGAGAGATAGTTGGCAATGCCTTCGCCGTCCTGGGGCAGGATGAATTCATAACGACTGACCTTGATCTGCTTGCCGAAGCGCGGGTGGTCGGATTCGTCGCCATCGATCAGCAGAAAATCACCTTCGCTTAAAGAGAAAAGGTTGCCGACTATGATCCGGCTTTCCCGGGAACCATCCAGTGTCACCTTGAATACCCCGAACCCCGAGTCCGGGGAAACGAAGATCTTGCGGCTGACCTTTACTTTGAACGACAGCAACTTAATTGATCACTTTAAAAAAATGAACCGACAGCACGTCGACGAAATGCATATGCGCTCCTTAAAAAGGGATTATACAAAATTGACGATAAATATTAAAGAATTTTCTGTAAGAACTCTATTGCTGTTGATTGTCAACCCTCAGCAATTCCGGCAAATGAAAAAAAATCTCATCGGCAATAGTGAGAAAGCGTTTTTCCAACTCCTCAGTCATCCGTTCGGCAAAAGTCTGGTTGTCCAGAATTTCCACGGCAAAAATATGGATGTCATGATCCGGAGGAAGATGCATGTTCAGACGCCGGCCAAACTCCAAAGCAGTCGCAAAGTTGGCATCATGAACACAATTGAGATTCATGGTCTCGCGCAAGCGCTCGGCGGTGAAATAGTACCATTCACCGGGAATGGCACCGACGGTTCTTATGGAATCGATGACAATCAATCGGCTATAGCCATCAATGACCTCTAGCAGATTAAACCCGCCAAGAGAGCAATCTTCAACAATATCGAGATCAGAGAAGTTTTGCAGCCTCTTTTTTAAATGACTGACCAGGCGGATACCAATGGCATCATCGCATAAAATGGGATTACCCATGCCAAGCAGCAGGGTGCGCTTCATCAGGAACAACGCCAAAAAACCAACTAAACCCCTCTTTTCAGCTGCCAATGCAAGGTGCCTTTTTTATAAACTGACACTTCCAAAGGCATCTGTCCCGGCAGGGAATGGGTGGCGCAGCTGTAACATGGATCAAAGGCGCGGAAGGCCATTTCAATCATATTCAATATTCCCTGATCGGGCTCTTTCCCCGGTTTAATCAGGGTTTGGGCTACTTTTTTTGTCACCATTTGAATGGGAGCATTGTTGTTGGTGGTGCCGACGATCAAGTTGGCGCTGGTGCAGATCCCGTTTTTATCGCAGGTATAATGATGGGTTAATGTGCCGCGCATGGCTTCCACAATGCCCACACCCTCACCGGTAATTGCCGTGGGTACGACTCTAAACCTATCGCCGGTGATCTCCGCATCATCGCAATAGCGCTCCAGCATCTCGACATTGTGCACCATTTCCACCAGCCGGGCCCAATGGTTGGCCAATAGTGCCCGGCAAGGTTTTTCTCCCAGGGTATTGAACATTTCTTCAAAAGCTACTTGGGCCCGCGGCGTAGCCATGCGATCCGATACATTCAGCCGGGCCAGGGGAGTGGCACAGTACAAACTTGAGTCGATTCCTTCTTTAAATCCTTTCCAACCCCGCTTCTTCAAGTAGGGAAATTTCAGATACGACCAGGACTCCACATGTTCGGCCACAAAATCGGCGTAT
>JAHIKI010000017.1 GCA_018897435.1 Acidobacteriota bacterium | reverse complement strand
TCTCTCGCCTCAGACCTCTTAATGTAAGGAGCAAACATCGCCATGTAATCGTCAATCCCGAAAAATACGTTTTTAGTTTCCATGAAGAATGCATATCACAACCTTAACAACTTTTCAAGAAATATGTCGGAGTAGAATTAAGTATTCGTTTAACTGAATCGCGAATTCAGTTTTTACCGCTTTACGCTTGGATTGATACCTGAAAGAAGGTCACGGCTTGGAGTCACCTGCGAGGTCCATCCAGACCAGCGCCTGGCAACTTCCAACCGTAACCGCTTTCGCCTGGCACGGTTTTGTCCCCAGTCCCTTTTTGAAATGGATGGTCTATTCTGTTAAAATAAAAAAATGGTTTCCAGCCGGAGCCGGAAACCCATCCCATAAGGCCGGATGTTGGGAAGGGTAACAAAGTGTCTTATTGACAAGGAGGAATGAGCCATGGCCAATAAACAATGGAGCAGCCCGCCGCCGCTGACCATCGATGTCAAGCGCACCTATCAGGGGCTGATCGAAACGGAAAAGGGGACGATCAAACTGGAACTTTACGCCCAACACGCCCCGCAAACGGTCAACAACTTCGTGTTCCTGGCTCGTGCTGGCTACTACGAAGGGGTTGCCTTTCACCGGGTGATCGCCAACTTCGTTATCCAGGGCGGTGACCCGACCGCAACCGGCAGTGGGGGGCCGGGCTACAAATTTGCCGACGAAACCGGGGATAACCCCTTGAAGCACGAGACTGGTTCGCTTTCCATGGCCAATGCCGGCCCGAACACCAACGGTAGCCAGTTCTTCATCACCCACTCCCCGCAGCCGCATCTGGACGGTAAGCACACAGTTTTCGGCAAAGTGGTCGCCGGCCAGGAGGTGGTGGATACCATCCGGCCCGGCGACAAAATGGTCCGGGTACAGATCGAAGAGTAATCTTATATTCAATCGCGACCGGATTTGGCGCATCCGCTCGCTGCCCGGATTTGCAAAATGGCCAGCGAATATGTATGATGTATTGATGATCGAACGGCCTGAGAAGGAAGATTATTATTTGAATATCGCCCAGGTGGTCTCGCGCCGTTCCACCTGCTTGAAGGTGCTCATTGGGGCGATCATCGTTAAGGAAGACCAGATCATCGCCACTGGCTACGTCGGGGCGCCCCGGCATACGCGCAGTTCTTTGGACCACGGTTCCTGCCTGCGCCAAAAGCTGCAAATTCCTTCCGGCACCCAGTACGAACTGTGCCGTTCGGTCCACGCCGAGCAGAACACGATCATCAATGCCGCCCGGGCCGGGGTCAGCCTGCTCGGCGGCGACATGTACATTTTCGGCGAGAACCGCGAAAGCGGAAAAACTCTTTTCGCTTTTCCCTGTTTCATCTGCAAAAAAATGATCGTCAATGCCGGATTGAACCGCGTACTGGTTTCGCAGCCCGATGCCGGGGGCTATAAGATTTTCAGGGTCGGAGATTGGGTCAGGGAATGGAAGGAGCAGGACATCCTGGAAGACAGTGTTCGATACGGCCAGGCGGAGTGAGTGTGGCCGGAGCAAAACTGTGCATCGGTTTGACCGGTCGCATGGCTTCCGGGAAAGGCGAAGCGGTCCGCATTCTCAACGGTTATGGATTTCGCTATATTTCCCTTTCCGACATTGTGCGCAGTGAAGCGGCCAAGGTCGAGCCCCGGGTCAATCGCAGCCAGATGCAGGATATCGGCAACCGCCTGCGCCAAGAGGGGGGAGCTGGAATTCTGGGTAAGAAGGTCCGTGAACTGGTAGCGGTTGCGGATGAAAAACGCTGGGTGATCGACGGCATCCGCAACCCCGCCGAAGTGCTGGAATTGAAAAAGATCGGCGATTTTTTTTTGATCGCCATTGAAAGCGCAATGCAAAATATCGTGGCCAGGCTGAAGAAACGGGGCCGGGTCACAGACATGGCGGCTGAGAAGGAACTATGGGCCAGCCTGGAGCGCGAATGGGGCAACGGCGAACCTGCCGGCGGTCAGCAGGTCGGGCGCTGCCTGGCCATAGCTGATTTCACCGTTGCCAACAACGGCACGCTGGCCGAACTAAAAACCCGGCTGGACGAAGTTTTAAGCAAAATAGGAGCAGGGCATGCCTGAAAAAAATCTAGCTGTTTATCCGGGTTCGTATGATCCACTGACCAACGGCCACATCGATATCATCGAGCGCGGCCTGAAGATCTTTGATAAGATCATTGTGGCAGTTTTGAAAAATCCCGATAAAACCTATCTTTTCAGCCTGGAAGAACGACAGCAGATCCTGCGCTCCGTTTTCAGGGACCCGCAAAGGATCGAGATCGATCATTTCGAAGGGCTGCTGGTCGATTACGTGAATCGCAAGGGGATCAACACCGTGGTCCGTGGTTTGCGGGCCATTTCCGATTTTGAGATCGAATTCCAAATGGCTATGATGAACCGCAAAATAGAACCGCGCATCGAAACGATATTTTTCGTGCCTTCCGATGCCTATTCTTTTTTAAGCTCCAAACTGGTCAAGGAAATTTACCAACTGGGGGGCGAAGTGAGTTCCCTGGTTCCGCAGATCGTTGACCTCAAGCTCAAGGAGAAGTTCCGCCGCCAGAAATGAATTCCCGTCGCCGCTAGCGCAGAAACGGAAAGATGCTCTGCCAGCCGTTGGGCAAGGTCTTGGCGATATCGTTGAGGATGATGAACACCATCAGGCTGATCAAAAAAGCGAATCCCGCGTAGATCATGACCGTTTTCAGTTTCTGGTTCAGATCGCGGCGGATGATGGCTTCGATGGTGAAGATCAGCAGGTGGCCGCCGTCAAGGCCGGGTATGGGGAAAAGGTTGATGATTCCCAATTGCAGCGAAATAAAGGCGATAAGCATAAAGAAATTGGAAAAGCCGCTTTCCAACGCTTGCTGGGAAATGCGGGCGATCTCGATGGGCCCGGAAAAGCTTTTGACCGAAATCTTGCCCACAATCATCTTTCTGAGAACCTGGAAAAGAATGGTGGTCATGTTCACCAGGCTCTTGCCGCTCTCGGAAAGTGAGCGGAAAAATCCATAGCGCACAATCATGGTTGGACCGATCGGTTTCAAGCTGACACCGATCTTCCCTCTGTTGTTTTTCATTTCAGGCACAACTGTGAGATTCAGTTTGTTCTTCAGTCTCAAAATGGATAGTTCAATTTGTTTATTGGCATTGACTTCGATGACATCGGTAATCTGCATGAAATAGACCGGTTGCTGATTTATGGCCACGATTTCGTCATCGGGTTTCAAACCGGCTCGTTCGGCCGGGGATCCTGGTTCAATCGCGTCGATACGGGTTTTGAAACCATAATACCAACCGGCGTAGCCGATTTCATAGTAGGGTTGAGAAGATACGGTCAGGTGCGTCTGCGACTGTTTACCTTCGCGCTGGTACACAATCTGAAAAACATCCTTGACCCGCGTGTGGGTCATGTATTCCAATTCTTCCCAATTTTTAATCCGCTGGTTATTGATGCTGACAATCAGATCTCCGCAACGCAAGTCAGCCTTGGCAGCGGGAGAATCCTTGACCACATAACCCAGCCGGGGCGATTCGAAACGATATTTTTCTTTTTCCACGCCATTCAAGTTGATGATGGTTAAAATCACAAAAGCCAATACAATATTCATGATTGGGCCCAAGAGCAGGGTGAAAATTTTCTGAGCCCGGTTTTTGGCCATGAATTCATCGGGACGTGGATTTTGGGGATCATATTCCTCTTCGCCGGCCATGCGTACATAGCCGCCCAAAGGGAACAGGCTGACACGGAAATCGGTGGCGCCAATTTTTTTGCCAAAGAGGCGCTTGCCGAAGCCGAACGAAAAAACCTCTACGCGGATTTTCATCAGCCGGGCGGCAACGTAGTGACCAAATTCGTGAACCAGGACTATTATTCCCAACACGAATAGAAAAGTTAAAAACTGATAGATAATGTTCATTTCAATACCTCATTTTCGATGTGTTCCACGGTTTTTATTCTGCACAGAGAAATTGTCTCCTGGACGTCGGCAAGGGTTTGTACGGGGCGAAAATCCCATTCGGACAACATATGGCCGACAACGGCGAAGATGTCTTTAAAAGTGATTTTATTTGCTAAAAAATATTCCACTGCCGTCTCGTTGGCTGTGTTGAATACGGCTCCGGCATTTTGACCCTGTTTTAATACGTCATAAGCCATGGCGATGGATGGGAAGTGGAGATTATCAACTTTAAAGAATTCCAGGGGTTGCTGCTGTGCTAAATCCAGATTAGGCCAATGACTGTTGACACGTTCGGGATAACTCAATGAATATAAAATCGGCAATTTCATGTCGGGAATTCCCAACTGGGCCAGGATGGCAGAGTCCACAAATTCCACCATGGAATGGACGATGCTTTGGGGATGGATCAAAACATCGATCTGTTCCGGATTCAAATCGAAGAGGTGTCTAGCTTCGATGATCTCCAGCGCCTTGTTCATCAGGGTGGCGGAATCGATGGTGATCTTTTTGCCCATGGACCAGGTGGGATGAGCCAGGGCTTCCTCCACGCGGATGTGAGCGAAATCCCTGTGCTTGTCCCTGAAAAAAGGC
>JAHIKI010000016.1 GCA_018897435.1 Acidobacteriota bacterium | reverse complement strand
CCCGGCAGAAAAACCAGAGACATAAAAATGCCAACCAGACAAAAACCCAACATCCACTTTTTCATCCCTTTCATGTTGATTTTTTTTCTCCTTGTTTTATGGAATTTTTTTTCCAAAACCTTTTTAAAAACAAATCTATTACGATTTTCATTGTTTTTATAATAGAAATTCAAAAAATTGAACACAATCGGGCAAAATAGGGAATTTCAGTTGTATTTATATTATTTTTCCATACAACAAAAGTTGTATTTTCGTTTTGACAATATTATAATTTCATGCATGACCCTGAAGAAAAAAATCATTTTTTTCATTGCCGGGTTGGGGCTGGTCTTTTCCTTGCTGTTTCTGTTGTTCAACCACCTGACCATCTCCCATTCGAAAAATGAACAAAAAAACATTTATACCGCCAAGGTCGCCCAGCGATTATCCCATGTGATTGCCAACGAAAAAAAGAGGATCGCCACTCTCTGCAACGATTGGGCTACCTGGGACGCGATGTATGGCTACGCGGAAAAACCGTCCAAAGAATTCGAAGCGGAGTCGCTGCCTGGCAGCGTGGTTCCCGCATCTGATTTAAGCCTGATCCTGATAGTGGGCCGCGACCGGCAAGTGATCTTTCACCAGGGTTTTGACCAGAACAGCAGCCGTTTTGTCAGTTTCGATCTGGGCAATACGTCTGAAAATCCATTGTGGAAAAGCCTCATGCTTTCATTTTCCCGGCCGGAACATGAAAGCTTCATCGCTGCCACTGAATTCGGCCCCATGATCATCATTTCGGCAGCGATCATGCACAGTGACGGCAAAGGGCCCATGAACGGCCGGGTCGTTATGGGCCGCTTGGTTGATCGATCTTTCATGCAAAGGCTCGGAGCTGCCATCCAGGAAAAGATTACGTTACTGAAGCCAGCCAACCTGCAAAAGGACCTGGCTCAGAATGAATTGAGATCGTTGTTCGAAGCTGATTTTTATTTTAAAGAAAACAAAAACTTCCTGCGCATCTACAGTTTGTTCCGGGGCCCGGCCGGGCAAGCGGTTTTTGCCGTCAGGATCGACGCCGACAAGACCCTGTTCAGCCTTCAGGAAAAAGCGGTACGGAATTTCCTGATCACTCTTTTGTTGTGTTCCATAATGGCCGCGGCAATTTTTTATGGATTCATAGACCGCATGCTGCTGCAGCGGTTGAAGAATATATCGAAAAAAACAATGCATATCACTTCTTTTGAAGATCTTACCGTCCGCATCCATGAAAACCGCCATGATGAAATCACCCAACTTAGCCACGACATCAACAAGATGCTGGAACGGCTGGAAAATGAAAACATCCGCCACCAGGAAATGGAACGCCGCCTGGTCATGAACGAAAAACTGGTCGCCACGGGCAGGCTGGCCGCCAACATCGCCCACGAGATCAACAATCCGCTTTTCGCGATCAGCAACTCGCTTGCCGTCATCAAAAAGCAGATCAAAAATCCCAGCAGCGATATCGTGGAGGTCCTGCCCCTGGCCGAAAAAGAGATCAAGCGGGTGCGCAAGATCACAAGAAAATTGCTGGACTACGGCAAGATCAATCTGGAGACCTTCAAGGAAAGCGATATCGATTCCATCCTGGAAACGGCCTGCCGGGTGTTGAAATTAAGCAAGCAGATCAAAAACACCGTCATTGTCCGCAATAAAAAAAGCGGCGAACTGCCGATCTTCTGCAACCCGGACAGCCTGCAGCAGGTTTTCATGAACCTGATCCTGAACGCCAGCGAAGCCATGAACGGCCGCGGGGAGATCGCCATTAAAACCGAGCGCCGCGGTGCTGCTTACGAGATCCATTTTAGGGATTCGGGCCCCGGTTTCCCGGTTGCCGTCAAAAGAAGAATATTCGAACCGTTCAATTCTTCTAAAGAAACCAAAGGGGCCGGCCTCGGGCTTTACATCTCCTACCATATCATCACAAGACACGGCGGCAGCATGACCATGGACGAAACGTGCCAATCCGGGGCCCACCTGATCGTGACGCTGCCGCGGCGGGGAGGAACGGAAAATGCCTGAAAAATCGCATGTGCTGATCGTTGATGACGACCCCGAGGTGCTCAAAACCCTGCAGTTATGGTTGAAAAATGAAGGCTTCAAGGTTTTTACGGCGACCAATAAGAAACAAGCCGAGGAAATAGTCAAAACAGAACACATCGCCGTCTGCCTGGTCGATCTGCACCTGAAAAATGAAGATGGTCTGCGCATCAGCGCTGCATTGAAATCCCTTGACGAGCTTTTACGGATTATCATCCTCACCGGTTATCCGACATATGAAAGCGCCATAGACGCCATAAAAACCGGGTTGTTCGATTATCTTTCCAAATCGACCGACAATGACGCCATCCTGCGCAAGATCAACAGCGCGGTGGAAGAGCGGGACCGGGAACTCGCCATTAAGCAGGACTGCGACAAAAATAAAATCAGCATCATCCTGATCGGACACCACCTGCTGTTCAAGGAGGGCCTGGAAAATTTTTTGAAAGAAAATACGGAATACTGCCTGTTGCAAGCCTACCATGCGTTCGATTACGTCAAGAAAAGCGATTTCAACCTGGATCCGGCACTGCTGCTGATCTGCGCATCCTGCAACCAAATGTTTTTGGAAAACCCGGAAAACATGTTCTCAAATCTGAAGATCATTTTCCCGAACGCCAAAATGGTGCTCATCAACTGTGATTGCAATGACGACAAAAAAAGGGAATTGATCCGCTGCGGGGCCAAGGGCTTTCTTCCGACCAACACCGGTAAAGCCAATCTCAAGAAGGCCCTGAACTGCATACTGGAGGATCAGATCTGGATCAGCCGCGAACTGTCGCACCAGCTGCTCAGCGAACTTCTGGAAGACACCAACCCCGAAATCGTCTATAGAAAACCGCTCAGCACCTTCGGCTTGACCAACCGTGAAATTGAGATCCTGCAGGCCCTGGCTTCCGGCCTTTCCAATTTCGCCATCAGTGAAAAACTTTTTTTAAGCGAAAAAACCGTTAAAACCCACACCCATCATATTTTTAAGAAAATGCTTGTCAATACCCGTACCCAGGCGGTGATGAAAGCCTTGGAATTTCACATCATCTGATCGCCGGCAGGGCCGAAGATCAGGTCTCAGGGTTTTCCTTAAGGTATTTCAACAACAAATGATGGATTTTTTTTTCTTGGCCGGCCAACAGGCTCTCATGCTTGGCCAGCAAGCCGGTTTCTCCCCTTTTTAATGGGCCGGAGAGCGAATCGCGCCAGCCGATTTTTTTTACATTGCGCAACACCTGCTCGACCAGGGGGAACAGGATCTCCAGGCCGGGACGACTTGCGGTTTGCCGCAATCTCCCTTCAGCGAACTTCATGCCGGCGATAAAATAACTGGCCGCGGCGATCGCCGCCATGTGCAAATACATCTTGTCCCCTGCGGGGATCAACAGGACCCGGGCTTGCAGATCAGCAGCGATGCGGCGGGCCCGGGTCACGGCCGCTTTGTCCCCTTCCAACAGAAAACTAATGCCGACGCACAGGTCTTCATCCTCCCGGAAGCCGACAAAGGTCTGCAGCGGCGAGAACGAAGCCACCCGGGCCCCGGCCCGGCGCAAGGGTGATAATTCGTCAGAAGTCAGGGAATTGGACGCATGAAAAAAGATCTTGCCCCGCAGTGCGGCTTGGGCGGCAACGGCTTGGGCTACGGCCTTGATCCTGGATTCCTGCACCGCGATTAAAACAAAATCGGCACTGCGCACCAGTTCGGCCAGGTCGGAAGTCCAGCGCGAAGCGAAATGGCCTCCTTTCGCTTTCTGGAAGATATGCTGCAGGACATAGCCTTTTTTCTGCAGGGAAGCGGTCAAATTCAAGCCCACATAACCGGCACCGATCAGGGAAAAGCGGTTCATTTACTCACTGTTGAAAATTTTCAGCCATTGTTCCACTTCATTCTGGGAAACCCTGACGTTCACCCGTTTCAGGGTTTCCTCCTTTTTCCCATGCAACACAAAAGCTTTTTTCAAAGTGAAATAGAATTCAATGGAATTGATGGTTTTGGCGCCTTTTTCCTTGGCAAAGGATTTCAGCTCGCGGTCAGTGGTCACCAGAACGGTCTCTTTCAGATGCTGATAGTTTTCCAGAATCTTCTTGATCTCATCGTCGGCGCTGAGGCCGTAACGTGGATAAACCACGGTCAGTTTGGAGTTGATGGGATTGCGCAATTCGCTGCCTTGCGGTTCCCCGTCAAAGACAACTGTGATCTTGGTGTTTTTACTCTCCTGGAATTTTTTGATGATGGAGATCATTTTGCTGCGCGCTTCGGGGTCGGAGAGGGAAAAATCCGGGGCGCAGCCGATCAGGTTGTTGCCGTCAATGATGTATGGCATTTAGATTTCGATCGATCCTCCCGGTTGTAGAATGATCGCCATGGTCGTGGCTGACCACGACCAGGTCGGCGCGGGCAATATCCTGCGCCCGCAGGGAGGCCATGGGATTGCCGCTTAAAAAAGGATCGATAAAAACAATTTTGCTGCCTTCGATCTTCAGGGCCGCGTGCCCGAGCCAGGTGATGTTCATGATCACTCCTCAGCCTGGGGGCCAGTTCATCTGGCGCCCGCCCAGAATATGCAGGTGCAGATGAAAAACCGACTGTCCGGCATCAGGGCCGGTATTGATCACCAGGCGGTATTGCGCTAGCCCGATTTTTTCAGCCGCATTTTTTGCAGCCATAAGCAAATGCCCCAACAACTGCGGATCGCGCGCCTCTTTTAAGGAAGCCACATGCCGGCGTGGGATCAGCAAAATATGAATAGGCGCCTGGGGCTGCAGGTCTTTGAAAGCGACGGTCAGGTCATCCTCGTAAACGAACGGGGTCGCGATCTCACCGCTGGCGATCTTGCAAAAAATGCATGAATCCATTTTTACCCCCGGATGATTGTAATGGCTGCGCCCAATTTTTGCAATTTGTCCGGCATGTTTTCGTAACCGCGGAACAACTGGTAGGAATTTTGGATGATGGTTTCACCTTCAGCGATCAGTCCGCCGAGGACCAGCGCGGCCGAAGCACGCAGATCGGTGGTTTTCAAGACCGCGCCGCGCAGCCGGGCCGGCCCCTTGATGATCGCCGTATCGTTCTGGATCTTGATGTCGGCTCCCAGACGGTTCAATTCACCCACATGGCGGAAACGATCATTGAATATCGTTTCCCTGATCCGGGAAACTCCATCCGCCTGGGTCAACAGCGTGGTCAACTGCGCCTGCAGATCGGTGGGGAAGCCAGGATAGGGCTCGGTGATCACTTCGGCCGGCGCCAGGGATTTCCCGCCTTTCACGTAGATCGCCTCGGCGGAAACGTTAATATCGGCGCCCATGCCCCTGAGGATCTCCAGCAGGCTGCCCAGGTGTTCGGGGATCACTCCCTGCAAATGGATCTCGTTGCCAACGAAACAACCGGCAATGAGATATGTCCCGGCTTCGATGCGGTCGGGGATGATGCGGTGGCAGGCGCCATGCAGCCGTGTCCGGCCGCGGACAACGACTGTTTCGCCGTCGGGGCTGGAGATATCGGCTCCCATTTCCTGCAGCAGGCGAATCAGGTCGGTCACCTCCGGTTCAAGGGCGCAATTGCCCAGAACTGTAGTGCCTTCGGCCAATGTCGCGGCCATGAGCAGGTTTTCGGTCCCGGTCACGGTCTTGCCCGGGAAAGCGTACTCAATGCCCTTCAGTCGCCGGCAACGGGCGACAATATATTCGCCTTCCGCTTGAATTTCCGCCCCCATCTGCGCCAACCCCTGCAGGTGGAAATCGATTTTCCTCTCACCGATGGAACAGCCGCCGGGAAAGGAGATCTTGGCGTAACCGTGTCGTGCCAGCAGGGGACCGAGCAGCAGGATCGACGCCCGCGTGGTCTGGGCGGTCTGCACAGAAACCAGGGGTGAGCGCAAAACCGGCATGGTCTCGCGTATGGAATTGCCGCGGATTTCCCCTTGGGCACCGATTTCAGCGAGGGCGGCATGCATGACCTTTATATCTTCCACCAGGGGGACATTGTGAAATTCGAGCGTTTCGGAACTAAGACAAACAGCAGCCAACTCAGGCAGAGCGGCGTTCTTGGCGCCGGAAATGGCGACACTGCCCGTTAATGGCTTGCTTCCCTGAATAGAAATTGTTATGTCTTGCATATGGTCAAAAACGAGCCTGCAAAGGACTCAAAGGTCCAGCCAGGGGCTCAATATACATACTTCGCGGAACAAAGTCAAGAAAGCCCTCAAGATGTTCGACCTTGCCAAGCGCCTGGATATCCTTTACAATAGCGGCCATGGCGCCCACATCAATCTGCCTATACAAACTGCGCGCCGGCATCTTGGCCCTGGCCGCGGCAGCCATCCTTTTTTGCACCCCTTCCTGCTTCAGTTTCCGGGTCACCGTGCCGCCTGACCCCGAATGCGTGGTCAGCACCCTGGCCATTGTCCACTCCGAGCCCGCGGCCATGGACTTTGAAAAACCTATAAGTGATGAACCGGTGACCGCCGCCGACCCGGCAGTTTACTCGTTGATCAAGGTCCTGCAGGTGAGCAAGCCGCTGAAGCTGCAATGGCACTGGTACTCGCCCGACAACCAGTTGATCCGCCGCTCCAAGACCGTGGAGATCAACGCCAAGGGCAAATATCTGGCATATTTCGCGGCCTGGGACACGTTGCCCCAATCATACTATTCTGAAAAAAAAGGCGGCTGGACGGTGGTGATCACCGCCGACGACAGTTTTCTGTCCAAAAAGGAATTTGCCGTCAATTAGACGAAGATCCGGAAACGAAGATCCTGGCCCGGCGTGACTTTTTTTCGGAAATGGAGAAAGTCAATTGCCTGGCCGCTTTTTCGGCCCTGGCCGCCATTGAACGCTCCCACTGCCCGACCGGAATCACAGCGGTTACCACTCCGGCGCCGGCAATTTCCAGTTCCAGGATCATGCCTTTCTTGAACCAGGACCAGCCGTCCAGAAGCCCGGGATCGCTTAGGTCGGCCCAGGTGACATCGCCCTCGATACGGATGGTTGGCCGCGGCGCCAGAGCCGCCATGGCTATCCCCCCGGGCGCAACGGCACGCCCTGTGGCCGCCAGGAACAGCTGCATCGCACCGTCGACCGTTGCCATTTCCGTGGACCGTGAATGGTACAGTTCTTCATTGCCCCTTTGATATTCTTCAAAGCGGGTCGTCAGCGGCGCGTCCGTCTTTCCTTTTCCGGCTGGTTGGGCAGCCCGGGATCTGGCCGCCAAAACCGGCTGCACCGTTCCGACGCTTGCCGGCGCTGCCGCGGAACGGGAATGGACCGATTCCGCTTCGTTCATTTTGTCCTCTGCGTCCTGGACCATCGGCACAGCCGTTTCTTCCAACTTATGCCCCTCTTCCCGCCTGGCCTTCTCATCGGCCAGTGAAAAATCGCCGTCCTTATACGCGGCGGCCTGTTCCAACTTTTTTTCCGGAAGCAGTATCGGAACGGTTGCGGGCATAGCATTTTTTTCAATCATCATTTTTTTGGCTTTGGCTTCTTCGGCAGGTTCCACTCTGCCGGCAAGGGCGGGGATGGTTTTTTCAACATCCGGCGGCAATGGCGGAACCGACTGGGAAGCAGTCGCGGCAGCTTTTTCTTTTTGGCTGCTTTCGGCCTGCCGGAAACGGTTGTTGCCCAGGAAAAAATAGCCTATGAAAACCACGACCAGCAAGGCGGCGGCGATCTCAAAAACCAGGCGCAAGGGCAGAACCGGTTTTCGCGCAGCTTGCTTCTCGCCCAGGGCTTGCTGCAAAAACTCGCCCGGGACCTTTACCCGGCTGCTCTGGATATCGACGATCTCGGCCAGGGCTTCCAGGCATTCGGGGCAACGGGAAAAATGGGACTCCAGTTCCGCTTTCTTCCCGTCCGCCAGCACTCCGTCCACATAAGCTGCTAGATCTTCACCGGTAATATGGTTATTCATGGGCTTCCCCCTCAAACGCGTCCCGCACCCGGATCCTGCTGAACCGGGTTCGCTTTTCCATCTCGACTTTGATCTTTTTCAGGGTGCGGCCCAGAAATTTGTAAGCTGAGTGCAGTTCGAGCAGTTTGCCGACCTCCTTGATCCTCAACCCTTTAAAATAAACCAGCTGCACGGCCAGGCGCTCCTTATCGGAAAGAGCAGCCATGGCCCGCTGCAGGTCGCTCTCCAGCCGTAATCGTTGTTCATGCCGTTCCCCGGCAGCCATTTCTTTATCAGGGGTTGCCGTATCGGCCAGGAGTTTCAGATAATCAGGTTCGGCATCGATGGAGACCACACGGATTTTCTTCAAGCGGAAATCGCGGCCGTATTTGCTGCGCAGGAAATCCAAAGCCAGACGCCGGGAGACCACGGTCAGCCAGGTGGAAAGCTTGGCCTGAAAAGCGAAACGTCGCAATCTTTCGAAGCGGTTCTCATGGAGTCTTTCAAGGATGTGCAGGTAGACGGCCATTTTTTCATCATAGCCGTCGGTATATTTAATGATGGCGCGGTAGATGAAATTCGAATACTGCAGGATGAATTTCTGCCAGGCGGCCGTATCACCGGCAAGTAGCGCCTGCAGCAATCTGGCATCGCCGTCGAAAAAACCTTTCATAAACCCGATTATAACCAAAAAAGCACGATAGTTGTCAAGCTTCCTGACATTTCCCTTGTACCGGTCGCAATGGATAATTAGATTGTTTGCCAAAATGGTCTGCATGCCGCACCTCTTAATTCCCGCAGCAAAGTTAGACGGCAAATAATGAATCATTCCCCGGCCGGAAAGAATTCCCGGTTGACTTTAATAGTTTTTTTTTTGATAATCATGGCTGGCAACAGCCAGAGAGGAGATGTCATGGAATACGCGGAGATCGGAATCATCGGCGGCAGCGGTTTTTACGACCTGGAGGGGCTGGAAGATGCCCATTCCGTCAGACTAAAGACACCGTTCGGGGCGCCATCGGAAAAACTCATGTTGGGCAAGCTGCAAGGGCGCTCGCTGGCTTTTCTGTCACGGCACGGCCTTGGCCATTACCTGAATCCTTCGCAAGTGAATTACCGAGCCAACCTCTACGCCATGAAGATGCTCAAAGTGGAATACCTTTTTTCCATCACCGCCGTGGGTTCCCTGAAAGAAGAGCTGAAGCCCGGAGAGCTTGTCATTCCCGACCAGTACGTCGACCTGACCTACAAAAGAGAAAAAACGTTTTTTGAAAACGGAGTAGTAGCCCATCTGCCGCTGGCCGATCCGACCTGCCTGCCCCTAGCCCGACTTGCCTTGCGCCTGGCCAAAGAAGCGGGCCTGGCCGCCCACCTGGGCGGAACCTATTGCAACATGGAGGGGCCGCAGTTTTCCAGCCGCGCCGAATCCCTGGCCTACCGCCAAATGGGCTTTTCCCTGATCGGCATGACCCAGGCCGTGGAAGCCAAGCTGGCCCGGGAACTGGAGATGTGCTTTCTGCCCCTGGCCTTCATCACCGACTACGACTGCTGGCACCAAAGCAAAGAATCGGTCACCGTGGAAATGGTCATCGCCAACCTGAACCAGGGCGTGGCCCGGATCAAAAAGCTCCTGCCCCTGATCATCCGGGAACTCCCGGAAAAAAGAGAAGCCTGCCCGTGTGCCGGCGCCCTGGCCAATTCCATCGTCACGGCGCCGCCCCTGATCCCGGCAAAGACCTATAATAAACTCGAACTTATCATCGGCAAATACATCAAATCCCGCATATGAGGAACCCATGTCCCAAGAACTGATCCTGGTCATCAACCCCGGCAGCACCTCCACCAAGGTAGCGGTCTACAAGGGCTTGACTCCGCTTTTCGTCGAGTCCATCAAGCACACGGACGAAGAATTGTCCCGCTTCCCCGACATCAATACCCAAAAGGATTTCCGTGAAAACCTGATCAGAGAATTCCTCCAGAAAAAGGGCGTCGACCCGGCTGAACTCCGCGCCGTGGCCGCCCGGGGCGGGCTGCTCAAGCCCCTGGCCAGCGGCACCTATGTCGTCAACCAGGAAATGGTCGATGATCTCGCAGCAGCCCGCCAGGGATCACACGCCTCCAACCTGGCCGCCCAGATCGGCTATTCGCTGGCCGCCAAGCTCGGGATCACCTGCTACATCGTAGACCCGGTTTCCGTGGACGAAGCCGAACCCTTGGCCCGTTATTCCGGCCACCCCTTGTTCCACCGGGTGATGCTCACCCACGCCCTGAATATGAAGGCCGTGGCCAAGCGCTTTTGCCGGGAAAAAGGATTGACTTACCAGCAGGTCACGCTGCTGGTCATCCATTTAGGCACGGGTAATTCCCTCTCCCTGCACAAGAACGGACGCATGATCGACGCGGTCAATCCTTCCGAAGAAGGGGCATTTTCGGCCGACCGTAGCGGCGGCTTGCCTATCCTGCAATTGGCGCGGCACATATGCGACCAGAACCTGAAATACAAGGAATTTGAAAAAATGGTTTTCGGCAGCAGCGGCCTGTTCGCCTATCTCGGCTCCAAGGATTTTCTGAAGATAAAGGACAAGTACCTGGAAGGAGAAGGGCGAACCGTGGAAGTGGTTCAGGCCATGGCCTACCAGGTGGCCAAGGAGACCGGAGCGCTGGCCACCGTGGTGGACGGCCGGGTTGACGCCATCCTTATCACTGGCGGCATCGCTTTCAATGAATTCTTTAGCGAACTGATCCGCAAACGCGTCCAATTCATTGCCCCGGTGCATGTGTATGCGGGCGAAGACGAAATGCAAGCCCTGGCCGAAGGCGTAGCACGGGTAATGAGCGGGGAAGAGGCGGCCAAAAACTATTAAACCCTGCCAATGAAGAAAAAAACAAGGTTGCAAATAATAATGAAAGCAGAAAAGGGGAAAGCATGCCGTTTGACGACCGCCTGAATCCGGCCTCGGCCGCCACTGAAAAGCAAATAACCGATATGGAAAGAAAGATCGATGAATTGAAATCCAAATACATCCTTTTTTTCTCCGGCGAATTGAAACTGCCACCGGAAAAGGAGCGCGAATACATTGAAAAAGCGGTAAGGAAGCTGATTTACGGCGGCGCCAAGACCGCCAAGATGGACATGATCATCCAGAACCTTGCTTCCCGCTTCAGCCTCTACAACAACCTGTGGCTTAAGAAACTCAATGAATTGGAATCCGGGGCCCCTGTGATCCGGAAGAAAAAGACCATCCAGATATCACCTCCACCCAAGAGCGAAAAAGGGTATCGGGAAATTTTCCTGAACTTAAACGACGAAGACAGTTTTGAGCGCTTATATGAAGCTTACAGGGAATTGCTGCCCGTCAGCGGCAAGACGGACCGGGAAAAAGACAATATTATCGACAGCATGAAAGCCAAAATGCTGACCCATAACCTGGTCGAAGCAAGAGTCAGTATAGCCATTCATAACGGCAAGCTGAGCATCAAGATCAAAAAATGACCCATTTTTCCTGCAAAACCTCACAGCGCCCCCCTCATATTATTTTTTAGCCGGGGATACTTGACATTATTTATTTTCTCTGTTAAATTACTCTTTTCATCGAGGAGGTCCCTTATGAGTGTTGACATTGGTACCAGCCAACAAAAATCCGAACCCAACGTTGTCCCCCTTTGTGATATCCTTCTTGTCTTGCTGATCATTTTCATGGTCATTACCCCGGTCCTGCAAAAGGGAATAGATATCAAGCTTCCGGAGACCCAACAGCAGGATCCCGGCGGAGGCCCAGTGGGCACCAGCGCCATAGTTTTGACCCTGGAAAGCGACCAGACAATCAAAATCAACCAGGACACCGTTGACTTCAATTTGCTGGAAAACACGCTACGCGATCTCTACCAGACCCGCACCGACAAGACCATTTTTATCCGCGCCGATGAAGGTCTCTATTATAAAGACGTGCTACACATCATCGACATCGCCAAAGGAGCAGGCATTGAAGTCCTGGGGGTGATCCCGGAACGCTACAAGTCCGGCAATTAACTTTTTCAGTCAAAATTCCATTTATTTAAAAAAAAGATTTTTTTTGATATTGATTTCAATTTTCCCGGCTTTGCCGGCCCCAGTTGAAAAATGTTCCCAAAAGATGTAGAATAGGTCCTTGGAGGTTTTAAAAATCATGAAACTCAAAGAAGAGAAGGAATTGCAGGCCATCACCGCAGATTACGAAAAGGCGCTGCAGTTATTTCATAAAAAAAGCTTCGGCAAGGCCGGTGAGGCCTTTAAAAAAATCATTGAAACCTACAAGGATTCTGAATTTTACAGCGTTCTGGAAATCCCGGCCCGGGCAAAAGTATACCAGAGCATGGCCAGTGCCCAGACCCATCCCAAAACCATTAAGCTGGAAAGCGCTCAGGATTACGTTTGGGAAGGCGTTTACCAGCTGAATGCCGGCGCTATCGACAAAGCCCTGGAATTTTTTGTTCACGCTGAAAAAAACAATTACCGGGACGCCTTCCTCTACTTCCTTATGGCTGCCGCCTACCTGAAAAAAGAAGATACGGCCAATTCCCTGCGTTACGTGGGGAAATGCCTGAAAAAAGACGAGCTCTACAAAGTCATCATTTACAATGAACCCGATTTCGAGCCCCTTTTTCAGGACCAGGATTTCCTGAACCTCGTCGAATGATCGCGGCCGTAGCCGACTGCAGCCAGTCCGCCAGCGATCGTTTCGCTTGCCGCGGCCGCGACCTGCGATTCTGGCTAACCCTTTTATTTCCGTTTTGCCGCTTTTTACCTTTGCCTAAAGCCAGAGCGGATTTTGACCTTCTTTTTGTATTTGATACGGCCTTTTTTCCCATTCTCAGCGAACAAACCGGCCAGGAACTGCGCCACTGGCTGAAACTCAATGGCCAATCCCCTGCTGGACTGTTTACACCTGCGAATAAGCCATTTTTCATAGTCAGCCGATCTTATTTCAAAAGTGAGCGCCTTGTCCTTGAACCGGGCATGATCAGATCGTTGCGCGCAAAACCCCAGGCCGAATGCCTGGAATTCAAGAATCCCGTCACTTTTTGCGATCCGCTGCAAGAACCGCAAAAAATCGAAACCGCACTGATAGCCTGGCAAATTCGCCAACTGCAGAAACGGGGCATCGTTTTCGAAAACTACGGCAATTTTTACCTGGAAGGGCTCATGCCCATCGGCAGGAACTCCGTGATCGGTTCCGGGGTCACGATTAAGGGCGATTGCCGGATCGGCAAAAACGTAACGATCTGTGCCAATAGCTATATCGAAAATTCCCGCATCGGCGACGGCTGCATCATCCTGCCCGGATCGGTCATCCGCGATTCCCTTGTTGAAGCAGACGTGCAACTCGGCCCCTATTGCCACCTGCGTAACGGCTCGCTGGTAAAAAAAGGGGCGAAGATTGGAAATTTCGTGGAAATGAAAAAAAGCGTCCTGGGCCAGGGATCAAAAGCCATGCACTTGACCTATATCGGCGACGCCCGGGTCGGCAGGAAAGTCAATATCGGCGCCGGCACCATTACCTGCAACTACGACGGCGAAAAAAAGAACCCCACGCAAATCGGCGACAACGTATTTATCGGCTCGGGCACGGAACTGGTGGCTCCGCTCACGATCCACAGCGACAGTTACATCGGGGCGGGCTCCACCATCACCGAAGATGTTCCCCGCCATGCCCTGGCCGTGGCCCGCCAGCGCCAAAAAAACATCCCCGGCTGGGTCTTGCGCAAAAGAAAAAAGAAAATCCCGCAACGCCCCTGAGTCACCCGTTCAGAAAGGATCCCCCCCTGCAGCCTCCAGGTTGGCATGGGAAATTGCCGCGGTCATTTCCTTGATCTGCTGAATCGCTTCAAGGCTGAAACCCGATTTTTGATATAAAAAATAGATTTTGTTCGTCTGCAGAAGGTCGAGCGGCGTTGCCAGCACCCCCCGCTGCTGCAGTTCAATAAAATCGGCAGTGCCCGGAACCGGAGAAAAAACTGACAAATGCGGCACCAGCCCCAGTCCCTTGATGAACACCAGCGATTTTTCCATATCCTCCATGGTCTGGCCCGGATAGCCGAAGAGCAGATAGGCGCCCAACTGACCGCGACGATAACCGGCCCGTTCCAGGTGGCTGACCGCATTTTCCATTTGTTTCCTATTCACTTTGCCGTCACTGCGCCGTAAAATATCGGGCGCCAGCGACTCGAAACTCAGGCGCAAAGTGGCAAAACCGGCTGCATGCAAAACAGCCGCGCTTTCGCGGTCGATCTCACGGGCATGCAAGCCGTTGGGGGTATGGAATCGCGATTGGGTTTGCTTTTCCCTGGCCAAGCGAGAAAAAACCGGCAGGAAACGTTTTTTTTTATTGAGCAGCAGGGCATCGTCGAAAATGATGAAATGTTGGCTTTTAAAAACCCGCCGCCGCTGTTCGATCTCGGCCAGAATGTCGTTGGGGCGCCGTTCCAGAAAAACTGGATTCAGGAGCCGGGAAGCGCAATAGCTGCAATGAAGGGGGCAGCCGCGTGACGTCAGCAAGGGGACATATTTCTGGGTTCCGGCCAGGTCAATGGCAGGCAAAGGGGATTCAATATTGGCAGCAAGGGCCGGAGTAGATGACACCTTTGCCCCCAAAACTTCCAGAAGGCGCAGTACGGCTGTTTCACCGTATCCACTAACATAATGATCGGCCGGCAAGAGAGATCGCGTCTCCGTTGGCGCCAGGCTGGGTAAAACACCGCCCAATACTACTTTGGCGCGGGGAAACCTTTGCTTCAGTAATTTCAGCGTGAATTGCAGCCCTTGCAGCCAATAGGTCATCAGCGATGTGACCAGGATCACATCCATCTCGGGCAAAGCGGCCAATTTGCTTTGAAAAAGTTCCAAAGGTATACCGTAGCGGGAATAATTTCGCGGCACATTCTGATAGATCCCGGGCTTTTCGACAAACTCGCGCGGATACTTGCCGCGGCCGTCGGCCCGGCCGCAAATTTCCATTCCGTCCTGAAAGCGGTCCAGAGCATCCAGCCAATAAATTTCGGCATCGCTGTGCTCGCGGACGTTCGCCGCCAGGTAATACAGCCCGAGCGGACGCAGCCACAAGTCATAAGCGCTGAAATCGTAGATGTAGGGATTGACGAAAAGGACCTTCATAGGCAGGCAGCGATCACCCTGGCAATTCCCCCATAATCACGAATGCAATGCGTTTCACGCAGCCCTGCCCTTTTCAGAAAAATGCGCACCGCCCGCAGTTGCCCCTGACCGATTTCGAGCAGCAGATACCCGCCGGACTGCAAATAACCAGGAGCTCCGGCAATGATCTTCTCCAGCGCTTCGGTACCGGCCTGACCGGCTAGCAGGGCGCTCCTGGGTTCAAAACCCTTGATGTCCGGAGGCAAAACATCCCAATCTTTTTTGGAAAGATAGGGGGGATTGGCGACAATCATCTGAAACAGTACGGGCTTTTTCGGGAAAAAGTCGCCTTTGATCGCCTTGACCCTTTTTTGCAGACCGAAGCGGGCGATGTTTTTTTTCAATACCCTCAGAGCCGGCGGGCTTATTTCCAAAGCCGTGACCATTACGCGCGATTTCAATGCCAAAACAATGGAAATGCAGCCGCTGCCGGCACCGACATCCAGTATCCGTGCCGGTTTTTTTCCAATGATGGCCAGGGCTTTTTCAACCAGCAGTTCGGTTTCCGGACGCGGAATCAAAACAGCGGGACTGACCATGAATTTTTCACCGAAAAATTCCTTTTCTTTTAGAATATAAGCCAGAGGTTCATTGGCGAGCAAGCGTGTGAAATATCGCCTGAATTTCCTCAAACCGCCCCTGTCGCGAACAGACTGGTTTTTTTTTATCCAGAACTGGGTACGACTGATAGCGAAGGATTTTTCGATCAAAATCTCGACCGCGGTTGACAATTCCCCGGTTTTTAATTGCTTCAGGTAAGCGGCAAAAAGTTCTGAGTAAAGCACTAGGCCAGAATGCTCTTGATTTTTTGCTCGATCAAGGCGCGGACATGGCTTTCGCTCAACTCGGCCACCAGGTCATCCAGGTCGCCATCGATAATCAAACCAATATTGAAATTGCGCCCGTTGACGCGGTGGTCGGTCACGCGACTTTGGGGGAAGTTGTAGGTGCGGATCTTTTCCGAGCGCTCGCCCGATCCCACCTGGGATTTCCGGCTCGAAGCGATGCTTTCATTCTGCTTGTTTTTTTCGTGTTCGAACAATCTTGCTTTCAGGACCTTGAGGGCCTTTTCCTTGTTTTTGTGCTGGGATTTTTCGTCCTGGCAGGTAACCACGATGCCGGTCGGGAAATGGGTGACGCGGATGGCCGATTCGGTCTTGTTCACGTGCTGCCCACCGGGGCCCGAAGCCGCGTAGGTGTCAATGCGGATATCCTTGGGATTGAAATCCACTTCCACGTCTTCGACCTCGGGCAGAACGGCCACGGTAACCGTCGAGGTGTGTATGCGGCCGCTGGCTTCAGTTGCCGGCACACGCTGCACGCGATGCACTCCGCTCTCGAATTTCAGGAACTTGTTCACTTCCGTGCCTTTGACATAGAGGATGACTTCCTTGATGCCGCCGATTCCTGAAATCGTTGTGGAAATGATCTCGGCCTGCCATTTTTTTCTTTCCGCTACCCGTGTATACATGCGCAGCAGATCGGCAGCAAAAAGCGACGCTTCGTCGCCGCCGGCACCGGCGCGGATCTCCAGAAAAGCGTTGCGGTTGTCTTCGCCGCGGTCTGAGACCATGAGGATCTCAACTTCCCCGATCAATATTTCTTTCTCCTGATTCAGAATTGTCAGTTCTTCCTGAACCAGATCGGTCATTTCCTTTTCTTCAGCCGCAGTCAGCATGCTCTCGGCCTCGTGGAGGCGCCGCAGAAGTTTTTTCAATTGATGATACTTCCCTGCCAAGGGCCTGAGTAAGAACAATTCCTTGGAAAGCTCACGGAATTTTTTTTGCTGGTGGACGGTTTCGCTTACACTCAGCTCAGCGCTGATCAGTTCAAAGCGGGTATGGATCTTTTCAAGATAGGAGAATATCTTTTCACTGTTCCTTGTATCCATACTTCTTCTTGAATTTCTCTATCCTTCCCTCGGTATCGACATATTTCTGCTTGCCGGTAAAGAAAGGGTGGCAGGATGAACAGATTTCCACTTCGATCTTGGCCAGGGTGGAACGGGTTTTAAAAGTAGTGCCGCAGGCGCAGATAACAGTGCATTCCATATATTTTGGGTGAATATCTTTCTTCATACTTCCTCCGAAAAAAGATTTTAACATTATTCGGCTACGCTTGTCAACTCCGCCCAAGCTCAAACCCGCTCCAAAAAAGTTGCTTTTATGCTTCTGTTGAATTATAATTTCCCCTTTAACAAAAGGAGCGTGAAATGAATTTCCTGGAAGAATTGACGGCCATTATCGACAAAAAAGAAAACGTACACATCAACCCCAAACGCCGCGACCTGATCAAGGCGGCCGTGAAGAACAGGGAGGTCCTGGTCAGCAAAAACGGCGCCCTGGCCACCTGGACTAGGATGGAATCGACAGGGCGCAGCCCCAAGGATACTTTGACGGTCAAGCGGCCGGAAATCGACAAGGAAATCGACTGGGATTCCCCGAACAACCTGCCCCTGGCGCCGGAAACCTTCACCATGATCCTGGAAGACGTTCTGGTCAGGGTCGCGGCAAAAGACAAATTGTACATCACCGACCGTGTCGTGGGCGCCGACAGCCGCTATACCCTGCAGGTGCGCACCATCAGCGACAGCGCCGTCACCACGCTCTTTGCTGCGACCATGTTCCGTCCGCTGCCCAAGGACATCGCGCGCAGCATTTTCCACGGCAAGCCCTTCACCCTCGTCGCCCTGCCTGTCGACAAGCTTGACAAGCAAAAATACAGCAGCCTGCTGCGCAAGCTTCCCGACGGCAGCACCTCCGACATGGTGGTGGCCATGGATTTCGTCCACAACATCGGCGTGGTTATCGGCTCGGCCTACATGGGCAGCGTTAAAAAACTGATGTTTACCGTGATGAATTACCTGCTGCCCAAGGCAGGGATCCTGCCTTTGCATGCTTCGGCCAACGAAGGTCGTGACGGAGCCATCGCCCTATTCCTCGGCCTCTCCGGAACCGGAAAGACCACCTTGTCCGCCGATCCGGAAAGGGCGCTGCTGGGCGATGATGAACACGGCTGGGACAAGCATGGCATTGCCAACTTTGAATTCGGATGCTACGCCAAGCTGATCAACCTGAATCCGGCCAAGGAACCCCAGATATATCACGCCATCACCCATAAGGCGCCCTACCTGAAACATGGCGCCATCGTGGAAAACGCCATGATGTATCCGGACGGGACATTCGATTTCAACGACTCGCGCCTGATAGAGAATTCACGCGGTTCCTATCCGCTTTCCTCACTGCCGAACATCAAGAAATCGTCCCGTGGCAAGCATCCTAAAATCATCATTTTTCTAACCGCCGACGCCAACGGCGTGCTGCCTCCCGTAGCCAGGCTTGACCAGGACCAGGCTATGTTCTGGTTTCTGATGGGTTACACCTCCAAGTTGGCTGGAACTGAAACCGGTATCGTTGAACCACTTTCGACCTTTTCCCGCTTTTTCGGTCAGCCCTTCATGCCGCGCCATCCAAATGACTACGCGTCCCTGTTGGGCGCAATGATCAAAAAGCACCGCACCCAGGTCTACCTGGTCAACACCGGCTGGAGCGGCGGACCGTATGGGGAGGGGAAACGCATGGACATCAACATCACCAGGGCCATTATTCGCGCGGTCTTGAACGGCGAGTTGGACCGTGCCGCCTACACGGCAGAGCCTACCTTTCACATCAGCATCCCCGCCTCCTGCCCCGATGTCCCGGCTGAAATCCTTCAACCCAAAAACACCTGGAAAGACGCAGAGGCGTTTGAGAAAAGGGCCCAGAAACTAGCCGCTGAGTTCAGCGCTCATTTCGACCGCGTCTACGGCAACAAGAACCTGCCCGAGGCCGTACGCCGGCAGTGCCCGGGAAAATAGAACTCAACGGTGCTTGCCGCTTTCCCGGAAATGAGCGCGGGAATAGGAATTGAGATAGAGATCAAAATAGTTCAGGTTTGGATAGGCCTGATATTTTTCATAACCAAGCCAGGCGATCATGGCGGCATTATCGGTGCAATAACACGGTTCGGCCAGATAAAGCGGGATGCCCAGCCGGGCGCATTCCTCGCTGAAGCGCCGGCGCAGGAGAGAATTACGGCTAACCCCTCCGGAAACGATCAACGAGCGCACGGGCAGATCTTTGGCCGCGGCCAGGGTTTTGCCAAGCAAATATTCGACCAAAGCGCTTAAAAAAGAGGCCAGCAGGTCGTAAAAATCCTGACTGTCGGGTTGGATATTCAATTTCTGGGCCTGGCGCAGCAGCGCCGACTTGTATCCGGAAAAGGAAAAATCAGCACTGCCGTCGCTCATGCGCGGTATTTTAAAAGTGAACTTTTTGGGATCACCTTTTATATACAGTTTGTCGAGAAGCGGTCCGCCCGGATAACCCAGGCCGAAATGCTTGGCCACCTTGTCCATGATCTCGCCGGCGGCATCGTCACGGGTTTTGGCGATCACCCGGCCGTTGAATTTTTCCTCATGGTAAAAAAGCGCTGTATGCCCTCCGGAAACCACCAGGGCCAGGAGCGGGTAGGCGATCTCCGGGTGGCTGATGAAGGGAGATTCAATGTGAGCCGCAATATGGTCCACGGCGACCAGCGGCAGGTCGTGGACCATGGCCAGCCCCTTGGCGAACGCCAGGCCGATGAGCAGGGAGCCGACCAGCCCCGGCCCCTGGGTCAGCGCCAAAATATCGATATCCTCGATGCCGACGCCGGCCTGCTGCAACGCCCGGCGCGTCAGCAGGTCGATCGTTTCGCAGTGCGTCCTGGCGGCGATTTCAGGGACGATCCCGCCGTAAGGGGCATGCAGGTCGACCTGGGATTTGATCTGCTCGGCCCGCACGGTATTTTTGTCGCCCCTTTCGACCACGGCCACTGCTGTTTCATCGCAGGACGACTCGATACCCAGAATATACAAGTTTCCTCCCGAAGCCCATGATAGCAAATTCAAAATTCATCTACAATAACCTTAACGAAAAACAAAATTTGTCCGCATACGTAAAAATAAATAAGGAATCCATGCCCAAAGCAAAAGAACTGTCTTGGCTCGTTTTTTTAGTAACACTGTTTTCTCTGCCCATGGCAGGAATGGAAATCCATGGCACGGTCAGGGATATTTACAACCGGCCGCTGGCCGGCGTCCATGTCCGGATCAGTTCCAGCGGACACTCACTGCTTTCAGACGAAAAAGGTGAATTCGTTTTTACAGTCGATGCCAGCGAAACTGTTTTTGAACTTTATTTTGAAAGCCCGCAACACTACCTTGAGAAAAGAACCGTTGTTTTGAAGGAAATAACACCTGATCTGAAAGTGTATCTCATCCCCTTGAAACTCCTTAGGGAGGATGTTACCGTTACCGCCCTGAATGAATCGCAAAAGACCATTGCCGTACCCTTCGCCCAGAATGTTGTTTCCAAGATCGGGATCAGGGAAAGCCAGTCCGAGAGCATCGTCCAGGCTTTGCAAAACTCACCGGGGGTGCATTTCATCGGCAAGGGCGGCATTGCGGTCACTCCCAGCATCCGCGGCTTGGCCCGGCGG
Organism: Acidobacteriota bacterium; assembly: GCA_018897435.1. Classification (GTDB taxonomy): domain Bacteria; phylum Acidobacteriota; class Aminicenantia; order UBA2199; family UBA2199; genus UBA2199. The sequence continues at coordinate 9,532 of JAHIKI010000016.1, read as the reverse complement.
CGCATCTTGCTGCTGGCCGCCGGGGCGCGTATCACCAGCGACCGTAGCGCTGGCGCTGCGGCGCAATTTTACCCGCCCGAACTGGTCCAACAAATTGAGGTCGTGCGTTCGGCGGCTTCGGTCCTCTATGGCTCCGATGCCATCGGCGGCGTGATTCAGATCATACCCCGTGATGCCCAAAATGCCGAGCCCGGATTTGCCGCCCTGAACATCAGCGGCCATTCGGCCGACCAAAAATTGAATGGCGGCTTTTCGCTAAACCAAAAATTCGGGCCCTATTCCGTGTTCAGCGCAATGCAAATTTCTCAAGCCGGCGATTATTCAGCTGCTGGCGAAAGGGTGTTTAACTCAGGGTACCGCTATTACACTGGGAATCTCATTGCCGGTTACGAAACCGAAAAACGCAGCTTCAGTCTCAGCTTTTTGAAATCAGCGGGCCGGGATATCGGCAAGCCCGAAAGAGCAAACGATCCGGCCGTTTCATCGTTTTACCCGCTGGAAAACAACAACCTGCTGAACATCTCATACCGCGAAAATACCCTGAGTGCAAACAGCTCCCTGAATTTTTCCCTTTTTCTGAATCCCAACGATTATGAACTCGACAAAATCAAGCAATCCGGCCAGCAAGTCGATATTTCGAAAAATAGCGCCCTGGATTTCGGCGTGCGCACAACCTTGAAGAAAAGCCTGAACAGCCATCTTTCATACCAATTCGGCATTGATTATTACGGCCGGGCCAACGTCGATATGGAAAACGAAACATGGAAAAACGACTTTTTCAGCAGCGGTTCGCTTCCCGTTAAAAACGGCAGACGCAACGATCTGGGAATGTACGCTAAGCTGGATTATTCCGGCCTGGCCGCTTTTGATCTGGTCGCAGGCGCCCGCCTGGGAGCATTTTCGAGAAATGCCATTTCTGACGGCGTTTTTCTGAAAAAATCTTCGTGGGCACCGGCTTTCTTTTTGGGCATTACCAGAAAAATCAAAGATGCTTTGACCCTGTTTTGCAACGCCGGTACTGCCTACCGCCTGCCATCATTGAGCGAGGCATTTTACACCGGCATTACCGGCCGCAGCTCCATCGTCGGCAACCCCGATCTGAAACCGGAAAAGAGCCTGAACCTTGACGCCGGCTTGAAGATCCACCGTAAAAACATTTTCCTGGGCGCCTATTTCTTCCAATACTCTGTACGCGACATGATCGAAAAATTCCCGCTGAACGACACTTCCTACACTTACGACAACATCGAACAAGGCCGCATCCGCGGCCTGGAACTGGAATTTCAATTCTATCCTCTGAAAAAACTGGAGATTTTCGGCAACGCCTTCTACTATCAAGGCAGAAGCACAATCAGCGAAAAACCCCTCAACGACATTCCCAGCGCCAAATTATTTTTAGGGGCGAAATTCTGGCTGGGCAGATTTTGGAGTGAAGTGAACTGGCTGGCGTCAGCGGCTGTGAAACAACCGGGCCCGGCGGAAAGCGCCATTCCTGCCTACAGCGTCACCGATGTCAAAGCCGGTTGTTATTTTTCCAATCGGCTGTTCGTGTTCTTGAAAATCGCCAACCTGTTCGATCGCGCTTATTTCGCCAATGCCGATCCTGACATTCCCCTGGCCAAAGGTTTGGATTTTTCCATCGGCTTGAATCTGAACTTCTGACCGGGCATTGGCCGGCTTAGAGTAGAGGGCGGTCAGGAAACGGACCTTCACCAATCGCGGTAGTAGCTGCCATCCAGGGCCTTTTTATTTGAGTCACAGTAGACGTCCCAGACATTCTGCCCTCCCCAGCGGCGGGATCCGAGTTTGTCCTGATAGGAACTGAGCCCCCAATTGTAAGAGCGGCTGATCGGGTCCAAAGGGATGCGGCGTAAAAATTTGGCCAGCCGGGTCTTGTTTTTCTTGTTCTTGTATTCAATGCCCGTGATCAGCAGTTCTAGTTTTTCCGGATAACCGTAGGTATCCTCGTCCACTTCGATCTTGTTTTCCTCGACAAATTTCTTGTAGTCGTCGATCGCCATGCGCAGGGTGCGCAAAGCCCGCCGCAGATCGATCTCTTTTTCACGTTGAAATGCGTTGTGGGCCAGGGGAATGGCGGCCACGGCCAGAATGGCGATGATCACGGACACGGTGATGACCTCGATCAAGGTGAAGCCGCGCTGGTAGCCGGCACTCTTGAGAAAAACCGGGGAGCAACCGCTATTTTTGCCTGTATGGCGATCCTGCATTATCAAGCCTCCCAGCCGGGCACGGAACGGATCGTTTTTCAGTTTTCGCCGTCGCGCGGCTGATTTTCCAGAACCTTGTGGCTCAGTTTCATCTTATTGTCGCGATCCAGGGCCAAAACCTTTACTTCGATCATCTGACCCAGTTTGTATTCCTGGCGGACATCGCGGATGCGGTGGTTGGAAATTTCCGACACATGCAACAGTCCGGTCACACCGGGCATGATCTCCACAAACAGTCCATAATCTTCAATGCGGTTGATCTTGCCGTTATAGATCTTGTTGACTTCAGGCGATCCGGTCATTGCTTCGATGCGGGCGATCACCTTTTCACCCAATTCGCGGTTGGCCGCGGCGATAGAGACTTTGCCGTCATCTTCGGCATTGATCTTGACACTATAAGTGGCCACAAGTTCTTTGATGTTTTTCCCACCCGGGCCGATCAAATCTCTGATTTTATCGACAGGGATCATCATGGTCAGAATGACCGGAGCGTATTCGGAAAGTTTTTCGGAAGGAACAGCGATCACCGACTTCATTTTGGCCAGAATGAACAAATATGCTTTGCGGGCATCCTCAATGGTGCGGCGGATGATCTCATCGGTCAAACCCTTGATCTTGATATCCAGTTGAATGGCTGTGATGCCTTTTTCGGTACCGGCCACTTTGAAATCCATGTCGCCAAAATGATCTTCGTAACCGGCGATATCGGTCAGAACCGCGAACTGATCCCCTTCCTTGACCAGGCCCATGGCGATACCGGCCACCGGCGCCTTGATGGGCACCCCGGCGTTCATCAGGGCCAGGGTAGCGCCGCAAACCGTAGCCATGGAGGAGGAGCCGTTGGATTCCAGAATGTCGGAAACCACGCGAATGGTATAGGGGAAATTATCGCTGTCCGGGATCACTTTGCTCAGGGATTTTTCAGCCAGATTGCCATGCCCGATCTCGCGGCGGCCGGCGCCCCTGAGAAAACTGACTTCCCCGACCGAAAAGGGCGGAAAATTGTAGTGCAACAGAAATTTTTTCTTGGTTTCATCACCGTTCAGGTTATCCAGCCTCTGGGCGTCGTCTTCGGAACCCAGGGTCACGGTCGACAGCGACTGGGTTTCGCCGCGGGTAAAAACCGCCGAGCCGTGGACCCGGGGCAGGATGCCCAATTCTATGGAAATGGCCCGGATCTCATCAAAAGCACGGTTGTCGGTTCGCTTTTTCCCCTGAAGCAGGGTCTGGCGGAAGATCTGGGCTTCCACTTTTTCAAAAGCTCCCTTGATCCTGGCGATTTCCCCTTCTTCTTCCTTGCCTTGCATGATCTCTTCATGAATGGCCTTGATCTTCAAGCGGCGCAGCACGCGGTCCTGGGTAAAAATGGCGTCGCGAATCTGGGCGGTGAACTTGCCGCGGATATCTTCCACCAGAGCTGCGGCTTCCGGTTTGGAAGCCACGACCATTTTATCGGGATTCAGTAGTTCTTTTTGCGCCTGGCAGATCTTGGCGATCACTTCCTTAGCCCGGCGCAAGCCTTCCATGAACACATCATCGGAAAATTCATTACCGGCGGCTTCCAACATGACCACTTCCTGCTCGGTTCCGGCCACCTGCAGCACAATTTCCAATTCCTTCAGAACGTCCTGGCCGGGATTGATGAAATACTCATTGTTCTTCCAGCCGATCTTCACCGCACCCAGGGGCGTGCTGAAGGGAATGGTGGAAGAGATCAGGGCTGCAGAAGCGCCGATAATCCCCATTGAATCATAGTCGATACTGAAATCAGCGGACAACAGCATGGCAATGACCTGGGTGTCGTGATTATAGTTGTCGGCAAAAAGCGGACGGATGGGGCGGTCTATGAGCCGGGAAAGCAGCACTTCCTTTTCCGATGGCCTGCCTTCCCGTTTGAAAAAGCCGCCGGGAATTTTACCGGCGGAGTAGGTATTTTCCCTGAAATCCACCATGAGCGGCAGGAAATCCTGGGCGGCTTTTGCCTCTTCGCGCATGTTGGCGGTGACCAGGACCATGTTGTCCTTATAGGTGAGCAGGGCCGAACCGTTCGACTGCTGGGCCCAGCGGTGGATATCGATTTTTAAGGTAGAACCGTCTATTTCGATCTGAATTGTTTTTTGCATATATGTCTCCTGAATAATTTTACTTTCTTAATTCCAGTTCCTGGATGATTTTCAAATATTTGTCATAATCGGTCTTGCGCAGGTAGTTCAAAAGCTTTTTTCTGGTTGAAACCATCGTCAACAAACCTTTGCGGGAATGGTTGTCTTTTTTGTGGGTTTTAAAATGCTCGGTCAAATTCCTGATCCTTTCAGTTAAAATCGATACCTGTACTTCGGACGAACCCGTGTCCTTGTCGTTTATCTGAAAACGGCCGATCAGTTTCTCCTTGGTTTCCTTGGTAATACTCACAATTTCCTCCTATTATTTATGCGAAATGAGAGTATATTTTAACAGAAAAGAATAGAATTGTAAACTACTATGCGAAAAACAGCCCGACTTACTTATTTTTTCAGCAACATTTCAGCGAATACGATCTGGTGCTTTTCCAGGGTGGTGCCCAGCACTTTGTTGACCCGGGAAAGGGCCAGATTGTAATCGATCAGCGATTTCAGTTCGGCGATCTGGGCGTTGGAAAAATCGCGCTGGTATTGCAAAACCAGGTAATTGGTCGAAAGGCCGACCGCCAGCTTTTTTTGTTCGGCGACCAGTTTCTGCTCGCCTAGTTCCCGGGAAATGCGGTTGGCTTCGACGATCTTGGCAGTGGTTTCCAGGTCCATGATGATCTGCTTGACTTCGGAATAGATGGTGCTCTCGGTTTTCTTCAGAAGCAGCAGGGATTGCTCCAGATTCAAGCGGGCCTGGACCAGGTCGGCCCGCGCCGAAATGTTGAACAACGGGACGGACAACTGCAGGCCGAAGGAATAATTGCCATAGAGGTTTTTCAGCACGTCCCGCAGCGAATCACTTAAATTGCCTCCGATATCGCTAATCACCGAATCGGTGGGCAAAAGGCTGAAATCCACGTCCTGCGGAGTGCCGCTCAACCCTTTGGCGTAATAGGATGCGGTAAGCTGCAGGTTGGGAAGCAGTTGATTGCGGAAATAGCGGACATCGATGTTCTTGCTCTTCAGGTCGAGCCGCACCTGCCCGATGTCGGGCCGCTTTTCCAGGGCCTCAAGCAAGAACTGGTTGAAATCAACTTCCACCGGACTGAACAGCGGTTTTTCCTGGGGGATGATGGCTTCCGGCATCTGGCTGATATTCAAAATTCGGCGTAAATTTTCTTCGTAGGTCTGGATCTGGCTGCGGGCCTGCAGGGACTCGCTTTCCCTGGACGCCACCTCGGCCTGGGCGGTCAGAATATCCATGGGAGCCGAGACGCCCACTTTGACCTGGATCTCGTTCTGCTTGAGCAGATCCTTGGCCAACTGCAGCGATTTCTCCTTGACCTCGAGGTTCTGGTGCGAGTAGACAAGGTTCCAATATGCTTCTTCGGCCTGGTAGATCAGGTTGATCACCTGCTGCTTCAGGGCAAAGAGCGACTTGTCCTTGTTGTTGCGGGCGACATAGATGTTCCTCTTGGTGGCCGTAAGCCCGAAATTTTTCAAAAGGGGCTGAACCAGGCTGAATTTGAGCTGTGAATTGTAGCGAGGGTTGATATTGCTGTAAACCGAGTTGGTCGCATTGCGGGAATTATCCAGAATGATATTGAGGCTGCCCCCCAGGAACAATCTCTGGGAAAGGGTAAAGGACAGTATGCCTGAATCGGCTCTTTCAATATCGGCTCCGGTGAAAATACTGGAACTGGGAGTAGTGGTCGAACCGCGGCCGAAATCAAACGTCAGGGTCGGTATGAATATCGCGGCATTCTTGTCCAAGAGCGCCTGGGATATCTCCGGGTTGGACATCTCGATCTGCAAGTCGAGATTATTTTTCAATGCCTGCTCGATCACTTCATCCAAAGACAAGGATTTGACATCCTGATCCTGGGCCAGGTTCGGCAGAGTCAGTACAAAAACAAATAAGATTACTATAAGAATTTTTTTCATCCGGTGCCTCCAGTTAACAATTCAAATACGAAAATGAAACAAAAAAGTTCTTGATAACTTGCAGACCACCGTAATAATCGAACGGATTTTCTATCGTAAACCTTTTTCTTCCAACCAATCATCATTGTAAATCGTGCTCAGATAGCGGGAGGCGCCATCGGGAAAAATGGTGACGATCCGGGCCGGGCGGCCGATTTTTTTTGCCAGCTGCCGTACTCCCCACAGGGCCGCGCCACAGGATCCCCCGCCCAATATCCCTTCGCGCAGGGCCAATTCTCTGGCCGCCTGAAAAGCTTGCTTGTCGGTCACCTGCAGCATATCGTCGATGACGCTGAAATCGGCGCAATGGATCAAAAATTCATCGCCAAGCCCTTCCAGCAGGTAGGGCCCGGGTTTGACTTTCTTTTGCTTGTGGAAATACTCGTAAAAAACCGAGCCAACGGGATCCACGGCCACAACCTGAATCTTGGGGTCCTTTTCCTTCAGGAAGCGGGCAGTGCCGCCGATGGTGCCGCCGGTGCCTATGCCGGCGACGAAATAATCGATCCGACCGCCCATCTGCTCCCAGATCTCCGGGCCCGTGCCCAGGTAATGGGCTTCATTATTGTCGCGGTTGTTGTGCTGGTCGGGGAAATAGCAATTCGGCGTTTCCCGGGCCAGCAGCGGCGTGACATTGTTGTAGCTGTAGGGGGATTCGGGCGGCAGGGAGGAGTCCACCATATGGATTTCGACTCCCAACGCCTTTAACTGGTCAAGCTTTTCCCGGCTGATGCGGTCGCGGACCACTACTTTCAGCCGATAGCCCTTTTGAATGGCGATCAAGGCCAGGCCCATGGCGGTGTTGCCCGAGGAATTTTCGATGATCAGGTCGCCTTTTTTTATTTTCCCCTGTTTTTCCGCTTTCTCGATCATGTAGCGGGCAATGCGGTCCTTGCAACTGCCCATGGGGTTCAAGAATTCCAGTTTGGCAAAAACCTCGCCGGGAACATCACTGGCCACATGGTTCAATTTAACCATGGGTGTATTGCCGATCACATCGATGATGCTGTCATAACATTGTTTTCTGTCCATGTGCTTTTTCCTTAGCAAGAATGATTGAAGAATTAAAATTTTATATTAAATATATGTAGCTGTAAAGAAAAATGTAAAATCCAATAAAATTGGGTAAACCCGTCGGGCTATGACAAAAAATTCAGCAGTTGAATCGTTTTTTTGCGGGTAGCTGCCGATTTTTTTTCATGGCCGCAATAAATTTATAATATCCGGGAGTTGCGGTACAAATCCTGATGCCCAACCCGGCCGGCACATTGTCTTTGCTGGCAAACCCATTTTTCATGTTCCAGACAACCACACCGGTGACGGGGTAAATGTCATCGGCCGCGGCGATCAAGATGCAAAGTTCGCTGTGAGCCGGGAAAACTTCGGTCGTGGCGATACACATTCCCCGGCGCGAGACATTAACGGTAACACCCATCTGCTCGAATCCGTTTTGATTTATATCAACCAGCAGGCTTTTGTTTATTCTTTTTTCTTTTCTTTTGGTCATGAGTACACGCCTAAAATTGTAATGCGTGGTCACATACAAAAATCAATAGCAATTCGCATGCCAACCGCAGCCAAAAGCACCGGCCATAAAAATTCTCCAGTCAGCGGGCAACATTGCTCTCCTCCACTCCCATTTAACCAAGCCCGCATCCACTGGGCGGGACTGTTTGGCAAAAGCAAAACAATCAAAAATGGGTAATTTATTTACAAGTGACACCTCAAATTCACATAATAAATAATTTTTTTTGTTGACAGGAGGAAAATGTAATGCTATATTATTGATATCATTTTGATATCTTTGTGTTATAAGGAGGCTTCTATGACAAACGAAAAACAAGGGAGTTCAAGCAAGGGCTGGGTTGTGGTTGGCATTCATGCGTTGCTGCTTGTCACACTTATTTGGCTGTTTTTTAATTCAGCGCTGGCCAACAGCTGGTCCTTGATAGGAATTGTCGTCCAAAGCATATTACTTATTGCGGTCAGCATGATCCTGCCCATGGGGTATTTCACATTGCAGCCCAACGAAGCCAAGGTGCTGGTGCTCTTCGGCAAGTACAAGGGGACGGTGCGCAGTGACGGATTTCACTGGACCAACCCTTTGCAACTCACCTATCCGCGCTCCACTTATACCCTTTCCCTGCGCATCCGCAATTTCGAAATTGACAAGCTGAAGGTCAACGACAAACGCGGCAATCCCATTGAGATTGCCGCGGTCGTGGTCTGGCATGTCGAAGACACTGCCCACGCTCTGTTCGATGTCGACCATTACGAACACTACGTCAAGATCCAGAGCGACGCCGCCCTGCGCCACCTGGCCAATTGCTACCCTTATGATCACGGCGAGGAAGAAGAAATGACCCTGCGCAGCGGCATGGATGAAGTGGCCCAGGTTTTGAAAAAGGAACTCCAGGAGCGGCTGGCCAAAGCCGGAGTGCGGGTAGAAGAAACCCGGCTCACCCACCTGGCCTACGCGCCGGAAATCGCCTCCGCCATGCTGCGCCGTCAACAGGCCGAAGCCATCATTGCCGCCCGCCGCAAGATCGTGCACGGCGCGGTTTCCATGGTGGAAATGGCGCTGGAAGACCTGGAAAGCAAAAAAATAGTCAACCTGGACGAGGAACGCAAGGCGGCCATGGTCAGCAACCTGCTGGTGGTACTATGCGCCGAGGCCGAAGTCACGCCCGTGATCAATACCGGCACCCTGTACAAATAAGCGGTCAGTCATCCGGACATGCCTGCTAAAAAGTCATTCCTGCTGCGCCTCAGCCAGGAGATGTGGGATGAGTTGGAGCGCTGGGCCGCCGACGATTTCCGCAGCGTCAACGGCCAGATCGAATCCATCCTGAACGAGGCTATCAACCGGCGCCGTAAAAAAGCGCCGGCGGCCCCGACCCAGCCCGGACCGCAGCTCACCAAGGAGGAACTATGAAAAAAGGCGTCTGCCCCCGCTGCGGGGGGAAAGAGATTTTCAACGGCAGCTCCGTTTCCAACAAGACGGGAATGCACTACAGCAACACCCTCCCGGTTTCGCTTTTGCGGACCGCCGCGCTTAACAATTTCGTCTGTGGCCAATGCGGCTATGTGGAAAGTTACATCGCCAAGGACAAAGACCTGGCCGCAATCAAAAAAAAATGGCCCCTGGTATTCTAAAAAGGGTACAGGGTTCAGGGTATAGGGAAGAAAAACGAGCAAAGAACAGACTCCTTT
>JAHIKI010000015.1 GCA_018897435.1 Acidobacteriota bacterium | reverse complement strand
GAATTAACTCCTGAACTTATTAAGCAGCTTGGATATCGTTTATTTCCGATTGATCAATTGATACCACTAAATGAACTTAGTCGGTACGTCAATGCTGAAAAAAAGATCGATCTCGAATATAAAAAAACAAATCATAGTCGGAATTATCCGGGGTACTCCAAGCTATGTACCCTTAATCGCGAAAAACGCGACATCCTGAAATTAAAGATTGAAGAAGTTCTTTTAATTCAAGATGCCATCTCCAAACATTTATATCCGTGGGCAAAAAAGGTTTCTCAAGAAATTTCAGGAGGTCAGATTCAGTCTTGGAAGAATATACTTGTTTCAACCATTGAACAAGTCGATATTATTGATCGTCTTCAAAAAGAAACTGGCAATTTAAATATTATAGGATTAGATGGAAAAAATCTTCAGTTGGTCGGAGATCACGCAAATGCCTTAAAAAAACATCTCGAAAATGGCAAAAGATTAGGCTTTGGACCTTTTAGGGCTAGAGTTGTAAAAGATGGGCTTTATTTAGTGAAACTTGTCAAAGTCAACGAAAAAAATTGTACTAGCATACCAGTATTAAAACAACTTATCTCATGGATTCAAATTTCGATAAGATCCAAAAAACTCACTGACCTTTGGAAAAATATTACTGCGCCCCCCTCAGGAGATGTGGCCCAGCAATGTCCGATATACCGTGATCGATGTGAGTTGATAAAACATGCAATGTTAATTCATGATCGAATTGAAGATGCGCGAAAAACTTTAAACGATTGCCCTGGAATTCATTTGCCTGCTTGGCATCAGCAAGGTGAAGTGCAAGCTTTTTTAAATGCAATCGATGCTCTAAATGTAGAAGATGATTTTAAAGTAGCCCAACATATCTTTGAGTCACTTACTGAGTCATTAGCTATTTTTACAAACTCAAGTAACTTTCATCCAACAACTGAGCAAATCAAGGAAGCAATCACAAACAGAGATATAGCTCTTTATAATAGCACCTATGAGTCTTTGGTTTATCTTAATTCTAATGCTAATTCATTGGCTTTTTTTAATGAAGTGATTAATCGATTTAATAAATGTGCTCCCAAAACTTGTAAAAACTTCAATGAATCTTATTCAAATTCAGAATGGAAAAATCGTTTTACTGAATTTGAGTCAGCATGGGGTTGGGCAAAAACAGACTGCTGGCTTGTTGAAATGAGCGATAAGGAACGTCCAGATAGAATTCGGCAAGAATTAGAAAAGTCAATTAAGTCGGAAAAGAATGCGCTCAAGAATTTAGCTGCAGCCAAAGCATGGCAATTTTGTATGAAAAATATGGGCGAAAAAGAACGAATGGATTTAGTCGCTTGGGAAAATGCCATAAAAAAAATTAGGGGTGGCCATGGTAAAAAAGTAGAATTCTGGAGAGAAGAAGCTCGAGAGAGAATGGAAGGATGCCGAAAATCAATTCCTGCCTGGATTATGCCACTCTATCAAGTTGTGCAAACTGTTCGCGTCAAGCAATCTGCATTTGATGTAGCAGTTATTGATGAAGCCAGCCAATCTGGTCCAATTGGAATCTTCCTTAGGTATATTGCTGATAAAATAATTGTTGTTGGTGATGACGAACAAATCACCCCTGTTTATGTGGGTGTCGAGTTAGAACAGGCTCATTATTTAATGCGAAAATACTTGTTTGACATACCTTATGCTTCAGCACTATTACCCGCCAGGGAAAATAGCCTGTTCTCAGAAGCAAGATTACATTTTGGCGATCCACTTTTGTTGACAGAGCATTTTCGTTGCATGCCTGAGATTATCCAGTTTTCAAATAACATTTCATATGTGAAAGATCACTTAATCCCATTACGGCAATACGGGGTTGATCGTCTGGAACCTGTACGCTCTGTATTTATAAAGAATGGGTATCGCAAAGGTTCTTCTGAAAGTATCGAAAATCAGCCTGAAGCAGAAGCCCTTGCTGCACAAATCGCTGAGTGCTGTGAAGATCATGCATATTCAGGTAAAACTTTCGGAGTTATTAGTTTAATGGGAAACAAGCAAGCGGAATTAATAAACAGTTTATTGTTAAAAGAGATCGGCGCAGAAAAAATGGAGGAGAGGCGTCTGATTTGTGGCAGACCATATGATTTCCAAGGTGATGAACGGGATGTGATGTTTTTAAGTATGGTCGATGCCCCACAAGATGGGAATCCATGCAGAAAAATGAGTGATCCGGATACTAGGCGACGTTTTAATGTTGCAGCAAGTCGTGCTCGAGATCAACTATGGCTCTTTCATAGTGCATCATTGAATGATTTAAAAAAGGATTGCTATCGATATCGTTTAGTCCAATACTGTATGAATCCCGCCGTAATGCAAACTGAGGAAATCGGCGAGACTACCATTACTGAACTCCGGCGTAGCGCCCATGATTCATCACGAAGAAAACCGGGGAAAATATCTGGAACTCCTTTTGACAGCTGGTTTGAGGTGGATGTTTTTTTTAAAATTATAGATCGTGGGTATAGAGTACTTCCGCAATATCCTGTGAACGAAAGACGCATTGACCTAGTAGTTGAAGGCTTGTATGGGCGTCTTGCTGTTGAATGTGATGGTGATGAAGCGCATATGGATCGCTGGGAAGACGATCAAATTCGACAGAAAGAGTTGGAACGTTATGGATGGACTTTCTGGAGGGTACGCGGAGGAGACTATTATCGGGATCCTGATAAAGCACTTGAAGAATTGTGGGAGACTCTCGAAAGACTTAAAATTACACCTCGGTATAAATGGGAATCAGAAAAGGATCAATCTAAAAAGCAAGAAACCAGTGATGCCTATACTTCAGGCGAATATACGGAAGCAGATGAGACTGAGGATATTGAAAAAGAAACAATTGAAGATGTGAGTGAACATAAAACAGAAAAAGGGCCTCAAAGAAAAAAGGATGAAACAGACCGCCTTGATAGTGTTTTGGGATATATTCAGGCATTAAAGAAGAGACCTGAAGAAACACCTCCATACGAAATTCAAAACGCAGTTTTAAAATTGCTAAAGAAATGCCCCAATCATTCTTGCACTTTGAAGTCGTTAACAAGTCGCGTTCTTAAAGAATTAGGTTTGGCAACCAGAGGTAATCCTCGGTTAGAGTTTGAAAAGCGAGTTATGCGAAACCTTTCTGTATTATGGAGGAAAGGGTATATCTTGGAATATAAGGCAAAAAACAAACGTGTGAAACTTGTTGATTTATCAATAAATAAATCTTAGTTTTTGGCGCTATTCCTGGGCGGTTTTGGCTGAATCTCCTAATTTGAGAAAAAACTTGATTTTTTAATTTTACTATTGGATACTTCAATCAATCCGGATTTCCGGAGGTGGATGGCGAACACCATTGGGGCCCGCAAGGGCCTTTTTTTTTCATTAAAAAATTCCATAACGATAAAAATCACTGCAAGTGCATGTTCGGCATTTGCTTCCAATTTATTCCTTGCAAAAGACTGCCGTTTTTTTTCTTGTTCCAGCCACCCCATTGCTTAAAAAAGAAAGGAATATCCATTTTCAAACATTGGTCCCTAATTTCGATTACCCACTCTTCATCTATTGCTCGCGCATATGGTCCTGATTCTCCACCGACAATAACCCAATCGATGCCTTGCAAATCGACATTCCCAATAGGACCGATTAATGGCTCAAACGAGATGAATTTTATTTTAGCGGGAAGTGAACGAAGAAGATCAATTCGATAAATATATTCATTACTTTCAACTGTGACTCCAGCCCAAATATTGTTTCCCCAATCCAACAAATTGGCTACTTTGTTTAGTCTCTCGGCCCGCTTGGTCAAAACCTGGAAACAATGCCAATTCGCTTGATTCATGATATCAAAAACATCTTGCACAAAAGAAAAAGGTACCTGCTCATGAAAAAGATCACTCATGGAATTGACAAATATTCTTTGTGGTTTTTTCCATTTTACCGGATTTGTTAAAACGTTCTGGTGAAGAGAAAGCGAAAAACCTTTAGCGTAATTTTTCTGACCCATTGCTTTAAGACGCTTCGCCATTCTTTCGGCATAACAATTTTTACAACCAGCACTAATTTTCGAACAGCCAGTTACCGGATTCCACGTTGATTCCGTCCATTCAATTGAAGTATTAAGCGCCATTAAAGATTCACCTTGTTTAATATATCATTTGCAATTTTGGTGGCAAGTTTCCCTGCAGAAGGATTTGAAGCCGCAAAACAAAGAATAAAAATTGGATTGTTTTTAGAATTATAAAGACTCTTGGGAATATCAACGACATAAGGGAAAGTGCCTTTTAATCTTTCAATAAAAAATTCAGATATTTTATCAAAACCAATTTGCTTTTCCATTTCATCTTCAGACCCAAATAAAGTCTTACTATTTCTTTTTTGATAAAACTTTTCATACCATGCTGTTGTCCCAAATATTTCATCCAATTTCTTTTTGTTCACTTTATCAATTTTTCCGTCCTTCTTCAGCAATCTGTTAATCGCTATTCCAAGGGGGAAAAGTATCCACAAATCAATGGCTTTAGTCTGTGCAATCGCTTCATACGTTTTCCATTGGACCTGCATACCGTAAGGATCAAGAAACAAAACCGCTCTATGATTATTCCATTTTCGATTTTCACATAAGTCAACCAAATAATCGTTGGCATCTGCATTAATTATTTCAATTTCATATTCAGGATATTTATCTCTTAATTTACGTAATTCATGTACATGGTCTTTTTTTGACTCAACAAAGATATATTTTTGAAAAGGAGGAAGAACTCCTAAAGCAATTTGCGCTGAACCTGCGATTGAAGATTTCCCATAAAATTCAGAATCTTCTGGAAAAAGTTTTTTAAGTTCCCGATAGTCTGTATCTTCTTCTATCGATCCTGTTCCGGCAAAAGCGTCAATATAAGCATATTTGTATTGTTTTTTACTCAGTATTTTTGTATAAGCTTCAAGATATTTTCGCAAAACTTCAAGCTTAGTTTTTGTCCAAGATCCGCCAAAAATATGTTTTTGCAAATCATTCCCCTTTTGATGGATTATATCATTAAACTATAAAAAATTTCCTTTACTGTCTTTCACAAATTCAATTATTTTCACCATTGCCTAATAAACAAAAATACTTGGGATGATTTTAATAAAAGAAAGTAATCATTGTCCACCCCAGCATACCCCTAGCAATAGTCCTTGACGGAAGCGGCAAAAACCTATACAATTGCTCCATGGAACTTGTTCAACTTAAAACTTTGTTCGCCGAATTGAAGCAGAAAGCCTCCGATCTCAGGGGGTTTCTTTGAATTATCCAAAAAAGCTGACCAGATAAAAGAAATCGATGCCAAGCTGACCGATCCCGCCATCTGGGGCAAACCCCAGGAAGCGGCCCGCCTGCAGAAAGACAAAAAGATCCTGAACGGTTTTTTAATCATTGATAAAAAGCTGATCGCCGCCGTCGAAGAACTTGAGGCCTATTTTCAACTGATCGACGAGGATCCCGAACTGCTCCCTGAACTGGAAGAAAAAATGACCCATTTCCAGGATTTTGTCGAAGAAACCGAGGTTAAAAATTACCTCGACGGTGAGAGCGATGCCAGCAACGCTTTCCTGAGTATTCACCCCGGCGCCGGCGGCACCGAGAGCCAGGACTGGGCCGAGATCCTGCTGCGCATGTACCTGCGTTTCGGCGAGCGCCTGGGTTTCAAAGCCGAGATCACCGATATCCTGGCCGGCGAAGAGGCGGGCATCAAAAGCGTCACCGTGCGCTACGAAGGCGAATTCGCTTTCGGTTACTTGAAGGAGGAGATCGGCGTGCACCGCCTGGTGCGCATCTCGCCCTTCGATGCCAACAAGCGCCGGCACACGTCGTTCGCCGCCGTGTTCGTCATCCCCGAAGTGGACGACTCGATCCGCATCGACATTGATGCCAAGGACCTGCGCATCGACACCTACCGCTCTTCGGGAAAAGGGGGACAGCACGTCAACCGCACCGATTCGGCCGTGCGCATCACCCACCTGCCCACCAACACCGTGGCCCAGTGCCAGAGCGAACGTTCCCAGCACCAGAACAAGGACCAGGCCATAAAAATGCTGCGCTCGCGGCTTTACGACCTGGAAATGAAAAAACAGCAGCGCGCCAAGGACAAGATCGAGGACAGCAAGGGCGGCATCGCCTGGGGCAACCAGATCCGCTCCTACGTGATGCAGCCCTACCAGAGCATCAAGGACCACCGCACCGCTATCGAGCGCGGTGACGTCCAGCGCGTCCTCGACGGCGACATCATCGGCTTTATCAAGGAATCACTGAAACTGCGCAAATAAATGTTTTGTAGGGGCGGTTCGGGAACCGCCCTTTTCAGATCAATTCTTTGGAATATCGGTCTTCCCTTTTTTTGAAACGCAAGCTTTGTTTTTTCCTGAAGCGGTCAAAATACAAATTTCTTTTTTTGCCAATGCAGAAATATCGACAGTCACTTTGTCGGAGTTCTCCACGGTGAAACAGTCGCCGGCTTTTGTCACCTTGAACTTGAAGCGATCTCTACCAACCGGCACGGTATAGCGGTCAAAATCCTCAGCCAGCCCCAAATGTCCGTGCAAGATCGCCTCGCCCAGGACCCCGGCCGCACCGGCATAGAACATGGCTCCCTGCCCGCCGCCGCTTTTATCGGACCACTCAAAAATATTCATCTCGTCAAGGTTCTTGGCCACGATTTCCTTCAAGTATTGCTCAGCTTTTGTCCGGAAACCGACCTGATAAAGGGCCGAAACCAGCCGGCCTCCGATCCAGTCCCATTCGCCCCCGTTTTGATAGCTCCAGGGCGAGCGCAGCAGCGGGTGCGGGAAAAAATCCTTTGGATACGGCGGCAGCAAGGTGAAAGAAACCGTGCGCAGTCCGAATTGCCGGCGCCGTTTTTCCAAAACCTGCAGCAACCGGGAGATCTCGGTTCCATCCAGCAGGCCGGCACGTATGGCCTCAGCGTTGCCGCCCACGGCCAGGATGCCTTTTTCCAATTCGAAAAAATCCGGGCTGCCGGCCACGCGGTGAACCAAAAAGTATCCCTGTTCCGGCAGGTACAACTGGCGCCGACAGTTGTCGGCGATGATCTTTTCCCGCTGTCTCCATTTATCCATCAAGGTCTTGCGGTTCAAGCGCCCGGCCAGCAAGACCAGTTTCTGCGCGGCCTGGATATACAGGGCCTGGGTATAGGTGGAAAAGGTCCGCCGCGAGCGGTCGGAAAGTTTTATGGCCCGCTGGTCGGGATAGGATTTTTCCACGTCGCCCCAATCGGCGGTAAAACCGCTCCAGATCAGCCCATAAGCGCGATCGCGCTTGCTGCGCCAGACCCATTCCATGGCTTTGTCCAGTCTGAGTAAACGGGAGACACCGGCCACCTCGCCATTGAGCCAGCCGGGATCACACAGGGCCAGCTGAAATGCAGCCAGAACCAGGGAACTTTCCTGATCGGTCTCCACCGTGTTCTTGTCGCAGCGCCCCACGGTGTCGATCCAATCCTGAATCTGGCCGTCGCGGCCCTGGCTCCGGAAAAACCGGTCTACCATTTCTTGCAGTAGCGGCAGCGGATAAAAGAATCGGGCATAGAACATCATGGTGGCCGTATCGCGAATCCAAACCTGCGGATAGGTGGTCCCGGCGGCAAAACCGAAAAACTTGCCTTGATAATGGATCTCATTGTTCAGGAAAACCTGACGCAGGAGATATTGCTCCCAATCAAGCCATTCCCGGCCGCTTTCATAAACCGTCGGCAGCCAGGCGTCGCGGAAGCCCGGCGCTACCAGCGGCAGCAAGCGCAGCCGGAAAAAACAACTTTCCCATTTTTTATCACGCCCCCAAAATTCCCCTTCGCGCACCAGGTCCCATTCCAGCCGGAAATTGCCGGGAGCGAGGCTGAAGTAAACGGGAATAGCAAAGCGGACCGTGGACCCGGGCTTGACGGTGAGGGGCAGAGAGAAGCGCCGGTTGTCAAAGCTCACCAGGCGACCGGAAAGATCGCGGGCATGGTAGGAAATAAAAAAATTGCCGTCCTGGTTCAGCGTGTAAGCGGAGCGATTCCTAACGGTGAAGTTCAATGTGACTTTTTCACCCTGCCGTGCCGTGGCCTGGAAAGGCGCGCAGGCGATCTGGACTCCAGCGCCCTGCAGGTTGATAAATAAAAGTAAACCCGAGAAAAAAATGACCGACCTCATGCCCTGGCGCCAAGCAGACATCATAGAGTATCCTCAAGCAGTGTTTTTTCCCGGAAAAATCTTTTTAAATTCAGCTGCCAGCCACGCACCTGAAAACCCAATTCACGTACTGCTTTGCCGCTGTCCAGAACCGAATACGAAGGCCGGATCGCTGCCGTAGGAAAAACGGAGGTCGGGACCGCTTCCAGGGGGATCTTTTTGGGGATCATCCCGAATTCCAGCGCCAGATCCATGATGCGCTGAGCAAAATCAAACCAGGAGATCGCCCCACTATCGCAATAGTGGTACACACCGTAACAGTCGCTGTCGGCCCCGATCAGGCCGGCGATATTTTCGGCCAATGCCGCGGCATAGGTCGGAGAACCGAATTGGTCATTGACTACGCGTGCCGTCTCTTTTTCCCGGAAAATTTTCAGCATGGTATGGACAAAATTGGGCCCGTACACGCCATACAGCCAGCTGATGCGAAAAAGGAAAAAAGTATCGAGAGCGGCCGCCAACTTGATCTCGCCCTGCCATTTGCTCCAGCCATATCGCGAAAGCGGCCGGGGCTGCGCGTTCTCCCGGTAAGGTTCTTTCCCGCCGCCGGCAAAAACATAGTCGCTGGAAAAATGGATCAGTCTGGCTCCCAACTGGGCAGCCAGCCGGGACAAGTTCTCAACCCCGGCGCCATTGACCGCCAAAGCCCGTTCCGGTTCATCCTCGGCACGGTCCACTGCCGTGTAAGCGGCGCAATTCACCATCCAGCGGATCTTTTTGCCCCGGACAAAATCCTGCAAACATTGCCGGCTGCAGATGTCTACTTCCAGGTCGCTGGCAAAAAAATCGAATTCTCTTCCGGCAAACTCAAGGGCCAGCTGCCGGCCCAGCATTCCCCTGGCACCTATAAGCCAGATTCCGGAATCAGTTTTCAAAGGCCCGGGCTGAACAGCCGGGAGCATCACGATTGTTCAGCGGCCACGCGCATGAGGTAGTTGCCGTAGCCGCTTTTTTGCAAAGGCTGTGCCAGCCGCTTCAATTGCTCACGGTCGATCCAGCCTTTCTTGAAGGCGATCTCTTCAATGCAGGCGATCTTGAAATCCTGGCGGTCCTCCACGGTCTTGATGAACATGGTGGCGTTGACCAAAGACTCGTGGGTACCGGTGTCGAGCCAGGCGAAACCGCGCCCCAGTATCTGCACCTTCAATTTTCTTTTTTCCATATAGGCGCGGTTCACATCGGTGATCTCCAGCTCGTTCCGTTCTGAAGGCCGCAGCGATCTGGCGATGGCCACCACGTCGCGGTCGTAAAAATAGAGGCCGACAACGGCCAGGTTGGAACGCGGCCGGGCCGGCTTTTCTTCGATGGTAAGGGCTTTGCCTTGGGCATCGGTTTCCACCACGCCGTAGCGTTCCGGGTCCTTGACCGCGTAGCCGAAAATGGTCGCCCCTTCCCGGGCGGCAGCCTGGTGCAGCAATTCGGTCAAACCGTGACCATAAAAAATGTTGTCGCCCAAGACCAGGCAGACCGGTTCATTGGCGATGAATTCCTCACCGACCAGGAAGGCGTCGGCCAAGCCGCGCGGCTGAGCCTGAGCCCGGTAGGAGAAGCGGATACCCAGTTGGCTGCCGTCCCCGAGCAGGTCTTGGAAGCGTGGCAGATCGGCCGGGGTGGAGATGATCAATATGTCGCGGATGCCGGCAAGCATCAATGTGGATAGCGGATAATAGACCATGGGCTTGTCGTAGACCGGGAGCAGTTGCTTGCACATCACCTGGGTGATGGGATGAAGCCGGGTGCCTTGGCCGCCGGCCAGGATGATTCCTTTCATGGATGTTCCTCGTGCGTTTTTTTTGAAACCATTGGTTGTTTATTCCACCGTGACCGATTTGGCCAGGTTCCTCGGCTTATCGATGTCGCAGCCTTTGTGGCGGGCGATGAAATAGGCGAAAAGCTGCAGCGGGATGATATTCAGGACCGGCTGCAGGATGGGCAGGGTTTCGGGCACCCAGATCACGTCATCGCATATATCGCCGATCCTGCTACTGCCCTGGCTGGCCACGGCCAGCACCCTGCCGCTGCGGGCCTTGATCTCCTGGATGTTGCTGAGCATTTTTTCAAACGTGCAGTCACGGGAGACGATGGCCACGGTGGGAAACTGCTCGTCGATCAGGGAAATGGGGCCGTGCTTCATTTCACCGGCCGGATAGCCTTCGGCGTGGATATAAGAGATCTCCTTTAATTTCAAGGCTCCTTCCATGGCGGTCGGGTAATTGAACAGCCTGCCGATAAAAAGAAAATCCTTGTATTGCGCATAGTCCAGGGCTATTTTCTTGATATGTTCCATATCGGTAAGGATCTTTTTGACCTGGCGGGGCAGCTTTTTAATGGCCTGGATCACCTCGCTGCCTTCGGCATAAGAAATTCCCTGGTATCTCCCGATCAACAGGGCCATCAGCGTCAGAATGACCAGTTGCGAAGTGTATATTTTTGTCGAGGCCACCCCGAATTCCGGGCCGGCATGGTTGTATACCCCGGCATCGGTGATCTGGGCGATGGCCGAACCCACGACGTTGACGATGCCGAGGATCAGCGCCCCCTTGCGCTTGGCTTCGCGGATGGCGGCGAGGGTATCGGCGGTTTCCCCGGACTGCGACAGGGCGAGGACCGCGGTGTTTTTATCGATTTTCAGTTTGCGGTAGCGGAATTCCGAGGCCACCTCCACTTCGACATGCAATTCCGACAGGCTCTCAAAAATATAGCGGCCGAGCAACCCGGCGTAATAGCTAGTACCACAGGAAACGATTACTATTTTTTTTAGGCTTTTTAACCGTTCCTTGACGGGTTCGAGTCCGCCCAGTTTGGAAACGCCCTCGCTTTCGATGAGGCGCCCGCGAAAGGCGTTCTCGATGCTTTCGGGTTGTTCGAATATCTCCTTGAGCATGAAATGCTCGAAACCTTTTTTGTCGGCCAGGGCATCGCGGTTTTCGCAGATCTCGATCTCCTTCTGCAAAAATTCATTGTTCAGGTTCTTGATGTGGTATCCGGCCGCGTGCAGTACGGCCATTTCATCGTCGTTTAGCGAGATGATCTTCTGGGTGTAGGGCAACAGGGCGTTGGCATCGGAGGCGGCGAAATATTCGTTTTCACCGACGCCGATGATGATCGGGCTCCCCCTCTTGACGATCACCACTTGGCTGTCGTTGTCGGCATGGATGGCGGCGATGCCGAAGGTCCCCTCCAGGCGTTGGACTGTTTTCAACACCGCCATTTCCAGATCACCGCTATAATATTCTTCAATCAGATGGGCCACCACTTCACTGTCGGTTTCCGATTTGAACACATGTTTTTTGGCGAGCAATTCTTCTTTCAGATCCAGGTAATTTTCAATGATGCCGTTGTGCACAATGGCGATCTTCTCCTGGCAATCACAGTGCGGATGGGCATTTTCTTCCGAAGGCCGGCCATGGGTGGCCCAACGCGTATGGGCGATACCGTAATGCCCGGGCAGCGGTCGGGCGATGCCCTTCTTTTCCAGGTCGCACACCTTGCCCACAGCGCGGATAACGGCCAGCTTATTGCTGTCGGCCACCGCCAGGCCGGCTGAATCGTAACCGCGGTATTCCAGCCGCTTCAGGCCATCAAGCAAAACGGGCTTGGCCGCCTTGTTGCCGCAATAACCAATGATTCCACACATGCTCTCTCCTTAACCTGCGAACTCTTCGGGTTACTTGAAATGGGTCAAACTCGGCTTGCCCAGCGGGAAAACGTTGAAGCCGATGTTGAAAAGTTTCTGGTGATCCAGGATATTGCGCCCGTCGAATAGGAAAGCCGGCTTGCGCATGGAGGCAAAGATCTTTGCAAAATCGAGTTTTCTGTAAATGTCCCATTCGGTGATCACGGCGATGGCCTGGGCATCAACGACCGCCCGGTAGGGATCGGGCTCATACTCAACGAAACCGTCCAGCCCGGCCAGGTCCTTGCGGGCGTTTTCCAGCGCTTGCGGATCCGAGATCACAAGCAAGGCCCGCTCTTCGAGCAATTTTCCGGCCACGAAAATTCCGGGCGATTCGCGCGTATCGCCGGTGTTGGCCTTAAAGGCGAAGCCCAGCAGCACGATCCTTTTGCCGACAATGGTATTGAACATCTCCCTGATGATCTTTCTGACGAAGCGTTCCTGCTGGTACTCATTTATCTCGATCACCGCCTGCCAATAATCGGCCACTTCGTTCAGATCGTAGCTGCGGCAAATATAGACCAGATTTAAAATATCCTTTTTAAAGCAGGACCCGCCAAAGCCGACGCTGGCATTGAGAAAACGCGGGCCGATCCGCTTGTCGCTGCCCACGGCAAAGGAGATCTCGGCCACGTCGGCATCGGTTTTCTCACACAGGGCCGAAACGGCATTGATCGAAGAAATACGCTGGGCCAGGAAGGCATTGGCCACCAGCTTGGAAAGTTCGGCCGACCACAGATTGGAGGTGATGATCTTTTCCGCCGCCACCCAATTGGCAAAAATGGCCACGATTTCCTGCGCCGCCTTCCGGCCCGATTCGGTTTGCCGCGAACCGATCAAAACCCGGTCCGGTTCCAAAAGATCCATGACCGCCGATCCTTCGGACAGGAATTCGGGATTGGAAATTACTTCGAAATGGATGCCTTTTTTGTTTTCCTGAAGGATGCACTCCATGGCTTCGGCGGTGCGCACCGGTAGGGTGCTTTTTTCAACGATGATCTTGGAACGGTCCGAATGGGCAACGATCTCGTGGGCGGTTTTCTCCCAATATTGCAGGTCGGAAGCCATGCCGGCACCGTGACCGAACGTTTTGGTCGGGGTGTTGACCGAAACAAAAATGATATCGGCGGCCCTTATCCCCGCGGCGATGTCATTGGAAAAAAACAGGTTGCGGCCGCGCGCCGAACGTACCACGTCCAGCAGTCCCGGTTCAAAGATCGGCAGGTCATCTGAGTTCCAGCGCCTGATCCGCTCTTCGTTGATGTCCACCACGGTCACTTTGCAGCTGGGGCACTTGGCAGCGATGACCGCCATGGTCGGACCGCCCACATAGCCGGCCCCGATGCATAAGATGTTCTTCGCAAATTTCATTGCCGCTCCTCGAGCCAAAAGCCTCTGCCGCAAGATGCCGGCCAGATTTCACTTTCCATAATAAGTCGTATACCATTCGACGAAACGCGCCACACCGGTTTCAATGGGAGTGGCGGGTGCAAATCCCACGTAGCGGCGCAGGGCTTCGATGTCGGCACAGGTTTCCTTCACGTCACCGGGCTGCATGGGAAGCAAAATTTTTTTGGCTTCCCGGCCCAATTTTTTTTCTATGAGCCCGACAAAATGGAGTAGATCCACCGGCCGCTGGTTGCCGATGTTGAACAGCCGATAGGGCGCCGCAGCAGAGGCCGGGTCGGGATGCATGCCGTCCCAGCCCGGATCGCTTTCGGGTATCTTGTTCATGACCCGCCACACACCCTCCACGATATCATCGATATAGGTAAAATCCCTTTTCATGTTGCCGAAGTTGTACACCTCGATGGCTTCGCCGCGCATGATCTTCTGGGTAAAGATGAACAGAGCCATGTCCGGACGGCCCCAGGGTCCGTATACTGTGAAAAAACGTAGGCCGCTGGTTGGGATGCGGAAGAGATGGGAATAGCTGTGGGCCATCAATTCATTGGCTTTTTTGCTGGCCGCGTAAAGGGAAAGGGGATGGTCAACATTGTGGCGGACCGAAAAAGGCTGCACCTGGTTGCCGCCGTATACCGAAGAAGAAGAGGCGTAGACCAGGTGACGGACCGGATGCCGGCGGCAGTTTTCCAGGATGTTCATAAAGCCGATGATGTTGCTGTCCATGTAGGCCCAGGGATTTTCCAGCGAATAGCGTACCCCGGCCTGGGCGGCCAAATGCACCACCAGCTGCGGTTTTTCATTTGTGAATATTTCGGCTATTTTTTCCCGATCCTGCAAGTCGGCTTTGTAAAACACCAGGTTCGCCATCTCCAGTTTGGCCTCTGCCTTCAGGCGCAGTTGGTCCGTGTCAGCTTCAGAAAACCCGAGCTGGCGCAAGCGGGCGTATTTTAAATCCACGTCATAATAGTCGTTGACGTTATCGATGCCGATGACCCGATGCCCCTCGGCCATGAGCCGGCGGGCGAAATGAAAGCCGATGAAACCGGCGATGCCGGTTAAAAGCACGGCGGTTTTCTCAGCCGCCGGTTGCTCTGTCTTTGACATCATGAATCGTTACTCCCTGGATATTGAACATCCTAATGCGTTGCAGACCTTTTGCCGAAACCGAAAACGGAAAACACTCACAAATTCAACTTTTATCATTATATAATATGTCTAGCTAAAAAAAAAGCCTGCCTTTTATTTGAATTTTTAGATGAGGCAAGCTGTCAATTATCCAAAGCAGATGTGAAAGCAGGTTATATTACATACACTCTGGAGGCGGCATAATAGGAATATGGAAAAAATACAAGGCAATCTTGATCATTTTAGGTAAAAAAGGAAAGCCTGAAAAGCTATTTTCAGGCGTCCCCAGTTCCCCATCCCTGGTGAGGAACAAGATAATAACTATTTTAAACAAGGAAAGCATTTTTGTTGACATTTTCATGGATATATTATATCTTAATTGGAGGAAGGTAGGAAAATGCAAAAATTACTAATATCTATACCTGATTCCATATTGTCAAGGCTTAGAGCGATTGTTCCTGATCGCCAGCGCAGCAAGTTCATCTCCACTATCATCGAGAAGGAACTCAAAAAACGGGAGCAAGCCCTTTTCCAATGTGCCTTGAAGGTGGAACAGGACAAAGCGCTCAACGCCGAGATGGGAGATTGGGATGCCACTTTAAACGATGGTATTGAACATGAACCGTGGTGACATATACTGGGTCAATCTTGATCCCACAGCCGGATCGGAGATAAGGAAAACCAGACCATGCGTCATTATCAGCGCCAATCCCATTAACAAAGCCCGACGCACCTTAGTTGTAATCCCGCTCTCATCATCGGGGACTCCCAATCCGCCATTGGTCATTGAAGTAGATTGCCTCGGCCGCAAGGCCCTGGCTGTCTGCGACCAAATCCGGGCCATAGACAAAAGCCGCTTGACCAATAAAGCCGATTCCCTTTCCGGTCAAGACCTGGATGCTATTGAAAACGGACTGCGGCAAGTTCTCTGCCTGTATTAGTTGCTATCTTTAAAAAAAATTTAAAAAAATATTTTTTTTATCGACGTTTGCCATTTTCCCCGTCGGTTTTCAAATTGGCTTGGGAAAGGGGATCTATTGAAAATTGTCGCTCTTGTTTTTCAGAAATTATCCTGCACGAGCTCGGAGACAGTCAATTTGACAAATATTATGGCAGGCATTAGAATGAGGCTGTGATTCACATTAAAGAGCAGGTTTCTTTTTGGTTAAAAAGCGCAGCTTATGATTGGCTGGTAACCAAACAACTTTTTGAAAAGAAATCATATGCGCACTCTCTTTTTTTTGCTCATCTCGTGCTTGAGAAGCAGTTAAAGGCTCTTTTTGTTAAAAAAAACAGAGAAACTGCACCATATAAACATAATCTTGTAATGCTTGCAGAAAAATGTAGACTGAGGTTATCTGAAGATCAGGAAAAACTGCTCGAAGAAGTGTCAGATTTTAATCTTGAAGCGCGCTATCCCGATTACAAATTTTCTTTTAAAAAAAAATGCACCATGGCCTTTACCAGACGATATTTGACAGAAATTGAGGTGTTTTTAAAATGGCTGAAAAAAGAACATCTATTAAAAAAATAGCCCAAACTTATATCGCCGCATTAAAAAAAAGCCATATCCATGTTCTGCAAGCCTTTCTTTTCGGTTCTTATGCCCAACACCGGTTTGATGAAAACAGCGATATCGATATCGCGATTGTTTCAAACGATTTCTCCGGTAATCGTTTTTCGGACCGCCGCGTGATCGTGCCTTTACGCCGTTCAATTGATAAACGCATCGATCCATTGCCTTTCCGTCCTGAAGATTTCAATGAAAGCGACCCACTCGTCTCGACCATACTCAAAACCGGTATACAGATTGACCAGTGAGAGAAAGAAAGGGCCGCCTCTAATTTTTGCTTTCCCGGAAAGAATTTCCCAAAAGGTCTGTTTGTCCCCATCATCCGGGAAAATGTATTATCCACTTCTGCCACGGTTCAGCACATGATGGAATGCACCTGGCTAAGTTAGTTTCCCCCGCTGTATAAACTCAGCTTGCCCGAATAAAGTCACAATATCATGTACCGTCCCCAGTTCCCCTTACCACCCTTTTGTTATACACTTAGAATTTTCGTATAAACATCCAGATAACCTTCTATCATTTTTTGCCGGCTAAATTTTGAAGTAGCCCAATTTCTGCAATACTCCCGGTTTATCGATTTAATATTATTTACCGCGTCCAGCGCTTCTTCAATAGTATTAACTACAAAACCAGTCTTCCTATCAAGAATTAATTCGGGCATAGAGCCCCTGTTAAATGCAATAACTGGCGTTCCACACAACATAGCTTCAACCACGCTCAGACCAAAAGGTTCTTCAAAACTAATTGGATGTAAAAGGGCAATCGCTCCACCCAAAAGTCTGTTTCGTTCATCAGGCCCGGAGTTCCCAACGTAAACAATGTCATTATTATTGATAAATGGTTTAACTTTATTATCAAAATATTCCTGATCTTGAATTAAACCGGAAATAATGAGCTTTCTTTTTGATTTTTTAGCAATTTGTATAGACTCATAAACCCCCTTATGCGGATGAATCCTGCCAAAAAAAAGCAGATAATCTTCTGGCTCATGACTTAAAATAAACTCATTGGTATTTATACCATTGTAAACGGTAGCGGCATAATCCAGTTCAGAACTGCGATCAGAATTACTGATAGAAACATAATGACCAGTACTGTTGTATTTTTTATAGACCGGAATAATTTTTGGAGAAGAAAAACCATGAATGGTTGTTACCATGGGTGTTTTGATCAAACGAGAATAACTCAGTGGAAGAAAATCAAAATTATTATGAATCAAATCAAATTGATCTGCTTGTTCCATGAGATTGCTGATATGAAGGCACTCTTCTACTTTGGGATCGACATTAGCATTCTCGGCATAGGGTTGCTCACAAACTGAGGCTAATTTGCCTTTTGTAATAGAATCGCCAGAGGCAAACAATGTTACATCAATGCCAAGTTCAACCATTCCTTCAGCAATGTTGGATGCAACTTGTTCCCAGGGGCCATATTTTCGGGGAGGTGTACGCCATGCTATTGAGGAAAGGATTGCGATTTTCATAGTCTTTCTATTACAAGTAGTTTGACAAGAATAATTACAGTGCTTGTCGTGGGTTGTTTAAACAATGGTCAACAAGGTCATCCAATATTGCAATGCCTACACACATTACTTTGTCAGCACCCCCCCAATATATTTTAACGCTTCCATCATCTTCAGGAACAGCGCCACAGGTAAACACCACATTATGCACATAGCCTGTTATTTCATAAACTTCTTCTGGTTGTAGAATCCATTCATCACCAATGGCAATAATTTTTGAAGGATCTTCCAAGTCGTGCAATGCCACCCCTAATCGATAAACACTCCCATCCATAGTTGGAAATACCCCATGATAAATGCTTAGCCAACCACGGGATGTTTTAATAGGTGGCGCTCCAGGCCCAATTTTCATCTCATCCCAATGATATTGCAATGGTTTCATGATTAATTTCGATTCACCCCAATACTTAAGGTCAGGAGAGTAAGATATCCAAATGGACCAGGGCGATATTTCAGAATGAGGGCGGTCGAGCCTGACAAATAAATCTCTAATTTTTTCCGGGAAGATTACAACATTCCTGCAGTCGGATTCAGTAATTAATGAAAATCGTTCAACAGATTTGAAATCTATTGTTTTTGCAAGTCCAATACGCACGCCATGCCTGGAATAAGCACTATATGTAATAATGTATTCTCCGTCAATAAAAACAATCCTTGGATCTTCCACTCCATAGGCTTCATATTCTTCAAAAATCCCCTCAGTAGCCGGAATCATAAAAGGTTTATCATTCACCTTAAAATTATATCCATCATCACTTTCGGCTTTACCAAGAATGCTTCTTCCGTTCAGTTTATGTGAGCGAAATATCATTATGTATTTCCCCTTGTGCTTAACAACTGCGGCATTATGCACTGTAGCAACCGGATAGGGCACGTCATCCTTTGTAAGGATTGGATTATTTTTATATCTGTTTATTAACATCGCTGTTTGTCTATTTACAATGACTTATAGGAAAATCAATTTTCCCCATGATGGGATTTTAAGGAGATTTTATTAAAATTGCAATATTCGCTTGTGAATTGCTTGGGGAATTCAGGGGAAAAAGATTTATTTAGGGCCAGGAGAATGCACTTTTTGAAATTTTTCTGAAAAATAGCCAAAAACCAAGCAATTTACAAAAAATAGAAATGCTCCACCACCATCAATATTCAATGTCATCTTTAAGCAAATAATTTCCGCAACAGTTTAAGATCGTGCGGAGAAGCACGGGACTCAATCGTAGCCTTGTAATATTCAATCAGCCATAAGGTCAAGTGTTTAAAAAAAAGCCCACCTTTCATTCAGGTAGCGGAAGATCTATGGGAAATTGTTGCTCTTGCTTTTCAGGAATTGCAGAAGATTTCTTTTGATTTCTCGGAAATGATTGCCAAAAAGGTCTTTTTGCTCCCATCATCCGGGAAAATTTATTCGCCCTTTTTGCCGCGGTTCAGCACATGATGAAATGCACTAGGATAGTAAGTGATGCGCACCATTCAAATTCAACTTCCTCGAACAAAGCCACAATGTCAAGCAACATCCCCAGATTTCAAATAGTCGGTATTTGTCATCAGCAGCATATAATTGCCGACTGTTCTCCTGCAATCCGAACAGTTTCCTTTGCCAATTAAATTTGGATAAAGATATCGAAAACGCCTCCAGTAAATGGTCTCAAACTATAATTCATTATACCATTTTTGCTCAATCGCTCCAAGAAAATATCCCCGATTCTACTCTTCTGAAAAGGTTTTAGTGCAATTAGCTAAAAACAAATTTCAATCTTTCTTGTGCGCTAAAAACTGGCATTTATGAGGGTTTTGCAGCAGAATCAAATATAGTATTGTGACCCCTATGTTTGGGCTTGATATCTATTTTGCCGGCTCCTTGACTTCTCCCATAACTTCGCCCTTGTGTTTTTTCCCCGCGTCATCGATATAGACCGCGCTGAAGAAAAGTGGCGCCCCCTTCTGCAGGGCCTTGATCTTGGCGACCTTGCTCTTTCCCTCTACGACGCTGAGGGATAGTTCTTTTTCGGCTTTCCAAGTTGGCCAGATGGCAACTTCTTTACCGTCCACATCAACTCCCTTGGCCATCACGTAAATTTCTTCTCCGACCGTGAGCTTAAAGCCGTTCATTCCCGTCCCTGTCAAGGTCGCGGATAGAGTGTTGGGATCGGCGACTTTGTAGATGATGATCTGGTCGACCGTCCCCTGAGCAAAGACGGTGTTCGCGGCAAGTATCATGCCTGCGACCACGGCAATGACAAATATTTTTTTCATTTTCTACCTCCTTGTTAGATTACTGATAGGAACTGATAGAAAAATCAATTTTCCTCATGATTGGATTTTAAGGAACTTTTATTGAAATTGCAATAGATGGATGTGAATTATTTGTGGAAATTTATAAAATAAATTATTTGTTATATAATTGAGAACACACTTTTTGAAATTTGACTAGCCCAACTTCCGCAGTGTGATGACGAAGAACCGCGTGGGTACTGCATTTGACTATTCATTTAGTCACTATTTTCAGATTCTCCGCACCACCTCAAACCGAAATCCGCATCAATCCTTGATTCCTTTTCCCGCCCACCGCGAAAAACAGCCCCGCCCTGAGAAAAAGTGCGGAAGTTGGGTTAGTTTCCGCTAATGTCAAAGAAACCTGCGGGTGAAATCGATACTTATTTAAACAAAGGCATTGGTTCTTTATATTTAAAATGTCTACGAATTTCAGGCCTTTTAAAAGGAGCATTCTCTCCGATTTCATTTCCCCATTGCATCCAACTAGGTCTTTCCAAGCGGGCGAATAATTCGAGATATGGTCCCGGACTGCAGGATTCGATTATTTCGTAAAGTTCATTGGGTTTTTTCGAATGCTCTTCCTTTCTGGAAATGATAATATTCACTTGTCGACGACCAGGCTTAAGAGTCCGCAAACTGCCACGGATCCCAAAAAGAACCAATTCGGTAACATTGCGGAAATAAAAGCCCACGCCGCGCCCATCGGGCCCACCATCTTTGCGTACTTTATGCCAGACGATATTACTTTTGTAAGTGAATCCCCATTTCTTCATCACTTCGAGTCCTTCAGCTATTAAAGCGTTTGGTACCCACAAATACAAATGGCATTTTTCAGCAGCAACTTCGGCGATCGGTAAATTTACTATTTCTTCCAAAGCCATGGTCGGATATCTCATCAAACGTTTATGCTCCGGAGCCATCTTGCCAGTTCGATTTGAAAAACGCCAAGGCGGATCAGCCAGGATGGTTCCAAATTTTCCATTGACTTTGTCTTTGAAACTAATAGTTGTTGCAGTCATTTTTCAAGCATTCTCTATATATAACTTCTTGGTAATGCCAAAAACTAATATTGGACAGCCGCCGCCGGAACCGCCGTTGATCCTGGGTAGCAATTTACTCATGTGTGTAGTAGAAGCGCCATAAGAAGCGCCTCTTCCTAATTCAACAAATATTTCCTGCAGGTTATCGCAGCGGGTTATGATGATGCCAACACTAATGGCACGCAGGTCAAACAGCAGCCTAAAGTTACTCAAATCCCGATCAAAAAAAGGATCTTTATTGTTCCACTCAATTTCCAAGGCAACTCGGTTTTTATAACAATCAATCCTGTGAGTCGGTGATTCCTTGATATCATGATCAATTTCGATTTTTATGTCGAACGATTTTTCTATCCAACCCCTTTTATATAAAAATGAATCAATGAACTCTGAAATTGGCGATTTTCTTCCACCCGGTTTCACGATCGAGCTTTTTTCCAACCTAAAATTTTCAAGCAGACTGACTAAATTCTCCCATTCATCCGAAAAATCATTTTTTAAAATGGAACTTGCGTGCTTCCATTCATAAATTTCATAATGACTTCTGATAAAATCCGACAACAAATCGATTCCCATTTTACACCCTCGAATGAATTATAACACCATTCTTTTTCTTTACAAGCGGTCTTTTGCTTTATTGAAACTAAATAAAAAATGACATTCTTTATTTTTGGAACTTCTTGATGAATTCTTCGACCTTGGGGATGCCTCCCTTGAAAATCAAATAACCTTTGTAAGGTTCGCGTTCGGTGATCTCGTCGGCGATGGGAGTCAGCATCAGATCCTCGACCTTCTGCAGGTCGGTGGTCTGGCCCAGAGGCAGGTGATCTATTGAAAATTGTCGCTCTTAGTTTTCAGGAATTGAAGGATGTTCAATGCTTCCAGGGGGGTCAGGGTGGAGATATCGATTTCTTTCAGCTTGTCGCGGATCTCGTCCCAGACCTTCAGTTCCATGTCCTCGGGGAAGAGGCCGGCGTTGAGCGGCGGCACTTTCGGGATGCGGCCGGTGCTGCGCTTCTTGACCAGGCGGTTCAATTCCTTTTTTTCCAGGTTGAGCAGGATCTCCTTGGACCTTTCAATGACGCTGCGGGGGATGCCGGCGATCTTGGCCACGTGGATGCCGAAGCTCTGGTCGGTCGGCCCGGGCATTCCAACAAGATCTCTTTGTCTCCATCATCCGGGAAAACGCATTCTCTCCCTATTCCCCGATTCTTCACGTGATGGAATACACCCGGATATGTTAGCCGTGCCCGACGCATGGATAAAGCTTATCTCGATAAAGTCACAAAGTGAAGCAGCGTCCCCACTCTTTCCTTTCGTCGTTGCGCATGACGAGGCGGAAAGCCCAAACCATGATCAGGGCAAATGGAATGATATGCAGGAAAACGCTCGTTGAAAGCGCCAAGTCGAGCAGTTTGGGGAGAATGTACACGACCAGCAATGCGCATAGCGCTGGTACAAATGCGGCGATCGATCTCAGCAGATGGTTTTGGGGAATCTCCTCGGGGATGACCACCCCAGCCTCAAACGCTGCGGTCGATGCGGCTTCAGCAACAGCACGATCAAGCCGCTTGAGCATTTCGAATTCTGCTCGAAGCACCGGATCGCTCGCGATCGCTTGGCGAACCACAGAGGCCCGCTCCGGATCCAGCTCTCTGTCCAAAAGAGCCGACAGTTCAGCAGAATCAATCGAGCTCATAGATCCTCCTTTCTTATCTTTTCAGCCAATGCCTTGCGTGCGAAATGAAGGCGCGACATGACCGTGCCCAGCGGAATGTCGAGCGCGCATGCCAGCTCACTGTAGTCGAGCCCTCCAAAATAGCGCAACCGCAGAATTTCCTCATGGTCTTGAGAAAGCTGAGCCAGCTGCTCGACCAGTTGCTGCCAACGCGCCGGCTCCGCGCTCCGCTCATCGGCAATCTCTGTGTCGCCTAACGCGGTTAACCGGCTCGATTTTCTCTTGCGCAAGAGATCAAAGCAGCAGTTGCGCACAATTACAAACCACCAACCCTTGAAGGGGCGCTTCGCATCATACGTACGGATACGCTCGAGGCCTCTGAGCGCAGCCTGTTGAACCGCATCCTCGGCATCCGGCTTGTTCAGCAACAGCGAACGCGCATAGCCGGCTGCCTGGGTTAACCATGGTGCGAGCAATTGCCCGTACTCGGAGGAAGTCATCTCAGCCATCATGCCTCCGCGATTTAACTGAGCTGCTGCATCATGTGGATGAGATCTGCAAATTTATCGTGAAAAAGCGCAAACGCAACGATGAAGATCAACGCGTAGATCACGGCAACAGCGATAGCCAGCAGACTTCGCTTTTTTCCTTGAGAGCTTGAGGGTCGTATGCGCCAGGCTGCGATCCCGAGCGTTGCGGCCAAGATCGCCTTTTCCAGCCCGAGTAGACTGATGAAAGAGACGATGCTCAAAGCCAGGGCAGCGGTAGCGAGCCCGACTTGACGTCCCCTGCTGAACGCATCCGCCGCCGCATCAGGCATCTTAATTCTGTTGTCGATCGATTCCATCTTTGCCTCCTTTAGGAACACCGCGCTTCCTGCCCTCTCTACGGATGAGCAACCTCATTTTATTCAACGCAAAAAAAGAAAAAGAGCCGAAGGAGCATTGGCGATGCCCATTCCTGGGGAAAGAAAATCTATTCGAACTTGTCGCTTTTGGTTTTCAGGAATTGAAGAATGTTCAGGGCCTCCAGCGGCGTGATGCTGGAGATGTCGATCTCTTTCAGCTTGTCGCGGATCTCGTCCCAGACCTTCAGCTCCATGTCTTCGGGGAACAGGCCGGCGTTCATGGCCGGCACCTTCTCGATCCTGCCGGTGATGCGCTCCTTGACCAGGCGGTTCAGCTCCTTCTTCTCCAGGTTGAGCAGGATCTCCTTGGACCTTTCAATGACGCTGCGGGGGATGCCGGCGATCTTGGCCACGTGGATGCCGAAACTCTGGTCGGTGGGGCCGGGCATGATCTTGTGCAGAAAAATGATGTTGTCCTGCCATTCCTTGACGGCAATGTGGTAGTTTTTCACCCGCTCGAGAATGGCGGCCAGCTCGGTCAGCTCGTGGTAGTGGGTGGCAAAGAGCGTGCGCGGCTTTTCCTTCAAGGAGTGCAGGAATTCGATCACGGCCCAGGCGATGGACAGGCCGTCATAGGTGGAGGTGCCGCGGCCGATCTCGTCGAGCAGGATCAGCGACCTGGAGGTGGCGTTGTTCAAGATGATGGCCGCCTCGATCATTTCTACCAGGAAAGTGGACTTGCCTTCGATCAGGGAATCGGAAGCCCCGATGCGGGTGAAGATGCGGTCGCAAATACCTACTTGCGCCCCGGCGGCGGGCACGAAACAGCCGGCCTGGGCCAGGATGACGATCAGGGCGTTCTGGCGCAGGTAGGTCGACTTGCCGCCCATGTTCGGGCCGGTGATGATCAGGATCTGTTCGCTTTCGCCGGAGATGTTCAGATCGTTGGGAATGAAGCCGCGGCCGGAAGCGGCCTCGACGACCGGATGGCGGCCTTCCTGGATGCGGATGGCCGTGCCGTCGTCGATCTGCGGGCGCACGTAGCCGCGGCGCTGGGCCAGCTCGCCGCCCGAGGCCAGCACGTCCAGCACGGCGATCCAGTCGGCATTTTGATTCAAGGGCGCCGAGTAACGCTGGATCTCGGCCAGGACATCCAAGTAAAGCTTTTTTTCGATGGCCACGATCTTTTCTTCGGCCTTGAGGATCTTTTCTTCCAACTCCTTGAGCTCGGCTGTTAAGAAACGCTCGGCATTGACCAGGGTCTGTTTGCGAATATAGTGGTCGGGAACCAGCTGCAAGTGACTGTTGGTGACTTCGATGAAATAACCGAACACCTTGTTGTATTTGATCTTCAGCGAGGGGATGCCGGTACTGGCTTTTTCGCTTTTTTCCATGGCGGCGACGATTTCCTTGGCGTTGTGGCTGATGGCGCGCAGTTCGTCCAGTTCCTGGTGGTAGCCTTCCTTGATGATTTGCCCCTCGCTAATGCTGTTGGCCGGCTCGGCGGCGATGGCCCGATCAATGATGCCCGCCACTTCGGGGAGCGGCTGGAGTTTGAGGAACGCCTCACGGATGATCTCCGCTTTCAGCTCTTTTATGTCATTTTGGATGTCGGGAATTTTTTCCAGGGTATCGCGCAGGCTCAGCAAGTGCAGGGGCAGGGCGATGTTCAGTGCGATCTTGGAGTTCAGCCGGGCCAGGTCGGCGAAATATTTCAGTTTCTTGCGTACTTCGCCTCGGCCGATCAGGTTCTGCGAGAACTCATCCACCCCGTCCAGTCGCGACTCGATCTCCTTTTTGGCGAGCAGCGGGTAGGAGAGCCATTTTTTGAGCAGCCGCTTGCCCATGGGAGTGATGGTCATGTCCACGGCTTCGAAAAGAGAGCCAGCGGCCGTGCCGCTGCGCAGGTTGGCGGTGATCTCCAGGTTGCGGAACGAGACCGCGTCCAGAACCAGGTAATCTTCCCTGGCGCTGAAGCGCGGCACGGCGATATGGGCCAGGGCGCCCGGGCGGATGGAGCGCAGGTACTTGATCATCACCCCGGAGGCGGCCACGGCAGCTGGGTAGGCGGCAAACCCCAGGCCCTCGATGCTTTCCAGAGAAAATTGATTTTTTAAAACCTCGGCACAGGCCGAAACCGCGAACTCCGCATCATCGAACACGGTGACCAGGATTCCGGCAAACTCGGGGAAGCGCTTGCTGAAAAGCCGGAATTCATTTTCAAATTCCCTGGCAATGACGATCTCCTTGGGGAATTTGCGGTAAAATTCATTGAACAGCGCTTCATCGTTGCCGGCGGCAAAGGTCTTCACCTCGAAATCGGCGACCGCCAGGTCCATAGACGCCAGGGCCATGAATTGCCCGTCACGGCGGATAGAGACGATGAAATTGTTCAACCCGGCATCCAGGGATTCTACTTCCAAGGCCGTGGCCGGCGTCAGGATATGGGTGACCTCCCGGCGCACAATGCCCTTGGCCAGGGCCGGGTCCTCCACCTGTTCGCAGATGGCCACTTTGAAACCCTTGCGCAAAAGCTTGGCGGCATAATTTTCCCAGGCGTGGTGGGGCACCCCGCACAATGGCACCGCATTTTGCTTGTTCTTGTTGCGCGAGGTCAGGACCACTTCCAAAATGGGGGCGGCCGTCCTGGCATCATCGAAAAACATCTCGTAAAAATCACCCAGGCGGAAAAATAAAATGGCATCGGGATAGCTTTTTTTTATCTCCCGGTATTGGCGCAGCATGGGGGTTGAGGCGAGGTTCTCCATGGCTGCGATTATACCACAGGCGGCGCTTCGAACACTTCGCGCAGGCGCAGCGGCAAAAGGGTTTTGCGCAAGGTGGGCTGGGAATTCGCACAGGCGCGGGCCACGGTGTTTTCATCCGAAAGCAGGATCAGTTTTTTCCGGGCCCGGGTGATGGCTGTATAAAATAATTCGCGGCTGAGCATGCGCGCGTGGGCGGGCAGCAGAGACAGAACCACGATATCGTATTCCGAACCTTGCGATTTATGTACCGACACGGCATAAGAAAGGGTCAACTCATCCAGTTCGTCGGCGGCATATTCCACGATGCAGCCGTCAAAATTGACCAGCAGCAGCTTGTCGGCAGCGTTGTAGTCTTCGATTATGCCCAGGTCGCCATTGAAAACCTGCTTATCATAATCATTTTTGGTCTGCATG
Organism: Acidobacteriota bacterium; assembly: GCA_018897435.1. Classification (GTDB taxonomy): domain Bacteria; phylum Acidobacteriota; class Aminicenantia; order UBA2199; family UBA2199; genus UBA2199. The sequence continues at coordinate 766 of JAHIKI010000015.1, read as the reverse complement.
ACCTTGTCCAGCCGCTTGAAAGCCACCTTCTCTTTTTTCAGCAGAAAAGGTTCGGGATTGAACTTCTCCTGTATCATCTGGTTAATCTGGTCAATGCCGGCCTGACCGCGGTACATGGGCACCAGGATCTGCATGGCGCTTGAATTGAACGGGTAAACGTTTTGATAATGGCGGACAATACCCTCCACCTTCTGCAAGACCTGGGCCTCGTCCCGCATGGGCAGAAAAACGAAATCAAGTTCCGGGTTGGGAGCGGGAAACAGCAGCGGCTCGCCGCGGTTCACCCGGAAAGCGTTCTCCACGATCAGGCTGTCCTGGTTCTGGCGGAAGTTGCGGTTCAGATAAATGGTGTTAAAATAATCGCTCTGGATCATGTCGCGCAGCACGTTTCCCGGACCGACCGAGGGCAGCTGGTCCTTGTCGCCGATGACGATCAACTGGGTGTTGTCGGCCAGCGCCTGCAGCAGTGCAAAAAGGATGAACGAGTCGACCATGGAAAACTCGTCGACGATGATGGCGTCGGTTTTCAAAGGATTCTGGGCATTGTGCACGAACTGGCCGGTCTCGGGATTGAACTTCAGTAGGCGGTGGATGGTGGAAGCCTGGTAAAGCGAACTCTCTTCGATGCGCTTGGCCGCCCGGCCGGTGGGAGCGGCGATCAGAATCGATTTGCCGTTGGCCTTCAGGATCTCGATGATGGCCCGGATGATGGTGGTTTTGCCCGTACCCGGTCCGCCGGTGATAATGGTCAGCCGGTTTTGCACCG
>JAHIKI010000014.1 GCA_018897435.1 Acidobacteriota bacterium | reverse complement strand
TTCGGCCACAAAATCGGCGTATTCATGGGCATGGTATTTGCAGATCTCCTTTCCCTGGAAATCAACCACACGCACCTGCCCGTCATAGAAATTCGAGGCGTTGTTTTCATCGACCAAGCCCATGGAATGCACATCCAGCGTGTAGGGACCGTGCAGAATCAAGTCCACATACTGCGGATTGCCAAGCACAATGTCCCGGAAGAGCTTCAGCGAGAAATCGGCAAAGGCCGCCAACTCCTTCACCATGGGTTTGATCTTCTCCAACTCACTCTTTTTCAATCCTTTTGATACTCCTCCGGGTAAACACCAGACCAGATGCGTTGTCCGCCCTCCCAAAAGCTGCTGGATTTTCTGGGCCATGGCCCTGGCCTGGATCACTTTGCCGCCGATTTCCAAGCCCACTTTGGCGACCACACCCAAAATATTGCGGATGGCCGGGTCGGCGTCAGGGCCAAGGACAAAGTCGGGAGCGGCCAGCGCGTAAAAATGGGCGATATGGCTATGGATATAGTGAGCATGATAATACATCTCGCGCAATTTGTGAGCCAATGGCGCCACTTCACCGCCAAAACATCCGTCAACGGCCTTGGCGCTGGCCATGTGATGGCTGGCCGGACAAACGCCGCAAATCCTGGTCATGATCCGCGGCAGTTCCTCAACTGGCCGGCCGACCACGAAACGTTCGAACCCGCGCAATTCCGGGATCTGGAAATGACAATCCTGGACTCCGCCATCATCAGCGAGATAGATCTCTATTTTCCCATGTCCTTCCAATCTGGTTATGGGATCAATCCTGATGGTTTTCATGATTTCAAACTCCTTTGCAAAAACGAGGCCGGAAGACCGAACCGATACAGTGTCGAGGTGAGATCGGGTAAACCGGAAATGATCGCCGCTATTTCCTTGGGATCCTTGCTGTCAATGATTGCGCCCAAGGCGCTGATGAATTTGGTTCCCTGATCCAAAACATCGGGCGCCGGGCCGTAGCAGCCGCGGCAACCCATGCCGCTCTCGGGGCAACGTACCCCGCAGCCGGAACGGGTTACCGGTCCCATGCACACGATACCCTGCTCGAGCAGGCATTTTTCGGGATCCTGGATAATTTCATAGGGGCGGTAAAAACGCTTGATCTTTTTTTCCGATTTGCTGCGTTGGCAATCATCACATACGTTCCGTTCCGCTGCTCCGATTGTGGAGCCTTTGGACGGCAGTTTACCGCCGGCCAAAGCCAAAATGGATAATTTCACCTGTTCGGGAGCCGGCGGACAGCCGGGAAGGAAATAATCGACAGGGACGATATCGGCCAATTTATATACTCTTTTATAAAACTGGGGGAGTTCGAGTACATGGTCGTCCAGGCAGGTCTCCGGATGGGGAATTTTCTTGTTTCCCGGCTCGATAGAGGGATTTTGCAGATAGATACTGGAAAAAATCGCTTCACGATTGGTCAGATTGGCCAGGCCGGGAATGCCGCCCATGTGGGCACAAGACCCGAAGGCAACCAACAATTTGCTCTTGCGGCGCAGCAATTTTGCCAGGTGTTCATTTTCACTGTTGCGAACGGCACCGTTAAAAAATGTCAGATCGAGTTCGCCATCGGCCATGGCCTCCACATCCTCATATTTCCCGTCCACGGCGATGGGCCACAAGCGGATGTCGGCCAAAGCGGCTACATCCAGAATGAATTCATTGGTATCCAGCACGGCCACGTCACAACCACCACAGGCGGCTCCCCAATACAAAGCAATTTGCAGTTTTTTCGCAGCCATGGTTTATTTCTCCCTCGGGTCTACATTTAGTTCAGCGGAAATGCGGGAAGGACCCAGGGCGCGGATGCGCTCGGTCATATCCTTGACAATGTCGGCAAAACGTTGACCTTCACTGGCACTGATCCATTCCAGGCGCACCCGATCATCTTCAACACCCAGATCGGTCAACACTTTTTTCAACAAAGGGATACGGCGCATGGTCTTGTAATTGCCTTCAGAATAATGGCAATCACCGGGATGGCACCCACAGATCAATACGCCATCGGCACCGCTCACCAGCGCCTTGACCACAAAGGTAGGATCAACACGAGCAGAGCACATGACGCGGATAATACGGATATTGGGCGGATAGTGAATACGGCTGGTACCGGCCAAATCAGCACCGGCATAAGAACACCAGTTGCATAAAATACCGAGGATTCTGGGTTCAAAGCTCATCGGAGTACTCCTTCGATTTGGGCGAAAATCTGTTGATCGGTGAAATGACGTCCCTTGATCGCTCCCGAGGGACAGGCGGCCACACAGGCCCCGCAGGCTTTGCACATTACGCTGAGCACATGGCTGCGTTTCTTTTCATCATCAAATTCAATGGCACTGTAGGGACACAATTCATTGCATATGCGGCACCCAGAACAGGAATCTTCATTTATTTCAGCATATATGGCGTCGACAGCGATTTTCCCCTTGGCGATTTTGGCCAGTATCCGGCCCGCCGCCGCCCGGGCCTGGGCAACGGTGTCGGGAATATCCTTGGGGGCGACACAGGTGCCGGCGATGTATATGCCATCGGTTGTCGTGGCCACCGGATCGAGCTTGGGATGGCTCTCAATAAACCAGCCGTCCTTGTCCTGACTGATATTCACCAGACGAGCTGTTTCCGTCGCATCTTCCCGCGCCTCCATACCCACCATCAGGATAACAAGATCAGCGGGGATTTCAATGACTTCACCCGATAATTGCTCGTTCACTTCGATGAGCATCTCGCAATCATCTTTCGGGCCGGCGCTGCGGATGATAGGGTGATCACCTTTGCCAAACATCAAAAACATGGTTTTCACTTCGGAGGTGCGGCGGTAAAAATCTTCATGCCCCTTGCCGAAAGCATGCATGTCGATATAAAGATCAGAAACGTAACAGGAGGGAATGGCCGATTTGATTTCGTGGACATATTTCAGGGCAGTCATGCAGCACACCCGCGAGCAATAGCCATGGTATTCGGGACTGCGGCTGCCCACGCAGTGAATGATGGCGACATATTTCGGGATTTTCCCATCTTTGCTTTCAATTCGTCCCGCCCGGAGCATTTTCTCGAAATCAAAAGAAGTGATGACATTGGGGAGCTTGCCATAACCGAAATGGGTGACCCGCTCGGCGGGAAATTCCTTATAGCCGGTGCAGACAATGACATTGCCCACTTCAATCTTCTGGGCTTTGTTTTCTTCCGGATCATCGCTGTCGACGCTCACCAGGGTAGCGGAAAAATTACCGACATATCCTTTCAACTCCTGCAAGCGAGAATTCAGCAGCAGTTCAATGTTGTCATTGGTCTTGACCCGGGTGATTCTCTCGGTCAGCAGATCGCGGGCCGAATCAAGATAGGGAGCGGTCAGGTCAACCCGGGCCAGGTTGCCTCCGAGGTGATCCTGCTTATCTAACAGATAGACTTTCTGACCCGCATCAGCCAATTCCAGGGCCGCCGTCAGCCCGGCAATTCCCGCGCCTATGACCAGGGTGTTGGGGCACATGTCGACCATCATCTGCTCCAGGGCTTCATGATGTGCGACGCGAAGGACAGCAGCTTGGGTGAGTGCCTTGGCTTTCTCGGTGGCCGCCAGCGGATCGTCATGGACCCAGCTGCACTGCTCACGGATATTGGCCATTTCGAACAGATAAGGATTGAGTCCCGCCGTTTGCAGGGCAGCGCGGAAGGTTCGTTCATGCATGCGCGGGCTGCAGGCGGCGACCACCACTCTTTCCAAGCCTTGCTCTTTTATATCTTGAATGATCAATTCCTGGCCGGGATTGGAACACATGTATTTGTAAGTGCGGGCGATGGCGACCTGGGGAAGTTCGGAAATATATTCACGCACCGCTTCGCAATCCACAACTTTGGCGATATTGGTACCGCAATCGCAAATATAAACGCCGATTTTACATTCTCTGCTTTCCATTTCCTGTCTCCTCAGGCCACTTTTCTGGCCTGAACCGTTGTTTCTATCCCTGATTTTTGCCTGGCCAAGGCCTCATTACGCACAGCGGAAAAATACATGCCCAGGGGTCGCAAAAACATGTGCGCCCACTTGGTGAAAGGCATGCGCAACAACCAGGGTACGACAACCATCAAATGGACAATATAAACGATATTGGCTGCAAGCAACAATCCCGAACGGTGCAGGATATGCTGGGTGACCCCGGTCAAGGCGATAATGAACAAAAGTACCAGGAAGATCCAATCCGATCCGTGGGAACGTTGGTACTGGGTCCGATTTTTTTTCAATCTGCCGCACAGCATGTATACCGCGCCGATGAGCAGCCCCAGACTGGCAAGATAGCCGAACACATGGACGGACCAATTGATTTCCGGACCTGCCTGCAATTGTTTCACGAATACCATGACGATAAAAAGCATGGTTATATAGCCCAGCATGAGTCCCAGATGGGCGAGCCAGGGCAGATAAATGCGCCGGGTCGTTTCTTTTTCACAATCAGCAAATCTTTTTTGAGTGAAAAAGTGCCAGGGCAACAAATATACTTTTTTAATATACAGCCACCAGGGAATCGGCACTGCACTTTTTCCTCCCATACTGAACCACCAAAAGCGGAAAGCACTAAGGCCAATGAATAAAGCCACCAGAAATCCCAACGCCAGGTCGAAATTGTGAATGAAAGAGCTTGGCAGGAAGGCGTTGCTTCCATCGTAAACATTGATGTCTCCCTGCCAAAAGCCAAAGCCGAGAAAAAAAATTCCGGTCAGAAGAGCCACAATGATCACGGCGGCCAATTCCACTTTGGTTGACTTGAAAAAAAGACGGGCGATACCCGTGATGTCATAGCGGGAAATCAGCCAACGGCGAAGACTCATCATGGTTTCGCCTGGTTCGGCCCCGCGCGGGCATTGATCGGAACATTGGCCGCAATAATAGCAAAGCCATGGTTCAAGCGATGTCTCAAGCTTCCGTTCCAGCCCCATTTGCAAATATCTCATGGGCCTGCGGGGGAAGACGTTGAATTCGTCGGCATGCGGACAGACGGCCGAACAGTTGCCGCAATGATAGCACAGATGTACATCTTCCGCTCCGTAACCTTCCAGATCGTCAATGATTTTTGGATTGACTCGAATCGCCATGGGACCTCCTCATTTTGCCTGCAGACTTTTTGCCCGGGCTTCGATCTCACTGAGGGTCACACTGCCGCGATGCCCGATGCCCTTGCCGCTGCTGATGCTGCTCAACACTCCCGCCGCCACGGCCGAAGCTTGTGCGACCGCATCGGGGATGTCCTTTGGCGATTGGCACATGCCGGCAACATAAATGCATCCCTTCTCCGTATCCGTGGGCCTGCCGTTGTAATTAAGTTCCGAGAACCAACCATCCTCGTCCCTGGTCAATCCAAGCATGCGGCTTAACTCTTCCGTGCCGTGGGCCGGGATGAGTCCTACGGCGAGCAGTACCATGTCAACCGGGAATTGGATCAGTTTATCTTGGATAATATCTTCCCCTGTTACCATCATTTGTCCGTTCAACTCGGAAATCGCTGCGGTTCGGCCGCGGACAACAAAGGTGCCCTCATGCTTAATTCGTTCGAAAAACTCTTCATAACCTTTACCAAAAGCCCGCATATCAATATAAAATTCATAACAGTCGGCGCCGGGGAGTTTTTCTTTCACCAAATGGGCAAATTTCAGCGAATACATACAACAGACCCGGGAACAATAAGAGTTGTAGTTCTGATCCCTGGAACCGACACAATGAATGATGGCAACACTTTTCGGAGCTGGCCCATTGGCATCAAAGACCCATTCTTCCAGCTTCGTGCGTTTGTTCAACTTCAGGCTTTTGGTCACGATCTTCCCCCCCGTAGGTCCTGAGGCATTGGTCAGACGTTCGAACTCAAGGGCAGTCAGCACGTTGGGCAAGATGCCATATCCGTAATGTTCAATATTGTCGGCTCGCAAAACATCATAACCGGTTGCGATAATAATATTGCCTACTTCAATCTCGATGATTTCATCCTTCTGAGTCAGGTCGATGCATTCCTTGGGGCACTTTTTTACGCAGGCGCCGCATTTTTTGCCGGCGCTTTGAACATACAGGCAATTTTCAGCATCAACCAGGTAGGCATTGGGCACGGCTTGCGGAAAAGGGATATAGACCGCTTTGCGGCGGGCGATCCCGGCATCGAATTCGCTTGCCACTTCCACCGGGCATACCTCACTGCAGATATTGCAGGCGACACAAGCATCCACGTCAACCATCCGGGCTTTGCACTTGATCTGCACGCGGTAGGAACCGGGAGAACCGCTCAAGGCGATCACTTCCGAATTTGTCAGCAAGCGGATCATCTCATGCTGGGCGACCGATACCATTTTTGGTGTCAGAATACAAGCTGAGCAGTCCAAGGTGGGGAAAGTTTTGTCGAACATGGCCATGTGGCCCCCGATCGTTCCGAAGCGTTCAACCAGGCAAACCGGCTTTCCGGCGTCGGCGATCTCGAGGGCAGCCTGAATTCCCGCGATACCGGCGCCGATGATCAGGGTAGTCGGCTGAACCGGTTTCTCCCCAGGAACGACGGCCAGGGCAAAAGGAACGCCAAAGGCGGCGCAAGCGACGATGGCCTTGGCCCGTTCCAGAGTGGTTGAGCCGGATGCCCCGTGTTCACGGAAAGAGGCCAACCTGACTTCTAACGGATCATGCCCGGCCAAGGCCATGGCTTTGGTAAAAACGGGCTTGAAATAACCGGGCATATCGCCGGCGATGACAATCCGTTCCAGATTGCCAGAATGGACTAGCCCAGCGAGATCCTTGGCGTCCAGCCGGGGTTGAATTCCCAGTTCCTGGACGGTTTCCACATTGGGCAGGTTCGCGGCATACTTGGCTACCGCAGCGACATTCAAACGATTGTTTTCTTCGACCTGGCAGAAAAAAATTCCAGTGCGCATGTCCCCCCCCTTAGAAATCGACCCTAAAGACATTAAAATTTTTCATCAAGGCAAGATGATATAATAAATCGGATGACACAGTCAAGAATTAATTTTCTTTGATAAAATTTATTTAAAACAATCCGGCGATCTTTTTCTTTTCATGGATCGATATCATTCGTTCTGCTCTCCTTCAATGCTGGCCAGGATCAATTCATATCCCGATACGATCCGGATATCCGTACTTCGGCAATCGGGACACGAAAAGGACGGAGCAGCCGCTGCCGTTTCGCTGCCGCAAGAGCGGCAAACAAACCGCACGGGACGGATTTCTGTCTGCAAAATTGCTCCGGCCATAATGGGAAACTCACTTTTCATCAAATCGAACAGTTCGCCCATCGTTTGCGGGACCAGGTGATGAAGCCGGCCGACAGTCAAACATATGATGGAAATCTTTTGCAGCTGATTTTTCTCCGCTTCCAGAAGCACCTGACAAATTAAATCTTCAATGATGGCCGCTTCATGCATTTGTGTTAAGCTTCCCTGCAATCCAAAAAAACCACGCAGTGAGTTCTCTTAAACTGGATATTTGTTTTCAATGATATTTTCCACCTTCATTGAACATCGGTATATACCAAAGGATACATAAATGAAAAAATTATTGCAAAGACGTATGCTTTTAAAGGAAGAAGCCTCTACACCATTGAAATGGAACGCCCAAACCTAAAACCACCAAGAGCGGTTATTTCTAAGGGAAAACTGATTCCCAGGCCGGTGTTACCCGACCTGCAAGAAAAAGATAAAACAAATGTTTAAAGACTGAAACAATTCAAGGAGGCTAAAAATGAAAAAAAGATTTTTCGCGGTTTCGATCGTATTGTTTTTAAGCGCGGCCCTGTTCATAACCGCCCAACCGGGCTTTCGCGGCCCGGCTTCCGAACGCGGGCAGCGGGGGGGAGGCTTTTTCGCCGACCGGAACATCCTGCCTCCACGGCTGCTGCTGCAGGCCAAGGAAAAGATCGGCCTGAACGCCGATCAGGAAAATAAGATCGGCGCCATGATCGAAACCCACGAGCAATGGGCGATCAAATTCGGCGCTGAAATGAAGATCAAGGCCTTGAAGCTGCGCACGACTTTGGCGGCGGAAAAGATAAATCTGGAAAATGCCGAGAAGCTGATCCGCGAGCAGGCCGACATGCGCGCCGAATTGCAGATCGCCCGTTTGCGCTTGCAAATGGATGCCATGGCCCTGCTTACCCCGGAGCAGTCGGCAAAATTAATGGAATTAAAAAAAGATTTCCCCGCCCGGACGCGCGACGGAATGCGTCAGCGTTCCGAACGGAGCCGCGGCCGCCGTAACTAGAATCCTCTCATACTCCTCCCTCCCTTGATAAAGGGGGCGGCCCGGTCCGCCCCCTTTTTTCATTCATCTTGGTGCCGGAAAAAAATTGATCGTCATTTTGATGCCGATCTTAGTTTGCATTTGCGCCCTATATTGATTATGTTAAAGCCATGGAACTGCAGTGCCTGAATTGGAACCAGAGAAACTTCGATGCTTTGAATGAATTCCTGGCCGGGGTACGGCCCGGGGAACTGGCCGTCTTCGACTGGGACAACACCTGCATCTTCGGCGATATCGGCGAAGCCCTGCTGCGGCGCCTGACCTTCGAACTGGCCTTCGCTATCGACGCCAGGGCCATGGCCGCCACCATTCCCGACACGATCAACGACATCGATCACGTCTTGATCAAGGGCATGCCCTATCCCCTTAAAAAAATGAAAAACGCGGTTTTCGCCGCCTATGAGCAACTGCTACAGGAAGCGCCCGCCAAGGGCAGGGAGGGCGTCGATGAGAGCTACCGCGTTTTCACCTCGGGGCTGCTGGCCCTGAACCGGGCGCTGGAGGAGACCCCGGGCATCGGCTGTGAATTCGCCTACCCTTGGGTGAACCTGCTCCTGCAGGGGCTGTCGCTGGCAGAGTTCGACCGCCTGGCCAAAGCTGTTATCGAAGAGGAATTGATCAGTCCGCTCAGCCGCCACGCGGTCAACGACCCGCTGCGGCGCTGGCACTACGAATGGACCGGCGGCATCCGCCTCTACCCGGAGATGAAGAACCTGGCGGTCGCATGGCAAGACCACGGCGGTGCCGTCGTAATCTCCACGGCCAGCAACCGGCGATTGGTGGAAAAGATGATCGCCATGACCGGCTTCCCCTGCCGGCGCGTGATCGGCATGGGTCTGGCACTTGCCGGAGACCGTTTCGGCCGTGTCCTGGAGACAGGCCTGCGCCCGAACCTCGGCGCAGGCAAAGTTGCAAATATTCGCGCTCTTCTCGAAAATGAGCCCGTGTTGGTCGCCGGCGATAGCCGCAACGACTATGAAATGCTGAGTACATTCCCATCCACCAGGATGCGGCTGATCGTCAACCGCCAGGCCGGGGGCAAGATCGCCCTTCTTTGTCGCCGGGCCCTGGCCGGAGAGAAGGGCTACCTGGCGCAGGAAATCGACCCGCAGCGGGGGGAATTCAAGGCGGCGGACAACCTG
>JAHIKI010000013.1 GCA_018897435.1 Acidobacteriota bacterium | reverse complement strand
TGCCCTTATATTATATGTAAGATTAAATTAAAAGTCAATAGAAAATAAAATTGCGAAAATGCTTTTTACCCCTTATCCCTGTGACATCCCTTTGTTTATTTGGATTTTAGCGTTTTATCTTTTCAATTTGAAGAATTGCTGCGCCACCGTGGTCATCTGTAACGAATGGATCCTGAGCTTGTCGGCCATGATCTTCAGTTGTTCGCTGGTTGCCATGTTTTTACCTCATGTTCCCAAGTGCATGCTCCTGGCTATTTTCTCATATTTTGTCAGGATAAGACAGGCACTGATGACAGTTCTTTAAATTCACCAAACGGGCGCAGGCGATTATTTCAGCACCTAGAAGAATTCCTCGTAAGGCATCCTGACCAGGTCGGCGGACAATTCCCTGAAAATGGCCGCGAACTGCGGGTCCCGGTGGTAAAATGATGCAGAAAGGGCAAGATAAGTTTTTTTGTTATCAGCTAATGGCAAAGTTGACAATCATATGAAATTATCATATATTATAAGAAATGGGAGGATTGAAATGGTGAGAAAAACAGTTGCCTTGGACAAAGAATTACTAGATGAATTGATGCTGTTCGCTAAAAAGGACCAGCGCGATTTTTCCGGTGCTTTGCGCTATGCCCTGAAGATCGGGCTGGCGGCCATTGAAAACCCTGAACTGACCATCGAGGAGATCAAGGATATTTTTGAGGCCACGGTTGATCGCCAGTCCGGCCGGGTCAGTGAACTGGACCTGAACAAGATCTGATGCGGCTCCTCGAGACCGCCAAGTTCAAAAAACAAAGGAAAAAACTTCGCTCGGCATTGGAAAAACAAGCCCTGAAAAAAGCTATCATCGATATCATGGAGAATCCTTTGGCCGGAAAAAAGCTGAAGGGCGAGCTCTCTCCCTATCGTTCCCTCAGGTTTTCCGCCGGCGCCCTTTCGCAGCGATTGATCTACCAGATAGAATCCGACTCCATCATCCTGGTCTCCTTCGGTCCCCGCCAGGGAATCTACAAATCCTAAAGGTCGTAATCCGATCCCCTTGGTTCCCCCTCTTGGGTAAGGAGGCGGTCCTGGTCAGGAAACCTGATCCAGGTCCGCTTCTTCGCGGTAATCCACGATGACGTGCTGGTTCTTTCTTTTCGACCGCAGCAGGGAGAGGACGGTCAGGTAGGTGCAGTTGACCTTCAGCCAGTGGCGGTTCAATTTGCGGGCGTAATGGGCGATGCCGATATCGAGCCATTTGAAGTTGATCAGTTTCCGCAGCGATGTGGCCAAGGAATAGAATTTTTTGTGGCTGTAGATCTGCGCCCGTTGCAGGTCCAGCGGGGCCAGCTTGGTGGGCTCGAATACGACGTGGTGGGCGTCATAAAGGTTCCAGTCGCGGAAACGGATGCGCTGTTGGTCGCACACCTTGTCGTAGAAGGCGGAGCCGGGCAGCGGGGTCAGGATCATGAATTGACTGGAGGTCAACCGGGCTTTTTTGGCGAAACGGACGGTGCGGCGGACCGTGCGCCAGTCGTCCTCGTCGAAACCGTAGACGAACATGCCGTGGATACGGATGCCCTTGCGGCGCAGAACCTTGACGGCGTGGGCGATCTCGGCTACGGTCTGGCCTTTTTTCATGGCCCTGAGGCTCTGCGGATTGACCGATTCAAAGCCGATGAATACGATTTGGCAGCCGGCTTTTTTCATCAATTTGACCAGCTCGATGTCCTTGGCCACGTCGGCGCGCACCTGGGCCGACCATTGGAATTTGAACCTGGCCGCGATCATGGCCCGCAGCAGCTCCTTGGTTCTTTCAGTGTCGTGGGTGAAGTTGTCATCGTAAAAAAAGATGAAATGGCGGCGGGAGTCATAGCGGCTTAGTTCGCTCATGACGTTGGCCGTGGAGCGGAAGCGGTATTTATGGCCGAACATCCCGGTCACCGAGCAGAACGAGCAGGCGTAGGGGCAGCCCCGGGACGTTTGCACCGGGATGACGACTTTGCCGGCACTCTTGCGGCGGAAGGCTTCGGAGAGGTTCAGATCGGGGAGGGGGATGGCGTCAAGATCGTCCACGTGAGCCAGCATGGGGTTGTGGCAGATGGCGCCGTCGTGCCAGTAGGAGAGGTTGGGTACATCTTCCAGGCCGCAACCCTTCTCCCAGGCGGCGGCGAAAACCGGCAGGGCTTTCTCTCCTTCGCCGCGGATGACAAAGTCGGCGTGCGCCAGGGCTTCTTCGGTCAGAAAGGTCACGTGTGGGCCGCCCATCATGACCTTCACTCCCAGGGAGCGCAGCCGGTCGGCGATGGCATAGGCCCGCGGTGCGGTCGAGGTGATGGTGGAGATGCCGACCAGGTCGGCGTTGCGCATGGCCTCGAAATCGATGCGTTCCCACTCCTCGATGACGACCTCCACTTCCCAACCGCACCCGCGCATCAGGGTGCCCAGGATAAAGGTGCCCAGGCGCGGGGTGTAGAACTGCGAGAAAATATGCAAATTGGGCGGACGCGGTTCAAGCAAAATTATTTTTGGCAAGGGGTTCTCCTTTTTTCGAGGAATTCACTTTTTTTTGGGTCTCAAGCCGCGCGGCCGCGACCTCCTTTTTTTTTCTTTTCAGCAGATCTTCCCAGCGGCCGATGCCCGCTTTGAGCAAGGCAATTTTTTTGAAGAGCCGGTCGATCTCCAGGAGCATGGTTTCCAGTTTGGCTTCTTTTTCGACCGTAGGGCTGGAATCAGGATCCTGCTGGATGGACAGGTAATAGCGAAAAAGATCCGAGATCATCTTGATGTCTACCAGGGAATAGCCGAAAAGCTGCAAGTCCTTGATCAGGTTACAAAGATATATATATGTATCTCCATAATAACGGAATCCGCCCTGGCTGCGCATGTTGGGTTCGATAATGCCCACGTCCTCCCAGTGTTTGATGGTGCGCGAGCTGACGCCGGCTTTTTCGGCCAAAACGCCCACGGTCAGGAATTTCTGCTTCTTCTCGTTCGCATTTTTTCTGTCGGCGAAACGGGGCAAGCCGATCTTGCGGATGATCTTCTGGATCTCCTTGATGTCGTAGCCCAGTTCGCGTAGGCGCTTGATGTGTTCGCCGTCGACCACTGCCGACTCGGTGAAGAGGGGAGTATGGTTATCGCTGAAACCGAAAGGACCAATGATCTTGCATTGCTGCCATTCATCGAGTGTTTTTCCTTCGATGCCCAGGCGCCGGCAGAGTTCCTGGCGCTCAAAAACCGCATTTTTCATTCATGCCTCCTGTATTCGTTTAGGGTATGATTAAAGTATACGTATACGTATATGTTATATTTAGAACGAATTGTCAAGTGAAATGTTTTTTTCTTGCCCTGAAAAGGATTTTGCTTCTGTAGGGGCGATTCGTGCTTGTCCCCGCAGGGGAGAATCGCCCTGGATTGATCCTGACTGAAACAGGGCGTTCCACCGGAACGCCCCTACCCAAACCGTCTCAGAACAATTCCAGGATCACCGGAGTAACGTCGCTGTAAATGTCTATTTTGGGCGTTTAAGCATTTGTTTTATCCGTTTTAGAAGCATTAAAAGCAGCAACAATGGCAAAAAAAACAGGAGTTGGACGGGCGAACTGGCCGCTGCCTGGAAGCCGATATTGCGGGAGGAGATCAGACAGGAAAAAAACTCGGAAAAGGGATTGTCGTTTTCCAGATAAACCCAGGTTGCTGCCGGTTTTTTCCGTCTATTAGCCGCAGCTTGTTTGGCGGCGGATTTTTTCATCTTCCGTACCTCCATATCTATGGCAGCTTTAATCTTTTTTTCCTGTGTGGAGAACTCCCGGTGAATCTGGTTGTGAAACTCCTCAAGGGGAAGTTTCCCCGCCAGACGGAAAAGATGGATGTTTTCCCGGATATCGGAGATAACAGCCAGGTGCTCGGCCCAGAAATGATCGATGGCCTCCAGAGTGAAGTGGCGAATCATGTCTGCCTCTCCTTCCAGGACGTCCTCCCGCCATTGGCTGATCCATTGGCGCTGCGCCTCTACCAGTGCTGTGTAGTGGCGTAGGGTGGAACGGATAGCGGCGTTATTCCCTTCGACAACCCGTTGAAGGTGGGCGATTTCTCGATTCATGCGGGTTGCGGAATAGGGTCGTCCGTTTCCTTGCGATTTTATCTGTGCGGTCATCTGATCAGTCGCTTGATAACGGACCAGCAAGTCGTCTTCCAGACTGACGAAAAATCGCGATGACCCGGGATCGCCCTGGCGGCCGGCCCGGCCACGCAATTGAAAGTCGATGCGCCGGCTTTCGTGGCGGTTGCAGCCGATGACGTAGAGTCCGCCCCTGGCTGCCACGGCGGCATGATCGCAACCTTCGGCTCCGCCCAGGCGGATATCCGTGCCGCGCCCGGCCATGTTGGTCGAAATAGTCACTGCCGACAAGGCCCCGGCTTGGGCGATGATCCCCGCCTCTTTCTCATCGTTTTTTGCATTCAGGACCTGGCAGGCGATCCCTTGTTCCGCCAGCTTTCCGGCGATCACTTCGGATTCGCGAATGGTGGCTGTTCCGACCAGTATGGGCTGGCCGCCGGCATGTACCCGGCATATTTCTTCCGTAAGCGCCAGGTATTTGGCCTGCTTGTCGGCAAAGACCACGTCGGGATGGTCGATGCGGACGCATGGCCGGTGCGGGGGGATGACAACTGTTTTCAGGCCGTACAATTTAAAAAACTCATCGGCCGCCGCTTGGGCAGTAGCCGTCATGCCGCAAAGTCTGGGGTACAATTTGACGAAATGCTGCAAGGCGATGGATCCCAGTACGCGGCCTTGCGGCTGGATAACCAGGTTTTCCTTGGCTTCTACTGCCGGCTGGATGCCGTCGGGCCAGCGCCGCCGTTCGGCCAGGCGGCCGGTGAATTCGTCGACCAATTCGATCTTGCCGGTGCGGACGATATAATCGATATCTCGATGCAGCAGGACTCTGGCATGCAGAGCCAGGTTGATCCCGGTCAACAGCAGCCGGTTGCTTTCACTGAAAAGATTACCGCAATCCAGCAGGGTTTCCAGGCGTTGAATGCCGCGTTCGCTGAGATACACGTTGCGGCGGTTCTCCGAAATAGCGAAATCAAGGCCGGATTCCAGCGCCTCCACCTGTCGGGCCAATGCGTGGTGGTCGCAGGCTGGCAGCTGCGCTGGGCCGGCGATCACCATGGGAATACGGGCTTCATCGATGAGGATGAAGTCGGCCTCATCAATGATGGCCAGATGAAAGGGCCTGTGCACGGTTCCTTTTCTTTCATGGGCCAGGTGGTCGCGCAGGAAATCGAAGCCGGCTTCGCGGGCGGTCACGTAAGTGATATCGGCGCCATAGGCCTGCTGCCGTTCGACAACGTTCATGCCTTCCTGAATTATGCCGACTGTCAAGCCCAGGAATGCGTAAACTGACCCCATCCAGGCGGCGTCGCGGCGCGCCAGGTAGTCGTTGGCGGTGAACACGTGTACACCCTGGCCGTTCAAGGAATTCAAATATGCGGTAAATACCGCGACCAGTGTTTTGCCTTCGCCAGTGGGCAATTCCACCAATTTGCCCTGATGCATGGCGATCCCGGCAAGAATTTGATTGTCGAAAGGCGATAGCCGCAAGACCCTCAGGCAAGCTTCAGCGACCAGGGCGTAAGCCGTGGCCTGCAATTCTTCGTTTATGCCGCTTGCTTGCGCTTTTTTCCGGAGATTCCCGGATATCTCTTGCAGCTGCTTGTCTGCTTTCTCGGATAAACTGATGCTTCGAATGCATGACAACATGGGCTGGTAGGGAGCCAGGTCGCATTCTAGCGGCACTTCGCGCCAGCGCCTGATTGCATCTTCGATTTTAAGCCAAATCTTTGAATCGGTTTTATGTGATTTCAATTGTTTTCTCCCAGAATAAATTTTTTGCATGGTCCTTTGTTGCTTGAGAATGAAAAGCGATTCTTCCGCTGGGAGATTATTGGGGTGGACTGCGTTCGCGCCGTTTGACCGCGGTCCGCATTGAGACAACGGTGCGATTGGTCGCGAACACAGGTGTTGCCGGTTCCGGTCCCGGATAAAAATAAAATGGGATGAAAAGCAGAAGCAGGGGGAAAAAGCAGATTGCCACAATCAGGAAAAACAGTTCGGCCATCAAGGGCACGGCGTTATGGCTATTTGAAATTTTCACGATTCCATTCATATTGTGTTTCATTTTGCTTTTTTACTATAAATAAAAAATTGTCGACTGTCAATTTTAAAAAACCAGGACTGCCTTTTTATAAAAACAGTTCCAGCAACGCCGGGGTGACGTCGCTGAGGCTTTTTATCTTTTTGCGCAGGCGGGCGCCGTCACCATTGTCCGGCGTTGATCAATTGGCTGTCTTGATGGCGATCAGTTGTTTCACGTTCTCGGTATCTTCACTTTCCGCACTGCCAACGAAGAAACTACCAGGTCGCCAATGTGTTGTCCCTTTTCCGAGAGGGCGGCAACCAAGGCATTGAGTTGAAGTATAAAAATCCCGCCAAAAAAAGCATCACTGTGCAGGTACAAAAAATCATTGTTCATTTTAGAATTTCAAATGGCTTAAAAATTGGTGGGCGGAAAGCATATTGATATTGTCTTTGGATTTAGGTTTTTTCAGATTATAAACGATTTGAAATGCTTGCGCTTCTTTTAGAATGGAATGGAAGCGAAATAATGATTTGGCAAAAACATCATCACTGACCTTGACTTCAATTATCATGGCGGGTTTGTTGTCAATAAGTACCATAAAATCTACTTCGCGTTTTTCCTTGTCACGAAGATAATGTAAAGCTACTTTGGATCCGGTTGTATCTTCCAAGAAATGTAATTCCTTTAAAAGCGCCAAAGCAACAGTGTTTTCAAGTCTTGCCCCCAAATCTCCCTCGATAGCGCCGGTATCAAAAAAATAGTATTTTGCTTCTTTTAATAGGCTGCGGGCGATGTGTTTGGAATATGGACGAACAGGGAAAATTACAAAGAGGTTTTCCAAAATCTGAAGCCAGTGTTTAATCGTAGGGGAGGAAACCTGCAGGTCATTGGCTAATGATGCGTAGGATGTTGCGGAACCAACTCGTACCCGTAAAAGATCAATTAAGATTTCCATTGCTTTGACATCCCTGACTTTCTCAAGATCTAACAGATCCTCTCGTAAAATGGTATCTATGTGGGTTCGACGCCAACGTTTAGCCCAAGCCGTACTGGCTTTTAAATAAGGTTCCGGAAAACCGCCTAAAAATAATATCTTATCAAGCGCTTCCCTGGGTTCCTCCTTTAATATTAGGCTTATCTCATTCACAGACAATGGATGCAGACGATAAGAAAAAAAGCGGCCAGCCAATGAATCGCCACCTTTTTTGACAGTTTCAAGTCTGGCAGAGCCAGTTACGAGTAATTGCGGTGACGCACCTTCCGTATCATAAATTCCTTTTATCCAGGATTTCCAATTGCGCATTTTATGCAGTTCATCAAAAATAACCAACTCGACATTCCTCGTCCATTCCTCTTTCTTGATGATCTGACGATCATGAAATGAATCATAATTTAAGTATAAATGAGATGGATTCAGTTGTTTGGACAATGTTGTTTTACCTACCTGGCGAGGACCGGAGAGAATAACAATCTTCCCTTTTAAATCCTGGAAAATAGGTTTTTCAAGGTATCTTTTCATATGACCATTATGAACAGAACTTCCGAAAAGTCAAGACCAAAATGAAGTAGACTTATTTTTGTTCACTGGACTTATCTTTCAGGAAAATAGTTCCAGCAAGGCCGGGACGACGTCGCTGAGGCTTTTAACTTTTTTGCGCAGAAATCCTCCATGGCGGCCCCAGGCCAGGAGCGGCACCGGGTTGCGGCTGTGGCCGCGCAAATGGAAATCCTCCAGGTTGCCGTGGTCGCTGGTCAGGATCAGGGTATCGTTCTTTTTATCAAGGCGCGACAACAAGGCACCGACCAGGGTGTCTAGTTCCCTGATCAGGCCGACGCATTCCTCAAACGGCCGGCGATGGGCGTAGAGATCGGTTTGAAAATACTCGTACAGAATGAATTCGAAGCGCCGTGAGGCGTCGTAAATGATGCCCGCCGCCTGTTCTGGCGAAAACTCGGGCAGGGAAAACCCTTTTTCGTTGAGCTGGCGGTTGGAATAGTCCTGGTATAAGGCTTTTTTCCTCCGGATGTCGGCTGCCCCGAAAGGCCTTTGACCGCTGGCCAGCAGCATGCAGGAAGTCACCGAGATCATCCTTTTGAAACGCTCCGGGAAGAGCGGGGAAAACCAGAGGCGGCCGTTGGGCATGATTGTTATGTATTTGCTGCTGAAATAATCGTCAAAAACCGGGTAGGCGTTGAGAAAACGGGCTGGCACTCCTTTGTTATCGAGTTCGGACAGCAGATTTTTTTTCAGGATGATCCTGCGCAAAACCCGGTCGGGGTAGCCGTTGCGGTGACGGTTGGCGATCGCCGCGGCTTTGCTGCCGCAAAAAAGCGCCGTCTGGCCGCTGGCACTCTGGGGCGGGCCGGGAATGCCCAAAGTTGCATCTATCGCTGCGACGGGTGTACCGTCCGCCAGAACCATGGCGCCTGGCCAAAAAGGCAGATAATTGCTCTTGGCAATGAAAAAGGGGTTGCCGGGGTCGGCTCGGCCCACGCCGCAGCCATCAACAAACAGGAAGATCATTCGTTTCATTGCGGTCATTATAACCCGCTGGCGGTAAAATTTAAAAAATTTGGCAAACATCTTGCTTTCTAATCATAAATGAGCTATAATTCATTTCCCTGCGAAGACCATAGAGTCGAAAATGATTGACAGAACAGGTATAGCTGTGCTATACTCATTTTTTTTAACGCTGGCGTAGCTCAGCTGGTAGAGCAGCTGATTTGTAATCAGCCGGTCGGGGGTTCAAATCCCTTCGCCAGCTTGTGCTAAGTGGAAAATGAAAAGTGAGGGCAGGTTCCAGAGTGGTCAAATGGGACGGGCTGTAAACCCGTTGGCGCAAGTCTTCGGAGGTTCGAATCCTCCCCTGCCCAATTGGGGACGCGGGAGTAGCTCAGTTGGCTAGAGCTAAAGCCTTCCAAGCTTTAGGCCGCGGGTTCGAATCCCGTCTCCCGCTTTTGAGCGCCCTCGTAGCTCAGTTGGCAGAGCGCATCCTTGGTAAGGATGAGGTCATCAGTTCGACCCTGATCGAGGGCTTTGATTTGGTTATAGGCTAAAAGAAATATTTTTAGGAGGCAAGCATGGGCAAAGAGAAATTTGATCGCAACAAGCCGCATTTGAATATTGGCACGATCGGGCACGTGGACCACGGCAAGACGACGCTGACAGCGGCGATCACCAAGGTATTGAGCAAGATGAACGCCAAGGTGAAGTACCGTGATTTCTGGAGCATCGACAACGCGCCC
>JAHIKI010000012.1 GCA_018897435.1 Acidobacteriota bacterium | reverse complement strand
CCGCTGGCCGTGTCCTGGGCGCTCATTTCACTGGTGCCGACCTGAATGAAGGTGGTGATGACGTTGGGGTCCTTGAGCGATTGCTCCTCGAGGTACTTGGTGATGCGGTCGGTTTCCTCGATGTTGGTCCCGACCGGCATGGAAAGTTTCAGGAAGAGCATTGAATTATCGGTCTGGGGCATGAATTCCTTGCCCAGGAACGCGGCGCCGACCAGGGACAGGAGGAAGGCGGCGATGACCGCGAAGAGGACCCTCTTTCTGCGGGCCAGGGCCCGGCGCAGCCAGCCTTCATAACGGTCGCGAACCGGGGTGAACTTGTCCTCGCCAAGAGCGGTGACCGAATTCGTCGCCGCGGCGCCCTTTTTCAGACGCAGGCGGAACATCCAGGCAGCCAGCATGGGCACGATGGTCAGGGCCACGAATAGCGACGCCAGCAGGGCGATGATCACCGATACGGCAAGGCTTTGCGCCAGGCGGCCGGCGATGCCGGTGGCGAACATCATGGGGAAGAACACGGCCACGGTGGTCAGGGTGGAGGCGCTGATGGCCATGCCCACTTCCGAAGTGCCGACTCGGGCAGCTTCCATGGGGCTCTTGCCCTCCTGCAAGTGGCGGAAGATGTTCTCGATGACCACCACGGCATTGTCGACGAGCATGCCCACCCCCAAGGCCAGTCCCCCCAGGGTGATCAGGTTCAGAGTGTAGCCCATCATGTAGAAGGCGATGAAGGCGACCACGATCGAGAGCGGAATGGTGATGCCGATGGCCACGGTGGGTTTGAGATTGCGCAGGAAAAGGAAAATGATCAGCATGGCCAGGAGGCCGCCCCGCAGGATATTCTGACTGGCTTTGCTGGACATCATCTCGATGATGCGCGACATGTCGAGCCAGACGTGGAACTTGACGCCTTGTTTCAACGTCGGTTCGATACCGGCCAGTATTTTTTTCACCTGGCGCGCCACCAGCACCGAGTTGGCGCCGGAGCTTTTGGTGATCATCATCATGATGCCCGGTTCGCCGTTCAGGCGTAGCTTGAGCCTGGTCTCCTTGGCTGTCTCGATGACCGAGCCGATGTCTTTCAGGAAGATCGGCGCCCCGCCGCGGCTGACACCAACCAGGACGTCTTCTATCTCGGCAAGCACCTCGAATTCGCCCATGCTGCGCAGCAGGAATTCGCGGTGGTTCTCGGTCATGTAGCCGGCGGGCAGGTTGATGTTGGAGGCCTGGATGGCCATCTCCACCTGGTTGATATTCAAGCCGCGCGATTCGAGCTTGCCCTTGTCCACGCTGACTAGCACTTCGTTGATCTCAGGCGAAAAGACCGAGGCCGAAGCCACGCCCTCGATGCGTTCCAGGCGGGTGGCCACCTCGTTGTCGATGTAGTCGCGCAGGCGGCTCAGGTTCATGTCGCCGCCGGTGATGCCGTAAGCGATTATCGGCATCTGCGAAAAATTGAACTTCATGACGAAAGGTTTCTGGGCCCCCTTGGGCAGGAACATTTCATACAGTCCGATGGCATCACGCACGTCCTGGGCGGCGAAATCGAGGTTGGTCCCCCATTCGAATTCGATCATGACCACCGACTGCCCTTCCATGGAGATGGAGCGCAGGTCCTTGATCCCCGAGACCGTGGAAATCCATTGTTCCACCGGCCGGGTGATGTTCTGTTCCATGTCTTCGGATGAAACTCCGCTGTAGGTGGTCACCACGGTTATGAAAGGGTAATCCAGGTCGGGCAGCATGTCCAGCCCCAGCTTGGTAAAAGAGATCAGTCCCAGGATGACGATGACCAGGACCACCATGGACATGGTTACCTTTTTCTTCAGAGAAAAATCTACGATCTTCATTTTGTATCCCCGGTCACGGCGATGGCAGTGCCGTCCTTCAGGTCATAGTTGCCCTCGACGAGGACCTGCTCGTCGGCTTTCAGACCGGACAGTACCTCGAAATAACGGTCGTCGCGCAGGCCCACGGTCACGGCCCGGCGGCGGGCCAAGCCGTTTTCATTAACCATCACTTCCTTGTCGTCGAGCAGCAAGGCCGAGAGCGGCAGCAGGGTCGTGTTTTCGCGGCGAATATATTCGATGGAAATATCGGCGTAAACCCCGGCCTTGATCTTCATTTCCGGGTTTTCGATCTTTATCTCCACCTTGAAAGTCTTGGAAAGGGGGTCGGCGGCCAGGTTCTTGGAATAAACTTCCCCGGAAAAAGATTCACCGGGCAACGATGAAATCCTGACCAGGCATCTCTGGCCGATCTTGATTTTTTCGATCTCCTCGGCCGGAGCGTCCACGACGATCTTGACCTTGGACAGGTCCATCAGGGTCAGGATGCTCTGACCCATGCCCATCATGGGGTTGATCATGTCGCCCTCTTCCATGTTCTTGGCCGCGATGACGCCGGCGAAAGGCGCTTTCATGTAAGCGTTCTTCAATGTATAGTCCACCAGGTCCAGGTTGGCCGCGGCGCTCTTCAGCTGGGTGTCGGCGGCATCAAGGGCCAGCTGGGTGTTTTCATACTGCATCTGCGAGATCGCCTTGTTTTCCAGCATTTTTTTCATGCGCTCGGCGTTGAGCTTGGCGTTCTGGTAGGCGGTCCTGGCCACGGCCATGGCGGCCCGGGCCTGCTTCTGCTGCAGTTCCAGGGCGGTCATGTCCAGCACGGCCAGCAATTCACCCTGGCCGACACGATCGCCCTGCTTTTTCAGGATGCGACCCACGCGGCCGGAGGCGTCGGGTGCGATATTGGCGGTCTTCCAGGCGCTGACCGTCCCTTTATAATTGAAGTATTTTGACAGTGTCCCATTTTGCATTAGCTCGGCTTTTACCAGCAGCGGCTGTTTTTGCAGTTCGGACGTCTGCCCGCCTTTTTTCGAGCAAAATGACAACGCGAAAACCAGGGCCAGCAATGCGATTAAAATTCTTTTCATTCGACACCTCCGTTGATATCGATGCCAGTGATCTTTTCAAGTTCGGCTATGGCAATATTGTAATTATACAGGGCCTGCAGGTAATTGACCTTGGCCCGTGTCAATTCGTTATACGATGAATTCAACTCCAGAATGGTGATCATCCCCTCCCGGTAGTTGAGTTCGGCTATGCGAACGCCCTCTTTGGCGCTTTCCATGTTTTTCAGCCCCAACTGGATATTTTCATACTCCTGGTTGATGGTGCGGTAGCCGCTCTCGACTTCCAGGCGGGTGGCATCGCTCAGTTGCTTGAGGTTCAGATCCATGATCTTTTTCATTACTCTCATTTCACCTACCTGGGCGCTTCTTTTCAAACCGGTGAATATGGGAAAGCTGACCCCCAGGGAAATGTTGAAATAATCATCCCAATTGCTTGAGTTGAACTTTAAATAATCGGACTGGTAGCTATAGTTGGCCACCAGTGAAAAATTAGGAATATATTGGGCCCAGGTGATCTTGAGCAAATTATCGATTTTTTGTTTTTGCATCTGCAGCTGCAGCAGTTCCGAGCGGTTTTTCAGGGAGCTTTGCAACAATTTGACCCATTCCAATTGCAATTGCCGGTAGCCCAATTCCCCCTGCAGGCGTATCTCCCGGGAGGACGGCAGGCCCAGCATCAATTTCAAACCCAGCATGGATGTTTCCAGCAAGTTTTCAACGCGCAGGACATCTGGCCTGGTGGCGCTGAAAGCCAGCTCCGCCCTCAATAAATCGTATTGGGAAACCATGCCCAGGTCAAAACTCCTCTTGACGTTGTTGTAGTTGCTTTCAGCCAATGCATAGGCTTCATTATGGGCCTTGAGCAGTTCCTGCATGATTTGAATGTTGTAAAACATCTTTCTCACGTTCAGGACCGTATCGGCCCGGGAATTGCTTTCCTTTTCTTTGGCCAACTTCAGGTCCAGTTCGGCATTCTTGTAGGTGAAAAATATTTTGCCGCCGGTGAACACAGGTTGGACGATCTGAAAAGTGAAGGCGTAATTTTTGGTGAACCGCATGGAAACACTGGTTGCTTCGCCACCGGGATACAATGGCGGGATCTCAATGGCCATTAGCTTTTCATCCAGTATCTTGCTCCCTTGCAAGGTCACTTCCGGCAGAAAACCTAAGTTCTGCAGCAGGCGGTAGCGGTACTGCCTGACCTCCTGCTGGCTGATCTGATAGGTAGTATTGTTGGTCAAAGCCAGCTCGATCGCCTGGTCGACGCTAAGGTCCATGGTTGCCGTCTGAGTGAATCCCAAGCTCCCCATCAACAGCAAGACAAGCAATGCTCTTTTCATGTTGCCTCCTAAATAAGAATGCCGCTCTTTAACAATTTCATAATCAGTTTCTTCTGCTTCTCATGATTCTCATGATTCTCATGATTCGTGGAATCGTCCTTGATCGAATCCCAGAATGCCCCTTCCAGCAGGTTTCTCAGGGCAATTCCGATCATCTCCACGTCGAACTCCCCGAGGATTTCGGGGCGCACGATGTCTTTCATGAACTCGCCCAAGTTTATGGCGATCTCCTGCCTTCTTCGCAGTTCTAAATTAATATGATCATCGATATCCTCATGTTCATTGGCGACCATATGGTGGTCCCGAATCATCATTCTTAAAAAGTCGCGCTTCTCCTGAACGAAATCAAGCGAGAGATCGATGATTTCCTCAATGATGAGAGATTTATCCTTGTTTTGGGCCATCAATACCCTGCCTTTTTCAGCTATTTCGCTCTGAAAACGAGTGAAAAGCTCCAAAAACAGGGAACTTTTGCTCTCGAAATAATTGTAAAGCGTCGGTTTTGAGATCTCGCATTTTTCGGCGATCATATCCATGGAAGTGTTTTTGTAGCCGTTAATAGTGAAAAGCGACTCGCTGTGATTCAAAACAAAATCACGCATCGCCTCTTCTTTGGTTTTAACCAATTTTTACCTCCAGTAAAATAATTTTACCCAAGGATAATTAATTTACTTTACGTAAGTTATTTTAACTCAGAGTTAAATTGATGTCAATAGAAATTTCAATATTTTTTTATTTTGTGGTCAAATGCGGCGAGGTTTTTATAACGGAAACAGGAAACCAGATGATCGTTAACCATGCCGGTGGCCTGCATGTGGGCGTATATAATGGTGGAACCGACGAATTTGCAGCCGCGCCGCACCAGGTCTTTGCTTAATGAATCCGACAATTCGGTGCGGACCGGCAGTTGTGCCAGCGTTTTCCAGCGGTTCTGAATGGGGCGGTTGCCCACGAACGGCCAGATATACTTGTCAAAACTGCCGAATTCTTCCCTTATCTTTATAAAAGCCTTGGCATTGCCCACGGAAGCCGCGATCTTGCTGCGGTTGCGGATCAACCCCGCATCGGCCAACAAGCCGGCGATCTTTTCAGGCCCGTAGAGCGCGACCTTGTCAAAATCGAAACCGTCGTAGGCCCGGCGGTAGTTTTCCCTTTTTTTCAATACTAAAAACCAACTCAAACCGGCCTGGGCGCCCTCCAAAACCAGGAACTCGAACCATTTGCGGTCATCGTGCACGGGCACTCCCCATTCACGATCGTGGTAATCCATATAAAGCGGATCAGAAAAGCACCAGGGACAACGTTGCTTCATGGCCATACTCCTTCGGGTCGGGCCAGGCCAGGGGCCGGCCCGGCACATAATAGAGGACGAGGGCGGGCAAAGTCAAGCTCGGGCGGCGTCTTGACAATTAGCCGGGGAAGGTTTACATTTCGCCCATGGCCGTGACAGCAAATGAATTGGATCAGATCAAGAGCATACTGAATGGAAAAAAGCTGCACATTTCCCGCCAAAAAATCGCCGCCAGCCTGGCCATGCTGGACGAATCACAGGAAATTTTCCCCCAACCTCAGCAAAAAGCGCTGCTGGTCCAGCTGCTGCACTTGTATGAAAATTCAAAAAAAAAGGTGGTCATCCAGTTGGAAGAGCTGGGGGAAAAAGAACTGCCGCTGACCGTAGTCATGGGAGTCCTGGCCGAAGACTGGACAGGAATGGCCAATTCGATCCTGGGCATCATCCATCAAAAACACGGCAACGTGCTTTTTATAAAAGGATTTACCCTGACCTGCCAGGAGCGCAAACTGGGTGTTGTCCTGCTCTCTTTCCTGATCCAGACAGCGGAGGATTACAGTCGTTTCCTGAAAGACAAGAACAATCTCCTGGCCGCCCTCAAGGAAGCCTCGCAGGGCACTTTGGGCAAAACCCTGCTGCTGGAAGACGAAACCATCAAATTCGAAATTTACAACCAGACCATCAACACTATCAAAAGAATGTACCGCGGACCGGATATAGAAGAAATCATCGGTGAGAACGGCGAAACCCTGAAATTTTTCTCTTCGCGTTCCCGGGAATACCTGCAGGAAAGAAAGCTCACCGATCTGGCCGGGATGGTGATCGACAATTACAAGTTCCAGACGCAGATCCGCGACGGCCAGGCCGACAAGAAGATCAGGATCAAGAATTTCGAGACCCTGGACGAGCACCTTACCGGCATCACTTTCGGCTGCTGGGAAGAAAATTTTTCCGTGGAAAATTTCCTGAAAACCCTGGACTTCATCGTGCCGGGACACATCATCAAGCACCACAAGAGTTTTGTTTCCTCGGAAAAGATCCTGATCTACCGCATCGAGATCGTCGACAGCCATAACCTGCCGCTGAATCCCGATGCCATCAAATCCATTGAAAGTTCTCTTGAGAAACTGATCAGCACCTCGGTCGACGAAAAATTTTCACAGATCAAGTCCGTGGGCGGCTATGAACATTACGCCCGGGCCATCATCCCCTTCCTGATGGAGGAATTGAAAGTCACCGGCATCAACCAGGTATTCATGAGCGTGGAAAAGAAGACCGAGTTCGTGATGCAGCTGAAGCTCATCCTGGTTTCCAGGCAAAGCAAGAAAAACATCCTGAACAAGCTGATCCGCCTGTTGGAAAGCCGCAACGGCATCGAGATCCTGTCGGTCATCCCTCCCCGCCTGTACCAGAACCGCATCGAGATCAACATTATGAACCTGAAAATAGTTCTGACCGAATTTATTTCTATCGCCGCCATTTTTCAAACCATCAAGAATATTTTGAAAAGCCTCTACGGCCAGGTCCGTGATTTTGACGAGGGTTTGCGCGACAGCGACATGCGTTCCCTGATGGACCTGACCGCCGAAGTGCGGGCCCTCAACCCCCTGCTGATCAAGGAAATCTATTATAATTTCGATGAGATCTACCGCCTGGAGACCCCGCCCAAGATCATGGCCGAGATCATGAAGCTGGTTTTCGAGACCATCAAGGCGGCCAAAAAGCAGGAAATGGACCGGGTGATTGTCAAGTACAAGCACATCCGCCATGAGCTTAAAAATGAATTTATTAAAACCATTTTTGTCATTTCCTACGTCAAGGAAAAGAAAATTATCAGCAAATTCATCAACAACCTGCACGACATCGAAGTTTATTTCACCCGCATCGAATGGGAGCAGCGTTTTTACCTGATCCTGATATTCAAGAAAGACAACCAGGCGCTTCCCGAAGACGAGATAAAAAAGATCAAAACCGAGGTGCTGGATAAATTCCTTAAAAACGCATTGATCATCGACGCCACCCAGCAGAGCGTCGATGAGGAGTGCTGAAACTGACCGCCTCATGTTCGGCCTGAATTCCCCTTACCGTATCACCGCCGCCCAACAAACGGCTGTGGATGAAATTGTAGGAAATTTCCGCCGGGGCTGCAGCAAGCAGGTACTGCTTGGGGTAACCGGCTCGGGAAAAACCTTCACCATGGCCCAGATCATCGCCAAATTGAACGTCCCCACACTGGTCCTTTCACCAAACAAGACGCTGGCCGCCCAGCTTTTTGGAGAATTCAAGGGCTTTTTTCCCAATGATCGCGTCGGCTATTTCATCAGTTATTACGATTATTACCAGCCGGAAGCGTTCGTACCGCAGAGAAATCTTTACATATCCAAAGAGGTTTCGATCAATCCCGAGCTGGAAAGGCTGCGCCTGGACGCCACACGCAACCTGCTGGAAGCCAGGGAAACAATCGTGGTGGCATCGGTTTCGGCCATATACAGTATTGGCGCCCCCGAAGATTTTCTCGAACAAAAGATCCGGATTACTGTGAGCGATCGCGTCGAACGCAAGGCGCTTCTCAACCAATTCGTGAAGCTGGGCTACAGCCGCAGCCATGACCTGATCGAAAGCGGCAAATTCAGGGTGCGCGGCCAGATTGTCGAGATATTTCCCACCAGCGAGGAGAATCCGCTGCGCCTGGTTTTCAGTAACGATGTGATCAACCGCATCGGCACTTTCGACGCCATTACCGCGGCCTGGCTTGGTGAAAAAAAACAGGTCAACATTTTCCCGATCAACTTCTTTTTTTACCGTGAGGCCCGCCTGCGGGAAGCACTGGTCCAGATCGGCGCGGAACTGGAGGAACGGCTATCCTGGTTCAACGCCCAGGGCCAGCCCGACCTGGCCGAACGCCTCCGCCAGCGCACCCGGTTCGACATGGAAATGCTCGAGCAGTTCGGCCATTGTCCGGGCATCGAGAATTATTCTCTGTATTTGACCGGGCGCCGCCCGGGCGAAGCCCCCTACACCCTGCTCAGTTTTTTTCCTAAGGGTTACCTGACCATCATCGACGAGTCGCACGTGACCGTGCCCCAGCTCAACGGCATGTACGCCGGCGACCGCTCGCGCAAGACCAAATTGGTCGACTTCGGTTTCCGGCTGCCGTCGGCCCTGGACAACCGCCCCTTGAATTTCCCCGAGATCGCCGCGCGATTGCAGAACGTCCTCTACGTTTCCGCCACCCCCGCCCCTTTTGAGATCGGCGACACCGGCGGCCGCGTGACCAATCTCCTGGTCCGTCCCACCGGCCTGATCGATCCCCAGGTTGTGGTCAAAACAGCCGAAGACCCGGTGCAGGACATGCTGGCCGAGATCCGCAAAGTAATCAGCTCTAGCCGGGTGCTGGTGACCACCCTGACCAAGAAAATGGCCGAAAAACTGGCCGATTTCCTCACCCTGCAGGGCATCCGCTGCGCCTACCTTCATTCCGAGATCAAGGCCCTGGACCGGGTGAAGATCATCAAGAAACTGCGCCAGGGGGAATTCGACGTGCTGATCGGCATCAACCTGCTGCGCGAGGGGTTGGACCTGCCCGAGGTTTCCCTGGTCATCATTCTGGACGCCGACAAGGAGGGCTTCCTGCGCTCCGCGACCTCGCTGATCCAGACCTTCGGCCGCGCCTCCCGCCACATCGACGGCAGGGTCATCCTCTATGGCGACGCTACGGTGCGCTCAGTAAAGAACGCCATCGCCGAATCACTGCGACGGCGCAACTACCAGATCGAATACAACGAAGAACACCATATTACGCCGACCTCGGTGCAGAGCCCCATCAAGGATTTCCACGACGACGACTATTGGCTGAAAAAAAGCGAAGAGGCCCTGCCTTCAGACTTCAAGAACCGGGAAGCGCTGGAAAAGGAAATTAATAAATTAACGGCCGCCATGAAAAAAATGGCCGCCAGCCTGGATTTCATAAACGCCGCCCGGCTGCGCGACCGCATCAAGGCCCTGAAAAACCTGTTGATCGAGATGTTTTGACGCCTATTTGACTTCCAATACTAGGCTCTCCGAATGAGCGTTGAAATAAGGCGCGTACATGCACTGGATTTCGGCGACGCCGGTCTGATAGCGCCCTTTGAGCTGCACCCGCAACTGGTATTCGAAGACATAGGTGCCTTTGGGCAGGTAATCGATGAAGAAATGGCTGGCCGTATCGCGGGTCGACTGGTAATAGGCCAGTCCATCCTGGTAACGGTAGCTGGAAAGGACATCGACCGGCTCCAAGCCGCTGCCGCGCAAATCCTTCAGATGCACATATTCCATGTCGCGGTCGACGCGCAGGACAATGCGATTGACCAGCAAATCGCCGGGCTGCAAAGGTCCTTTGACCGGTTCGATGACCGGCCCGCTTTTACTGTCGCGTTTGACGAATAGTTTTTTCTCCAGCTTCAGGTTCGTCTGGTGTGAGGTAACCTTGCTCATGTCTTCGAAGTATTGGAAATGGACGCCACCCCAGGCAATGCCCGGTTCGTCTTTTTTAACCGTCACCTGGGCCATGGCTGCACTGATCTTTTCCGGAGTATATACTTTTTCATAATAGCCGGTCCCGGCTTCGACTTTTTCCGGCTTGACCTCCAGATCACCCAGCCAGACCTGTACGGTTTTGTTGGCCGACAACCAGTTGCCGCCGCGCAAGATCAGCGCGTAAATGGCATCGGCGGTAGCCTTGGTGCTGCGCCAATGCTGCGTTTCCTTCTGCTTGAGCAGCCAGACACGGCAATCTTCCACTGCTTTTTCATCCCTGGTTATTTCGGCAAAGGCCTCGACCATCATGGCCTGGCTCTCGATCGGCGCCCGGTACCAGAAATATGAGAGCTCGTCTTCACGCCAGAAGCGCCCCATTTCTTCATTGACCACGCTGCGCTCCTTGATGGAAGCTACGATCTTTTTAGCCGTCTCGACATTGCCGAAACGCTGCAGAGCCAGAGCCAATTGTGCTTGTGAAAGGCGTGAATTGAGCGACAACCAGTAAGTTTTGCCCTGTTCCAGGAAATAGTTGACCGCGGTTTTACTGGAACTGGAAATGGGGTTTTCTTTCAAAAAAAAGCTGCGCCCATACAGGTAAAAAGCAATGGTGTTGCTCAGGTGGTTCAGGTTTTTATCCTTGATCTGGTTATACACTTGCCGAATCCAGTTATCGAGATAATTGAGTGTCGAGCTGCCGAGCTGCTGGTCACAACTTACACCCAGATGCTGCAGACGGCCGCAGCCGGTCATGATATATAAGGTAATAAAGGGATCGGGGCGACCGCCCGGGAACCAGGGGAAAGCGCCGTTGGACAGCTGCTGCTGCTTCAATTTTGCCAGGGCTGAAGCGATATTGCTGCGCAAAGTATTGGTCTCAAAAAGCAAGCCCACATTCTCCTTGGCCTGGCTTTCACTTTTGGCCTGCAGCACCCAGGGCGTCTCCTGCAGCAAGGCCGATTTCAAATCCTGGTTCTTATCCAGGTTCGACTTTAAAGCCGCGGTGCCGCGCCACTGATCGAATATCTGCCTGATCTTGGGATCGGAGTTGGCGATGAAGCCGGCCAGCAGATTGCCGTAGTAGCGGTTGAATACCTGCTCGGAACATTCGTAAGTGAATTCGATCAGGTATGGCAGGGCCTGGATGGCATACCAGGCCGGGTTGGAACTCATCTGTACCGTCAGTTTCAGCGCTTCCAGTGTATCCGACTTGCCCAGTTGCTGTAAACGCTCGAAGATGAACTTTTTCTGCTGCGGCCCGCGCACATTCAAAGGCAGCGACTCGGTGAGCATGATGCGCGAACTGAGTACGGGCAAAGCTCCGGCTTCGCCGTCGGAATAAACGGCACTTTTGGCAATAACGGTGTAGCTGAGCGGGCCCAGGTTCCTGGGCACGCGCAATTCCCAGCTAAAGCCCTGGGACGATTTGGCTGCCAATTTAAAGTTTTGTTTTACATTCTGCAATTGCAAGGCCTGGTTCTGTCTTTGATCACTGAGCAGATCGGCAAAATTAAGCTCCACCACCCCTACCTGTTCTTTTTCCGACAAATTGGTTACTTTGGCGGTAAACTGCAGCACATCGCCTTCACGCAGGAAGCGCGGCGGGTTGGGCGTCACCATCAGTTCCTTCTGGGTCACGGTATAATTGGTGCAGACACCGCTCTGTAGCTCCTTACTGTGAGCAAAACCAAGGAATTTCCACTTGGTCAGGCTTTCGGGCATGGAAAAAGAAATGGTCACCGTACCGTCCTCAGCCATTTGCAGATGGGGATAGAAGAAGGCGGTCTCCTGCAGATTGCGGCGTACCTGGACACCTTGGGTTGATGTATCCCCAGTTTTTTCGGAATCGGTCTTTGTTTTATCTCCTAAAATATTGACACTTGCCATGTTTTTTTTGGTGTCGATGGTCGCGTCAAGGTCACCAACAGCACTTTGTTCTTTTATGGTGCCTGCTTCTGATTCTATAGCCGCTTCCGGCATCATGGCAAGTTTTTGTTCATCTTTAAATTTTCCATTTCCCCTCCTCATCCTGCCCCCGAATTCATAATAAAACAAATTGCGGATGATGGTTTCCGGGAAATGGATATGGGTTAATCGTGGAACTGCTTCATGTTTATTCCAATACTCACGCCAATTATTGAAATGAATAACGTTATTACTCCCCCAGCATTGGCGCTGACTTTGTTCGTAGCGGAAGAAATTAAAAGGATGCCAGTAATGGGCATAGAATTGATCAAGGGAAAAATCGTACATGGCCGCGGCCAGTTCGGCCATTTTCAGGTCGCCTTTTTTGGCCTTGACACGGATTTTGATAGTTTCCTTTTCTCCGGGCTGCAGCTTGGAACGGAAAGTTTTTGTTTCGACCAGCAATTCCTTGTTGTCCCAGGGAACGGCGATGGCGATTCTCTGCAAATAGGCACGATTGTGACTTACCTGGGAGCAGTGAATGGTCAGGCCGCCGCGGAACGCTTCCTTAATGGGCAGTTTGAAAAGCTGCTGGGTTGTCCCTGGTTCGCTCCAGAACGAGGTGATAATACGATTTTGACACTCAACTTCGATAAAACAGCTGCCGCTTTCAAAACCGGTTCCCCAGAACAACTCCAAAGTTTTGCCGACTTCGACTATTTCGTTGCTGACTTTGACCAAATTAGTCAGTTTGAGCGGGAAATGCTTAAGCTTGCGCTCGGGCAAAACCTGCAGCGGCAACAAGGCTTTTACCTCACGGCCAAAGGAATCCCTGGCCCGGGCTTCGACCCGGTAAAAGCCTGCTATTAATTTCAAAGGCAAACTCTGCGCACTTTTTTCAGAGGCATTGAATTTTCCCTGCCACTGCTGCCCGGCCACCGGCCATTGGCGCCAGTCAGAGCCGAATACTGGGCTTGGAACATTCTCCCAAAAGCTTTCGCTAACCGGTTGATCGGGTTGGCGCAGACGATAGATTTGCACTGTCCCCGAAGACGCCAGCGGCAAACCGTCCAGGGTAAAGCCTTGCACCTGCAATTTGAATCCCTGCTGCGTCTCGATCATGGGTGGAGCATCGAGGCGCAAAGCCAAGGCGCTGTAGTAGCCGACCACGATGCCGGTACTGGCTGTGCGCGTCTCGCCCGCCGAGTCCAGGACTTCGGCATTGATACTAAAAATAAATGTGGGATCATCCTTCTCAGCAATGGTTTTATCGGGCTGGGCTTGAAAAGTAATGGCAAAACCGCCATCGCTGCCGGTTGTCAATGTGCCATGGGCGATTTCCTGGCTCGACTGATTGGTGTTCATATGGTACCAGTAATACCAGTAAGGGAAGCGGGCCTGGCGCTGAACCCGATAGCGCACCCGGGCATTGTCCACGGCAGCGCCATTGTAATTCAGGGCCTTGCCTTTGATGGTCACTTGAGCACCCAGTTTGACACCTGAAGTCGGTTTTTCCAGGCTCACTTCAAATTTCGGCCGCTTGTATTCTTCAACCCGGAAATAAGCGCGGCCATTGAAATTATTGGTATCGAGGCTCATTTGCCCGGTCAAACGGTCACTTGGGGCCATAAAAGTGCCGCTGATACTGCCAAAGTCATTGCTTTTTAAGGTCTGCCTGGCCACTTCCTGGCCATTATTGTCGCGGAACCTGACGACGATCTCCTGTCCGGGCAACAATCGGTAATCATTTTTTACGCTGTCGACATGGACGGCGATACCCTTAAAGTAAATAGTCTGCCCGGGACGATAGAGCGAGCGGTCGGTGAAAAACACGATTTTACGGCTTGGACTTTCATCACCCCGGCGATAGGCATTGAGGGAATTTTTGCTTAGTAATTCATCAGCTCCATAACGGACATGGAGGTATTGTTCATAATAATGGTTTTCCTTAGGGAAGCTGAAACTCCCATTTTCATCAGTGATTTTTTTAGCTGCAAAACTAAAATTACTGTCTTGGCGGCGGATCAAAGATACTTCGGCCGCAGCAACAGGTTCACCACTAAGGCTTTCGACCACCAATCCTGATATTTCATTTCCCGATACCCTGGTCACCAAGGTGATGGAACTGACCCATACCCCGGCATAAGCCACTTGACTCGAATTAACAAAATCGGGTTGCCAGGAGGCGAATACCCGATAAAATCCCGGGGCCAAGGCCGGAAAATTCGTCTCCAGTCTTTTTTCCTTATAATCGACAGTGGCCGACAGGTCCATCTTCCAGGAGGCCACGGCTTTGTTTTTCAACAACTTTTCTATTTCCTGGTTATCGAGCCGCAAAGGATGGCCCCATTTTTTTTTCATGAAACGCGCCCAATCATCTTTGACTATGCGAAAATAGATTTTGCGGAAGTTCTTGTATCCAAACCCTATTTTGCCGCCGCTAGGCAGATAAGTATTCTCAGCCTGTAAACTCACGGATTTGGCCGTGATTTCACTTAATAAAGCACGGCAAGATTTGGCAGCCAATGAAGCGGGGAATTTTATGGCGCCGGCCTGGGCAATGGCAAAGGCTTTTTGCAATTCGCCTGTCTCCTGATAAGTCTTGGCCAGATAGTAGTCTGCAAAATTCGAAATGGCAGTCTGCTTTGGTTTTCCTTGTATCTCTTTGAGCCGCTCCCGGTAGCGTGCCAATTTATTTTCTCCCACAGCCGTATTGTAGACATAGCGCAAACGGTCAAGATCGAGGCTTACCAAGGCATCGCTAACACCACGTTGCTGCTGGAACCGCAACAGCTCCTGAAAAAGCTTGACGGCTTTGTAGCCGGCCGATTTTTTATCGGTTGTCTCCGGCTCATAATTAAGGAATTCCGGCAACGGCGCTAAGACGGCCGAATCTGCTTCAAGTGCGAAAGCGTCCTCCGGAGCGGCGCCCGCCTGCTCGGGCCAGCAATAAAAACCCAGGGCTTCGTGGGCCAGGAAGTCGTATAGCGTTGGCCGTAAATCGACCGGCAGGCTTCCCTTTTCGAGAAAGCCGATGAAGGCTTTGGTGGGTATCGTTTTTAAAAAATCTTTCTGCTGGAGAATGTCAAAATACAATTTATCAATTTCGGCGAATATTTTTCGCAGGTCCCAGGTGGTAATATCGTCTTCCTTCATTCCCTCGGTGCTGCTGCGCTTCATAAAGCGCCAGCGGTTGTTATCGAAATAATGCTTGAACCAGCTGGCCAGCACTGCCTGCAGCAGCGGCTTGGTGCGCGGTCCGGCTTTGGCCAGTTCGACTTTGAGCCGCTTGATCCGTTCTTCGGGTTTGTTGCCTTCGATGGTCCCTTCCAAAAAGATCTTCTCGGTCAAGGCCAGCAACCATTCTTTTTCAAGGTTCGGACCAGACGTCATTTTCAATATTTGCTCAAGTTTGGCAATGGCTGATTTGGGCAAGCCTTCGGCTTTGGCCTGGTCGACCTCATCCCACAGTTGATCGACTGTTTTCAACTCTTTGTCTCCGCTTTTCATATTCTCTTGCGGATGTCCGTTCCCCAGCAAGACCACCACCAACAGCAAACAGGCCATCCATAAGTTTTTCATGGGCTCTCCTCCCTGGCATGTAGATGAATTATACATAGCACTTCTTTTTTTTCCAACTACTCGCAGGGAAGTTTAGACGGCGGAATTAAAAAAATTTCCCAGGAGATCTATTAGGCGTTAGTCGCCATCCTGCTGCGCGACCGCATCAAGGTCCTGAAAAACCTGCTGATCGAGATGTTCTAACGCCGGCGCCGCCGTGACTTTTTCTACGGCAGAGAGATCAAATCACCGGCTCGGATATGGTGACCGTCTTCACACTGACATTGCTGCCGCCGT
>JAHIKI010000011.1 GCA_018897435.1 Acidobacteriota bacterium | reverse complement strand
TCGATCTTTTGCAGTGCCTCGGTCCGCTTCTCTTCGGGGATGAGGACTTCTGGCGACCGGCCGGCCATTTCCTCCGCCCCGTAGCCAGTAAGCCCCTCGAAGGCATCGTTGAACACCTTGATCTTGCCCTGATTGTCCCATACGATAATCGGAACGCTCGAATGGCGGATCAAGCTGTCCAGGTAATCCCGCGTTTCCCGCAGGGCTCTCTGCTCGGCCTCATCACATTGCTTCCTCAAGATCCCTGCCACCAGCCCGACCACTATGAACATCGCGCAGCGCAAGATGTCCGCTGTTACAGCCATGTCCAGACCCGCAAGGATGTGAGAAACGATGACCCACCCACCCAGGATGGCCGCCACCCAGATGGCCCGCCTCCACCACCAGAATCCGGCCAGAACGATGGGCACGTAGAAAAAATGGGTGAAGACCAGGTCGATGCCCCGCACGAAGTGGTAGTAGTAAGTCAGCCCCATGCAGAAGAGGACGAGCAAGGCAAGCGTGATCGTTCTGGCTCGCTCGCCGCCAAACATCTTCTGCCCCACCGTTTTTCTCCTGCTTGCCCGGTTCATGACACCTTCTTCACGCTCTTGCGGAATCCCGTTTTTCTGCTGGTCTACGGGTAACTCGTTCTTCTCTTCCTGCCTGTCACCGGACCCGTATCATCTGCAGAATCTAACTGATAGGAAAATCAATTTTTCCCATGATGGGATTTTAAGGAAATTTTATTGAAATTGCAATTGACGGATGTGAATTATTTGTGGAAATTTAGAAAAAAAGAATTTTTTTGACATAAAAAGTTCAGTTTTTTGAAACCTGGCTGAAAAATGGTCAAAAAATGAGTAATTTACTTAAAAAATGAATGCTTCTCCGCCGTCAACATTCAACGTCCCAGAACAAATTTGCATTATTTCAAATGGGAAAAAACAGAGAATTTCTCCAATAGTTTGAAAAGGAGCGGAGAAGCCCAGGCAGCGATCATCTTCATCTGCGCCCCGCATTTATGACACTGCAAGGAGTCGACTTCATAGACTTGATTAAACCCTCTTGAACACCAGCGAAGCCGCTTACCCGGCAGCGCAATAACCTTTCGTCATTTTTCTTCCTGAAAAAAAACACGCCAAATGAGTTTACACTTAACAAAGGGTCTATTTACAGCCCCGGCAAAGCATGGCATAATGAGAGGCATGCAAGACGAACGCGGCCTCATCGTGGAAGCCCGCAGCTTGGATGGAGATTGCCGCCTATTGAAAATCGCCGTCCCGCAGATCGCGGCCCAAGCCAAGCCGGGAAACTTCGTCATGGTCCGTGTATCTCCCTCTTTGGATCCCATTTTGCGCCGCCCTTTCGGCATCCTGCAAAGCGAACCGCCTCACATCTGGCTGTATTTCCAGGTACGGGGACGCGGTACGCAGCTGCTTGGCTCCTTGCGCGCCGCTGACAGCCTGGACATACTCGGACCGCTGGGCAACGCTTTCCCGGAGCTTGCGGGCAAAAAGATCCTGCTCATCGCCGGCGGCCGGGGTATTGTCCCCCTATTCCACTACGCCAAAGCCTATGCGGCGCAACGGCAATTGCTCCTGCTCTACGGCGGCCGCAGCGCGGCCGAGCTGCACCTGCTGGAGGAGATCAAGGCCATGCCTTTTGAGAAAACGGTCATTTTCAGCGAAGACGGCAGCATCGGTAAAAAAGGGCTGCTAACCGCAGGCCTGGAAAAATTAATCGCTGAACAGCGGCCGCAGGCCACCCTATCCTGCGGTCCCGAAGCCATGCTGGCCCGGCTGGTCCGTATGCTCAAACCGGGAAAAACGGAAAACTACGCTTCTCTGGAAGCCCTGATGGGCTGCGGTTTCGGAGTATGCCACAGCTGCGTGGTCCTGGCCGCAGACGGCAGCTACCGCAAGGTTTGCGACGAAGGGCCCGTGTTTCCCCTGGAAGGGATCCAATGGCCGAACTGAGCGCCGACCTTGGTTTTTGCACCTTGAAAAATCCCGTGATACCGGCTTCCGGCACCTTCGGCTATGGCGAAGAATTCCTGCCGTTTTTCGATCTCGATCTTCTCGGCGCCCTGATCTTGAAAGGGATCTTCAGGAAACCGCGGTCGGGCAATCCGCCGCCGCGCCTGGCGGAAACTCCGGCCGGAGTACTGAATTCCATTGGCCTGGCCGGGCCCGGGAGCGAGAAACTGCAGGAAATCATCCGCCGCCTGCACGCCAAGACCCGCACCCCGATCATCGTCAATGTCTGCGGCGAAGATGACCGCGAATTCGAAGAAGTGGCCGAGATCTTTTCGGCCATGGCTGAAGTGGCCATGCTGGAGCTGAACATATCCTGCCCCAATATCAAGAAAGGCGGCGCCTGCCCGGCCCAGGACGCCGGCCATACCTCGCGCCTGGTCCGGCGGGTCAAGAAGGTGGTACGCAAGCCGTTGATCGTCAAACTGTCGCCCAACACCGCCGATATCGTCGGAGTGGCGCGGGCGGCTGAAGGAGCCGGCGCTGACGCCATTTCATTGGTCAACACCTTTCTGGGGCTGGCCGTGGACCTCGAAAAGCGCAAGCCCGTGTTCGCCAACACCCTGGCCGGGCTCTCGGGACCGGCCATCAAGCCCCTGGCCTTGAAACTGGTCTGGGAGGTCTGCCGCCAGGTGCGTATCCCGGTTATCGGCATGGGCGGGATCACCAGCGGCCGCGACGTCCTGGATTACATCCTGGTGGGCGCGGCCGCCGTGCAGATCGGCACGGTCAATTTTTGCGAACCAGGAGCGGCCGTGCGCATCATCGGCGAGATTGAAGCAGAAATGGATAAATTGCAGATCAAAAATCTTTCCGAGATCAGGGGAAAACTGCAGGCATGAACAAAACGATCATCGTCACCAAGCCCCCGATCCGGCCATCGCCTTCGCCGCATCATTTCCGAGATCAGTATTGGAGGCTGACGCGGCAAACAGGTATAAATAAAATTCCGTAATTCTGATCCTCGGCATTCAGAAAAAAGAAGAAATGCCATACAAATAGCTTCATTTCATCCTTGAAATGTGGTATTGGTTCCCTGTATGTCAAGCCAACAGCCAACAACAATAAAGAAAGCCTCGGATCGCAAAGCAAGCAAACTCGTAAAAAATTTCATCGCCCCGGCCGTCGTTCTTATTATCATTGTTTATGTCTTTTTTCGAGATATTTCCCCAGGCGATATCATGGCCAACTTTTTGAAGATCCCCTTCGCGTATTTAATCGCTTTCATCCTGCTTTCGCTTCTGGGAACCATACTGCGAGCCTGGAAATACCGCATCTTGCTGTCCGGAAAATTGACATATAAAGAAATTTTCTTGATCACGCTAGTCAGGAACTTCTCGGTCGATCTCCTGCCTGGACGCACCGCGGCCCTGATCTTCTATTCCTGGTTGACAAAAAAAAAGGGGATCGCCCTTGAAGAAGGCGCTTCCAGTTTCATCATTTCCGTTTTTTACGACGCCATCGCCCTGGTTCTGATGTTGGGGGGATTGCTCTTCTTTTTGGAAACCGAAATCAGCCGCTGGCCCTTTTACGTGGTCATGGCCATCCTTTTCTTTTTGTCAGCCCTGGTGATTTTTTTTTCAGATCGTTTTTTTGAATTTTTGTTAAAAGGGAAAAAATTAAAACGTCTGCATCTTGCCAAGATTGAAGGGACGATCCGTAAAATCAACGATTACCTGCTGGAACACGGTAAAAATTCAGAAAGGCTGAAAATTTTCGCCATAAGTTTTGCAGCGCGCATCATAAAATATATGCATAATTTCATATTATTTGAGGGAGTGCTTCACCTTGGCACCGGACTGAAGAATTTTTCCCTTTTCTGCTTCGGCTTGGCCGCTACCGAAATGTCGTCTCTGATCCCTATTCAGGGGCCAGCCGGTTTCGGCACCTGGGAATTGGCATTTTCTTTTGTTTTTTCTACCTTGCAGCTCCCGGCGCCAAATATCAAAGAAGCGGGATTCGTAATTCATATCACCAGCCAGGCATGGGAATATTCGATCGGGCTGCTGGCCTTGGCCTATCTGGCGTTCCGCCGCGCCGGAAGAAAACCTCGCAGCATTCAGCCATAGGCTATGGGCTGACCCAAAGATCCGGATCCCAACCGTATCCAACAAACAGATAAGCCCCCGTACTGATTTTCCTAACATGCATCCTCACAATATTGCCGGCACCTTCCGCGTGGACCGCAAAATCCGCCGTGTTGGACCAGTTGAGGCGATACAATTCTTCGTCAGGCGGGGCAAGAAGATCTTGAAGAAATTGACCATTGGCAGCATTGTAAATCCGGTAGCGGCTGTGCGGAGAGGGCAGCCACGCCGCCCGGTCGTCCGCGGCGGCGCAGGGCCGGCAGCTTTGGCCTTGGGAAATCCGTATTCCTTTTTCATTTCCCCCGAACGAAGTGACATAAATATTTGACCCATCGTCATAAACGACATACCTGCCGCTCCCGGTGATTTCGCAATGCTTTTGGACATCCCCGCCCCCATAAGCGATTTTTATAACTGCGGGATCGGACACATTTACCAGTATGACATTTTTATCAAGCGCAGGGCCGGCCAGCCAATCCCTGCCGCCATCACGATACCAGCTCCATCTTGTTTCCTCGGAACAGTCCATTTGGCTATTGATGATGACACGCTTGCGGCCGGATTCGTCACAGACATATACCCTGTTGTCGAAGCGGTAAACGAATTTTTTACCGTCGGGAGCCCAGAACGGCCGCGGCGACAGTCCGCGCAATTTCCGGCCCGCGGCTCCGGCGACCACCACCCCGGGAATTTCTTTTTCAATCCCGGTCGTTAAATCAAGCAAAAACATTTTTGGCGGGCGGGCGAAAACGACTTTTCCCCGGCTCTTTCCCGAAAGTTCAGCCCAGCCGGCCGCGATGACCCGGGCCGGGATCCCTATCTCTTTTTCTTTAATAAACCCGCGCGCGAAATCAAAACCCGGCAAAACAATCCAGGCAACTGTTGCCGCCAAGACAAGCAGTAGCACCAAGACAGGAATCAAATTTGCCGGCTTCAGTTTCAAATGAGTACCCTCGCGATCGCTCATATTCTTGCTAAAGTTCGCTTTCGGACCTTTATCCCGACACAGCGCCAGCGGTTCCAAGTCAATGCTCCACCACATGAGGCAGCATGTCTTGCAACGACACTTGCGGATGGTGGTAGCGTTGGTAGGCCGGAGTCTTTTTACCGAATTGGATCGACTCCTGCGGGCACCACTGGATGCAGGCCAGGCACTGCTCGCAGTGATGCCGCCAGACCGGTTTGCCTTCCTGCAATTCTATGTTTTTTGCCAGGCAAATTTGAACGCAGACACCGCAGGCGTTGCATTTGTCATCGCTCCAAAAATCCTTATCCATTTTATGTACCTGTTTGAATGTCATTTTATAGATCACGGTAAAAACGATCATTTGCCACAACGGGCCTTTTTCGATGGGAGCGGAGCGGCGGCCGCCAATACAATCCGCGGCCTCGGCTATTTTGCTGCGGGCACCGTCGAACATTTTTTTTTGACGCTCAGCCGGACCGGGTCCTCCCCAAGGGATGTAGTTGCTGGGCAAGACGATGCTATAGCCGGCGGCCAGCTTCAAGCCGCGCCCGGCCATCATTCCCCGCAATTGGATCAGAGTGCGTGAAACCTGGCCGGCGTTGACAGCCAGGGCAAACAAGTAAACCCGTGGCCGCAATGACAGTTTTTCAATGAATTGCACGACCGGGACCGGAATGCCCCATACGTGGACCGGAAAAACGAAGCCTACCGCCTCGGCATCTCCGGTTGCCAGGGCATCGGCTTGTTTCATGGGACGCAGCCTTACGTCAGCCAATCCTTGCGCCAGCAGCCGCGCCGACCAAAGCGAATTGCCGGTGCCTGTATAATAAAAAATGACAGTTTTCATGATTCGCACCTCTGATTGGATCATTTTAGGAGAAATTCCTATTAAATTCAACAACTGATTTCTTTCTCAAGGTGGTCGACGCCCAGATGATTTTCGATCTGGATGCCTCCGGCAAAATCACCGGCCTGACGCTATTGCAGGGCGGCCAGAAGCTGCCAGGCAAAAAGATCAAATAGTTCCCTGCCAAATTTGCCCGCCGAGCGGTTTTGCGCTACAATGTGATCTCCCGCGAGGTGAAGTCATGGGCTGGACGACCATTAAGCAAATTTTCTCAGATCACGAGCAATTGCTGAACCAGGTGCTGGAAGTGCGCGGCTGGATCCGCACCCAGCGCGAGTCGAAAAATTTCGCCTTCATTGAACTGAACGACGGTTCCTGCTTCAAGAACCTGCAGGTCGTCTACAGCGACACGCTTGCCAATTTCAACGAAGCGGTCAAGTATCCCCTGGGATCGGCGCTGAAGATCACGGGCTCGCTGGTAGCTTCGCCTGCCGCCGGCCAACCTTTCGAGCTGCAGGCCGAAAAAATCGAGGTGATCGGCCTGTCGGCCCTGGACTACCCGCTGCAGAAAAAGCGCCACTCGTTCGAGTTCCTGCGCACCATTCCCCATTTGCGGCCGCGCACCAACACATTTATGGCCGTGTTCAGGGTCCGCAGTCTGCTGGCTTACGCCATCCACAGCTTTTTCCATGAAAGGGGTTTCGTATATGTGCATACGCCGATCATTACCGGCAGTGACTGCGAAGGGGCCGGGCAAATGTTTCGCGTAACCACTCTGGACTTGAAAAATCCACCCCGCCGCCAGGATAGCGAAATCGATTTCAACCAGGACTTCTTCGGCAAGGAGACCAACCTGACCGTCAGCGGCCAACTCAACGTTGAAGGTTTTTGCCTGGCCTTCAACCGAGTTTACACCTTCGGTCCGACCTTCCGCGCCGAAAATTCCAACACCCAGCGCCACGCATCCGAGTTCTGGATGATCGAGCCGGAAATAGCCTTCGCTGACTTGGGCGACAACATGCAACTGGCCGAAGACATGCTTAAATATATCATTCGCTTTATTCTGGAACAGGCCCCGCAGGAAATGGAGTTTTTTAACCGCTTTATCAATACTTCATTGCTGCAGCGGCTGCAGTTGGTGCAGGATGCAAAATTCGAACGTGTTACATACAGCCAGGCCATTGAAATCCTGGAAAAAGCCGGCTGTACTTTCAATTTCCCGGTCAAATGGGGCAATGATCTGCAAACCGAACACGAACGTTACCTGACCGAGAAAGTATTCAATAAACCGGTTTTCGTAACCGATTACCCCAAGACGATCAAGGCTTTTTATATGCGCCTGAACGACGATGAGCGCACCGTGGCCGCCATGGACCTGCTGGTACCCGACGTGGGCGAGATCATCGGCGGCAGCCAGCGCGAGGAGCGCCATG
>JAHIKI010000003.1 GCA_018897435.1 Acidobacteriota bacterium | reverse complement strand
GGAATTGCTGGAGCGTAATGAATTGCATCTGGTCAGGAAATCCCCAGCTCCACTGAAAGCAAAAAGACACACCTGATGGTGTGTCTCAAATCACAGTTCGGTAAGGCTATTCGTCTCCAATGACTTTTTCAGCAGAATCTTTTAAAAGACAGGGAATTGACGGTCAGGGCCTATCCGGTTGAAACGGTGATCGCCGAGAAATTTGAAGCCATGGTCAGTCGCGGGCAGGAAAACAGTCGCCTGAAAGATTTTTACGATCTTTGGGTCATTGCCAGGACATTCCCTTTAAAAGGAAGTGTCGTAATCAGAGCTATCCAAGCCACTTGCAAACAACTGGGCACGGCTCTGTTTCCTGAATTGCCCCAGGCGCTCACAACAAAATTCTATGAAAATAAAGCGCCTCAATGGCTGGCATTTATAAATAGAAATAGTTTAACGAATATTCCTATGGTTTTTTCTGAAGTAGGCGAATGCCTCATTGCTTTTTTTGAACCACTCCTCTCGGCCATCGCTGCTCAGGATGTAAAATCATTCAAAAAAAACTGGCAGCCAAATGAAAAATGGATCCTTGGCAAGGAAAAGATCACCGGGGTCGGGGACACCTATTAGTAACTTAAAGCAAATTAACTTGGTAAAAAAACAAGACAATTTGCTTTCTAAGTTACTTATCCTGCGCAGCAGGGTTAGAGGCAAGTGTCGAGAGATGGACATACATTTCCTGATTTTTCTTAACGGAACAGCAAATCCGGCACGTGCCGAGCAGGTCTTTTCCATAGACGTATCGATCATTTCGCGCAAAGTCACAAAGTCAACCACCGTCCCCGATTCCCCCCCCCGATTCCCTTTCGATATCGATGCTTTTCAAGCAAATCGCAAATTCAATGCTTTACACTTTTTTGCTTAAAAGTTAAAGTCTGTTTTCCGGTTTTCCGGATGATGGAGTATAAAATGAGCAACAGCAATCCAAAAAAAGCATTGTCGTTCCCAAGAGTATTCTGGATCGCCAATATCATGGAGCTCTTTGAGCGGGCGGCTTACTACGGCATGAACTCGGTTCTGGCGATCTACCTGACCACGTCATTGATCAACGGCGGGCCCGGTTTCAGCGAAGATGCCGTGGGATTTTTGCAGGCCATCGTTTACGCCGTCGTCTATATCGTTCCTATCCTGGGCGGAGCCTTGGCCGAAAAGTTCGGCTACCGACGAATGCTGATCTTGTCTTTCTGTCTGCTCTCCTGCGGCTATTTCATTACCGGTGCCTTTCATACCTATGGCCTGATCTTTGCCGCCCTATTGTTCATGGCCTTCGGGGCCGGTCTTTTCAAGCCCATTATCTCGGGGACCATTGCTCACAGCACCAGCGAGGCCAATTCGGGTTTCGGCTTCGGCATCTACTACTGGATGATCAATCTGGGGGCTTTTCTGGCGCCGATCGTGGTGAATATTCTCCGCGGCTCCAAGGCCTTTGCCTGGAACAAGGTTTTCATGGCCTCGGCGCTCTATACGGCCGTGATGCTGATACCGGCGCTCTTTTTCTTCAAGGACCCGCAGCTGCCCGGCAAGGGCGCCTCGCTGAAAACCACTTTTAAAAACGCCCTGATCGTCCTTGGCGATGCCCGCTTTATGCTGATGATCTTTATCTACTCCATCTTTTGGATCCTCTATTTCCAGAATTTCGGCACGATCCTCTGGTATCTGCGCGATTTTATCAATACCGCACCGGTCAATGAGTTCGTGCGGCAATTCATCCCCGGCTTTACCTTTACTGAAGAACTGGCAACAACCATTTCGGCCGGAACGATCATCCTGCTGCAGATCGCTGTCAGCCGCCTGGTCAAGAACCGGAAGGCCATTCCGACGATGTGCACCGGCATGCTGATCGGCTCGTTGAGTTTTCTCTTTTTTGCCTTCAGCCGCAGCCCCTGGATCTTCATCTTGGGCCTTTTTGTCTTCGCCATCGGTGAGATGACGGCCCATCCCAAGTATTATTCCTATATCGGCATG
Organism: Acidobacteriota bacterium; assembly: GCA_018897435.1. Lineage (GTDB taxonomy): Bacteria > Acidobacteriota > Aminicenantia > UBA2199 > UBA2199 > UBA2199. Next base: position 2,854 of record JAHIKI010000003.1, on the reverse strand, counting down.
ATCGCGCCCCAGGACCGCAAGGCGGTTTATATGGGCTATTCATTTCTCTACGGCGTGATTGGTTCTCTTTTCGGCAGCTCCATCGGTGCTTCGCTCTATACGCAGATCGCCAAGCCCGGCCATCCCACCCTGTTCTTTCTGATCTTTTGCGCGCTCGGGCTGCTGGGTTTCGCGGGCCTGCTCTGGTTTAACAAACGATGCTCCCAGGATACTCCCGAAGCCAACCGGCTGGCGCGCAAGGTCCTTTTCAGGGTTTATCTGGTGCTGGCAATTATAGCGGTCCTGGCCATCATCCGCTTTTCAATGCTGCAGAATTACAAGTCCATCTTTTCGGCCGGCATGATCCTGCTGATCTCCGGCGGCGGCATCGCTATCACTCTGCGGCAGAGGAGAAATGAGGAATAATCGGACAAAAGGAACGGCCATTTTCCTAAAAAACGTTTGGTGCTTATCTGCTTTAAATATCGCTTCGCCAAAGATTCCCCGGTTCATGCAATGATGATGCGCTCCCGGTTAGAGCCTTATAGCAAATTCTAAAATTTGTTAGCTTTTGGAACAAATTTTAGAATTTGCTATCTAAGGCTCTTATCCGGCTCTGCCGAGGTAAGTGAATCGTGGTTGTCTCATTTTTACAGTATAGCAAACAAATTCACATTTTCACAGTCCGTCCCTTTTGCCTTAGTGGTTCTACCAATGTATAGATAGAAATTGCAACATCCTCACATGGCGGAGGTACAACTCATCGACATGGTCGCCACGAAAAACATAATGGGTAAATCCGATACCATAGCGCACAAGCTCGCGGATAAAGTCCTCTGTACCTAGAGTGGTCTCATCGTCGCCATGGTCGATGTAAATCTGGTCGAGTTTACGGAGATTGCTTTGGTAATGTGCTACAAGTGAAAGGGGATCATCATCCAGCCATTTTTGCCAAACAGGATCGCGATCATCGCTGGCAGAAAATTGAAAGGGAAGGTCTAGAAACAAAGGCGGTTTTGCGGGATTTGGCGAAAAGGCGGCGGCCTTTGCATATGCGGCGGCAAGAGACCAGTTTTTCTCAAACGTAATGGTATCTGACAATTCCCCAATAGTGCGCGGAGGTGTATGATTTGCCAGAGCATTTTTATAGATCGATTTCCGGTAACGCATGGAAAGTGGGCTGCCACTCAAACTAGCCAGTCGACTGAAGGTCTGACTGTACTTCATGCCCAGCTTTATAGCCCCGTAGCCTCCCATCGAAAAACCTGCAATAGCACGTGAATTACGATAAGGTATTGTACGAAACATACTGTCAATTAAAGTTACAATTTCTTTGCAAATATACTCCTCGAAATTTCCAATTGTCGGTGAATCAGTAAAGTAACTTCCGCCAAACACAGTCGTACCGTCCACGGCCACAATGACCATCTCTTTAAGTTTTTTTTCTTTCATTAATTTATAGAATTTGATCAACATATCAAAATTAGCAAGATGACCTGCTTTCCGGTTACTGAGTCCATGCAGGTAATATACGGTTGGAAATTTCATTGTGGATGAAATAAAATACGTCGGTGGAAGAAGCACAGCCATCTCCCGTATGGAGGGATCACCAATAAGATTTCCCTCCAACGCATGGCTTTTAATTTTCACCATGCGAATATTTGAATCCGTGGAATTTTTGTCATCCTGAGCAAAGATAGATACTGTACTTAACGTTGTTATAATAACAAATAATGTGAATATTTTAATAAACTGATTCATCGATTTTTGCATAATTATCTTGCACGTAAAATGCAGTGTTAACGCACCATTTTATCAGACTTATGAGATATTGTAAAATTATGTTTGCAGGGGAAAAGGAAAGCATCGGGGTCAACTATAGAAAAGCTGATGGCGAGGGGAGAATGAATTAAAAAATGGAATTGCTGGGATAAAGTTGATGATGATTTCCGGAACCTGGAGACCGAACCCCTATGGCTTCCTCAGGTGAGGCGTGCGGTCTTTCGCGTCGCTTCCACCCGATTGTTGTTGGGCGTCATTGTCAGCGTTCGCCTTCCACGATTTTGATTTCCTCTTTTGTCAGGCCGTACAGTTCGTACACCAGACGGTTGATCTCCGCGTCCGTAGAGACAATCTGGCGCTGGACAATGTCATTCTGTGCGGCAGATTTTGCTGCAGCAAGCTGTCCCTGCAAGGTTTTCACAAGGCATCGGGGTCAGGTCTCAAAAATAAAAATTGACAATTCGTTTCTTCATATATAGAATCCTTTCATGTCGCGGCCGTTGCGGATCGAATATGAAAACGCTTTTTATCATGTCATTGCCCGGGGCGAGCGCCGTGATGCCATTTTCACTTGTCCGGCCGACAATGAAAAATTCCTGATCAAGCTCGGGGAAACCACCGAAAAATACCGGCTGCTGGTCCATGCCTATGTACTAATGGATACCCACTATCATATGCTAGTTGAAACGCCGCAAGGCAACCTGAGCCAGGCCATGCATTATCTGAACGCCAGTTACAGCAACTGGTTCCGCTACAAGTACGACATTGTCGGTTCAGTGTTCCAGGGGCGTTACAAGGCGATATTGGTTGAAAAGGATGAGTATCTGCAAGTATTGAGCGCTTACATCCATTTGAACCCGGTGCGGGCCGGGATAGTAGACAGGCCGTCCCTTTATGAGCACAGCAGCTATCGTTTTTACAGTCAGAATTTAAAACAACCCGTATTTTTAAGAACAGATGATTTGTTGGGCATGTTCAATGGCAACAGGAGCGAATACAGGAGATTTGTGGGGAGTTATAGCAAACATGGGACTGAAATCGATCCGGAGGAGATATACGGGAAGAATGCGCTGCTGGGTAGTGTAGGTTTTTT
>JAHIKI010000105.1 GCA_018897435.1 Acidobacteriota bacterium | reverse complement strand
CTGGCTATCTGATCGTTCTGCTGGATAACGGAAAGACCCATCGAGGCGATTCCGTAGAGGAACTTCTCGCCCATACGTCCCGTTTGCACTTAGAACCTTTCCCGTCATATGCTCCCGAGTTGAACCCGGACGAAGGAGTGTAAGCGTCAAATCAAGTACATCTTTTCAGCCGGTTTGATTTATGGCAAGGTGGTTTTCTGAAGATTTGAATCGAGGAGGAAATCACCATGATTGAAGCGGCCCAGGATAGAAGGCAGCAATATTGGCATGCGCATATTGAGAGCTGGAAAAGCAGCAAGTTGTCGAGGTCGGCATATTGTCGGCAAGCCGGCATCAGCTACGATGTATTTCAATACTGGCTCCGGCGGCCGCTTAAAGCGCATCCCCAGAAGGCATTATCTGTAGTCAAGATAGCGGAACGATTGGAGCTATCATCGTTGCCGCGGCTTTCACAAATAAGTGTGAGCCGTTCGCTAACTTTATGGCTCGGTGAATACCGCATAGAGGTTTGCCAGGGTTTTTGCCCGCAGACCCTGACTCAACTGGTACATACTCTCAGGGCGATTTGATGTGGTTTTCGGCAATCACGGTAAAGGCCTATCTGGTGCTGGGGCCGACCGATATGAGGAAGTCGGTGAACGGTCTGTCGATCCAGGTAGCGGAAGGTTTTGACCTGGATCCGTTTTCCGGGCAGCTTTTTGTGTTCTGCAATGGTCGGCGCAACATTCTGAAGATATTGTACTATGACCACAATGGGTTTTGCCTGTGGTACAAACGACTTGAAAAAGTGGTATTCCGTTGGCCGAAAGAGGCCACCGACATTCTTGAAATTGGCAGCCGGGAGTTGTCCTGGTTGCTGCAGGGTCTGGAGATCAAACAGCCTCTTTTTCCGCCTGCTGAAAAGTACAGTATGCTCTTCTGAAAATACCGAAAATAATTGCTTTTTTCTGTTTAAAAAAAGGTTAAAATGTGGTATAATCAGGTATGTCAAAACAGTGTCAAAAAGGCCTTCCAGATAGCGTTTCCGATCTTTTAGAGATAGTGGAAAATCTGCATCGAAAACTGGAAAATGTAGAACAAAAACTGGAAGGTGCCGAGCGAGAAAATAACCGGCTTCACGAGATGCTTCGCCTTCTGCGGACGCAAAAATATGGCCGGCGCTCGGAGCGGTTCGGAGTGGAGCTGGAGAATATCCAACGACTGCTCTTTGCCGACCTGGAAGCGAACAAGGCGGAATCCGAAGATGAACAACCGGGGCAGTCTGAAGAAATAGTTGTTGCGGAACACACGCGGAAAAAGTCTGGCAGAAAGCCTCTGCCTGAGAACCTTCCGCGTGTTGATGTTATCCATGATATAACGGATGAGGAAAAGCAGTGTGCCTGCGGTAGCACCATGAGCCGAATTGGCGAAGAGACCGCCGAGCAGTTGCAGATCGAGCCGGCGCGGTTATGGGTAGAAAGACATATCCGCCCCAAATATGCCTGCAAGTCCTGCGAAGGCGTGGAAAGCGAGGATAAAGCGGTAAAGATCGCCGCGGTTGCGGTGCAGATGATCCCCAAGAGCTTCGCCAGCCCCAGCCTGCTCGCCCACGTCATGATCGGCAAGTTTTGCGATGCCCTGCCTTTTTATCGCCAGGAGCAGCAGTTCAAACGATATGGAATAGATCTCCCCCGGGCCACCATGTGCAACTGGGCGTTGAAAACAGCGGAACGGTTGAAGCCGCTGCTGGAGATGCTGCGGTTGGAAGTGCTGGCGTCACCGGTAGTGAATGTGGATGAGACCACAGTGCAAGTGTTGGACGAACCAGATAGATCGCCCCAGAGCAAGTCCTATATATGGGCTTTTCGGGGAGGCGGTAGCGGACCTCCAGCACTGTATTACCAATACGCTCCCAGTCGCAGCGGTGAAGTCGCCCGCCAGTTCTTGGCCGGATATCAGGGATATGTGCAGACCGATGGGTACAAAGGTTATGATTTTATTGACGATGAGAAAGAGATGATCCACGTGGGTTGCTGGGCGCATACCCGGCGGAAATTTTATGAAGTGATCCAGGCCGCTGGAGAGAAGTTCAAGGGCGAGGGTAAGGCCAATCAGGCATTGAAGATGATCCAGGATTTGTATCTCATCGATCGTGAGGCCAAGAACCGCGGGTTTGATGAAGAGCAGACATATCAATTGCGCCAGGAAAAAGCGAAGCCCATTTTGGATGTTTTTGCAGAGTGGTTGCAGACGAACGCTCCGAAGGTACCACCCGGCAGTCTGCTGGGAAAAGCCTTCAGCTATGCGATTGGGCAGTGGCCACGGCTGGTGAAATACCTGGACGATGGGATGCTTTTACTGGACAACAATATCCTGGAAAACGCTATCCGGCCGTTTGTGGTAGGCAGAAAAAACTGGCTGTTCTCACAATCCCCGGAAGGAGCTCAGGCCAGTGCGGCATTTTACAGCCTGATCGAGACGGCCAAGGCCAATGGCTTGGATCCGTACCGCTACTTTCTCTATCTGTTTAAAAAATACCCTCTTGCCAAAACGGCGGAAGATATCTTCAATCTATTACCAATGAGCGGCTTGGCGATCGAAATAAACTCACTGAATCCCAAAACCAATTTTGAAATTCCTGACGATTTGGCCAGTTAATCACCCCAAAATTACCTCGCCGTCAAGATGTACTTGATTTGACGCTTACGAAGGAGTGTGGAATCACCTTAAGAGCGCCTTGGCCAACGGTCGCCCTGATACTCAAGCTGAGTTGATGGACGTCCTGTCCGAGGAAATCTGTAATCTCGCTGCGTCTCAGCCTCTTTTACGCGGTTGCATCCAGCAAT
>JAHIKI010000104.1 GCA_018897435.1 Acidobacteriota bacterium | reverse complement strand
CGGGAATTCTTTTTGCCGCAACGCTCTGATTTTTATATTAAGAAAGGAAATACTCTTGAAAACCAGTGACGCCAGGTTCAAGAACGGCCAGATCAGTCGAGAAAACGCTGAATTTGCTTTAAACTGCATGAAATGGATCCTTTTCTCTTTAAAATAGCGTTCAAAGCTCTATCATTGATAGGCTTCATGTTTTTATCCGGGAAATTTTTCAGAAATTCCAGCAATTCACTGCTGTTGTTCACCCGCTGATACACCCCGCTTTCCTCCAGTTCGCTGCCGATGTCGGGAAAATTGTTGTAACACGGTCCGCCCAGGATGGTTTTACCCATGGCGGCCGGTTCATAGAGGTTGTGGCCGCCTATTTTCGGGTCAAAGGTCCCACCCATAAACACGATATCGCTGATGCTCATGATGGGGAACAGGTATCCCATACGGTCGTAAATCAGGACTTGGGTTTCTGGATCCATGCTTTGCGGTTGGCTGAATACCGCGCATTTCAGCCCCAGGCGCCGTATTTGTCCGGCAATGGCCGGGGTGCGCTGCACATGGCGGGGGACGATAATGAAAAAGTAGGATGCGCTTAAGGGCTTGATGGCCGGGATGAGGATCTTTTCGCAGTCGCTGTGGCTGCTGGCCAGAACAACGATTTTTTTCGTTATCGCTTGCAAACGCAAATGGCTGCGGACTTCCCCGGGGGTGGGCATTTTCTGTCGGCTCAAATCAGCCTCATCCGCCTTGATGTTTCCGCAGACCATGATTTTTTCCGCCGGGATCTTCAATTGTAGAAATCGCTTCTTGTAAATGGTATTTTGTACCAGGAAACAGTCGATGCGCCGGAAAAAAGGCTGCAAAATAAAGTTGAAAAACCGGTAGCGGGCGAACGCTGCCTCCGAGATCCGGCCATTGATCAGCATCATGGGAATGCGCTTGCGGTGCAGCAGTGTGATCCAATTGGGCCAGAGCTCCAGTTCGTTGAAAATGACCAGGCGGGGATTGATACGTCGGATGAAGCGCCGGACTACGAAGGAAAAATCCAGGGGCGCATGGATGACCGCGATGGTCGGGTACTCACTGCGGGCGAACTCCAGTCCGGCCGGGGTGGTGACCGACAGGACGATACGACGCCCCTTTTCGCCAAGCTGCTGGATCAGCGACCTTAGACTGCGCACTTCTCCCACGGACACGGCGTGGATCCAGATGGAGCGCTCGGGGCAGGCATCCAGCTGCGGCCGCAGCCTGTTTTTCAACAGCCGTCGGTAGGATTTTTTCAAAACGTATTTCAGCCAGAAAGGTACAGACAAAATGAGGAGCAGGATATACAAGCAGTCGCGGATGACCATATTTAATTATAACACAGCCCTACTGGAGTGTCACTTGCGGGAAATAATCCGGATTGTAAATCAAGCCGGAAAGCAGCTGAGCGTACCAGAAAGTAAGTTTGCATTGGAGATGATGACCGGGATGCTGGCTAGGGGCCAGGACAATCTGACTTGGATAGCGGCGGCGTTAAAAGAAGGCATCACGGTAAAAAAAATTTGAAGCGGCTTTAGCGGATGCTGGGATTGAGCCTGTTGAGCTGGCTGGCGCTGATCCGCATAATGGAGTTTACGCCGGTACTTATGGAGAAAGTGCAATATTTGAAGTTGAAGAAAAGACTTTTATGCGGATATTCATGGAAATAAAAGCAGGAATCTGACCTACAGAAAAGCAGGTATGGTGATTTTTCTTGAAAGACTTTTTGCATTTTTGCTGTGCGCACAAGGCATAGTGGCTGCGTTCTGCCCGTTTCATTTTCATGAATTAACATCTCAATCCAAAAATATTGTTCGTATGGTTGAATTGGGTCTACTCAAAACTACTAATAATAAAAGTACTATCGTTTATTGCAATTTCAATAAAAGTTCCTTAAAATCCCATCATAGGGAAAATTGATTTTCCTATAATGTCAAAATTGATACGAATCTTAACAGGGAGGGGCATCAAATGAACAGAGTAAAAATGTTATACAGAAATAAGCAAACGTTTATTCCCAAAATTATTCGTACAAGCTTTTTAGCTATGCTACTCTTTTGCAGCATTGCCATTGCTCAAAAGCCTTTAGATCCCGAGTACTTATCTAAATTGGATATGTTTGAGAACTTGAGGGGTTTAGAGAATTCATGGATAACAGGGGGGGCTAATTTTGGGGCCATGGCTGCGATCAGAGAAATGGATCCAAATAATAACCTTACAATAGTAGATAGTAAAACTTGGATTCAGCCCATAAAGGGGGGACCTAATTTTAATGATCGTACTATAGGTACGAATAGCGTATTATATGTACTCCTGAAATCTAATAATCATTCTCCAGCTAAATTAAGAGATATTGTGGCCTATATCTTTAAAGATGGTCGGGATTCTTTTTCAGATAAATATAAAAAGGCGGCGGAAGCCAGCAATCAGAGGCATTACCAAGAAATGCCCGATCGTACTAGTCCTGGCCCTGGCGCTGGATATGAACCCGGTTCTCATTCGGGCATCGGTCTTTCGGGTAACTTTATCGATGTTGAATTTGATCCGGATAACCAAGAGAAAAGGGAAAAGCATTATTTTGGAATCTATCAAATTGAATCTACTGTCACAGGTACTGGACGGAACAAAATAAAGACAGATATTTATAAGCGAACTAAAGGGCGAGTGCTGACATTAGAAATGAGAGAGAAGGTTGTTACTCACAATCAGTATATTATGATAGTTGGAGTTAATATGCGAGATCTCACAGATTTCACGCCTCGCGAGGATAGAGCTAAGGATGGGTGGGTACAATCCTATGATGCAGCACGGCCATTTCCTGATGACCTCTGGCAGCCTATTCTAAGTAAACTCAATCCTGCTATTAGCACACCGGCGAAGTTTGATGAACCAAAACCGGGCAAGGTCGTTAAGGATAATGTTAATGACCTTCCTCCTGGAGCAGCGGGACATATCATGTCCATTATGGGATCGAAGGCTGGAAAAATATTTAACGAAACCACAGGTAAGATACTTAAAAAAGGGGATATTATTTATTTTGGTGATGTACTGACTACTCACGATGTAATGGTGAAAATTATTTTGAACTGCTACCCAGACGCCCCCCTTGTTATGCTTAAAAGCAATACTAAAGTTAGACTGGAACAAAAACAGAAAATTAAACAAGGGGGAATTTTTAACTTTTTCGGCAAATTATTTTTTAAAGGCAACGGGAGAGATCATCAGGGATATAAGATTGTAACCAGTAATTGCGCAGCAAGTATTGAAGGCACCTCGTTTGAGACTGCCTATGACCCGAATACAAGTAAGACCACTGTGTCAGTTTTTGAGGGCACCGTGCGCATGGAATGTACTAATGGCGTAATAAATCCGGTAATAGTGAATGCTGGTATGCAAGCGACTATGGACAACAACTGCAATCATACTTTATCCATTCTTGATCCTGATAATAACACAGCTGCGAAAGCCGGATGGGAAATTGATGATGAACCCGGAACAATAAATAACATAGATGACAGGCAGGATGGAGATATCGTCCGTATCGAGCCCAACTCTGATTCCCATGTTTACGCCTATTCTTATCGAAACTGGAACAAATCCAACTGGGGAAAATACGAAAACATCGGGGCAGGTTGGAATCCTACAGGTGGAGAAAAGAGAGCCTTCCTTAAGTTTGATCTGGCAGGTATCGACCCCAATAGTGTAAAAAAAGCAACGCTAAAACTTTATCACAACCATACCGGAGGAGGCAATGCAGTTGATATTGGTGTTTATCGGGTTATGAGCCCATGGCAGGAAGGAAGTGGCACCTACCATTCGGGGCAGACCGAAAAAACTGCTTCATATGGTGAAATTAGCTGGGATAACCAACCCAGCGTTGATCGCTATCCGGTGGTATACTTTAATCCGGGACCAGGAGTAAACAAATGGGTTGAGGTGGACGTTACTTCGTTGATTAAAGCTTGGCTGACTGGTGTCCCCAATCACGGCATGGCAATTAAAGTGGTAGAAAATTATTTAGGGAAATCTGAATCGCAATATGGCTTTCGATCCAGGGAGTTTGAAGAAATTGATAAACGACCAGTTTTGGTGCTGTCGGGCTCCGGTGGCTTACAAGAGCCTAAAGGCGATCTAGGTGGTGATGTCATCATAGATGAAGATAGTGTGAGCCCTGAACCCGAAGCAGACACCAAGGAGGCCTATCAGCAATATATCAGTGCCTACAACAAGTTAACCAAGCTCATGGCCCAGGGCGAAGGAGATACACCTGCAGTTCAAGCAGCTTATAAAGCTTATAAGGAGGCGAAAGATAAATATGAGGCTATCTTAAAAGCTCAAGATATGAAAGAAGAAAAGGATAAACTTGAGATTGGAAAAGTAACGGAACCCGACGAACCCGACAGCACTCAGACAAACACACAGAAGAAGCAAGCGCAAGATAAAAAGCCGGATGAGCCAACAGGAACAGGTCCTGAATATGACTGTGAATATGGACTGCCTAAACGTGATGGAGCCAATGGCGAGCTGCAACTCACGCCCGGTGAGCTGCCTAGCGGATTGCATCTTGATGACTTTGCCAACATGAACAAGGCCTGTGAAGTTCATCAATGGATTATGCAAGGTTCCGAGCGAATGAACAGGATCGAATTGAACATCTCTGTCTGGAATGAGAGAGCTGACGGATACTATAAATGGAAGCATGGCATGCTTGGGACCGGTCAATTTAATCAGACTGATTTGCCTATCGGAAACAAACAACTCTATGTAGAAGAAAAAGCCGGATGCAACAAGCAGCTCATCGCGCAGGTGGGCAACTACCTTGTGGAGATGCACCGGCCGCCGGTGGAGGGGCTGACCCAGCAGACTGACCCCATCAGCAGGGGACAGTTCGTGGCTTTAGCAAAAGCATGTGAAAACAGGATTGAGGCCGTAGCGGGGATCCCGCCCAAACAAATGCTGGACGACAATCCCTCTGACTTCCGGTGGGAGGGAACCTCAGTTGTATGGCCCGTTAGCTTTGTGAACGGTACTCTGAAAGTGCAGGGGGCCGGAAGACCAACATGGGGGACTGATTGGGTTGGTGTCGATACGGAAATAAAGGGCTACCGGGGAGAGGGAACCGGGGCCGGGCCCGTGGTAATCTACACCAAGGACAACAAGAGCTGGACGGTCGTCACGCTTAACCACAATACCGGCGGCAAAGGCAACATACGCAGATTCGACACCCGCGTCAGTATAATGAAAGCAGGCGATTATGGGGCGACCCTGCGAGCCGGGGGGGCCTGTTACGATTACAGCTGGAACCACCTGAAGGAAATAGACTGCGGCTCTGGGATGTTCACACCTGGAGGCACTCAGAACAAACCCGGGACAGAGGACCCGAAAACGATCCAGGACAAAAAAGACCCGAAAGACGTCACGCCCACGACCGGGACCGGCGGGCAGACGGGAACGAAGGTAGGAGGGTCGGGAACGGCGCCCCAGGTGCAGAAATTGCCGGCATTGCCGCCCGAACCGGACTCGGTACAGACCCCACCGGTCGATGTTCATACGCCTGTTCCACCCCCCCAGTGGATAAGGCGATTCTGGCCCGGGCTGGTGATCTATAAGGTCGGTACTGTAACAACGAGGGGGGTATACGATATTGAAACAGGGGAAGACTGCCCCTCCTGGTGGGATATCTCGGATGAGTCCGAAGACATCGGACATTTCGAGGGAAATGATTTCCACGCGGAAAAGCCCGGATACGGCTGGTTTATTTGTTTCTATGAGTATCAAGGGTACGACGACTTTTATAAAAAGGTGGTGACTAAATCGACTAGGGCCGCAGAGGCAGTTCGGGTGATTCCCGGAGAGCAGAAGCCTCCCTCCGTAAAACCATGGAGCACCTCATCCGAAGAACTTCTTTCCGGCCGGGTTTATGTCATGAAAAAAACAGGGTTGGAATACGTCAGCGGCGTTCGTATTTCATTGAACCGGGAGGATGGGCGGCATCTGGATACGGAGAGTAAAACGAAAAAAAACCAGGCAGGACAAAACGAGGAAGGACATTACGGGTTTACCGGAATTGAGCTTGGTAGTTTGCCCGAAGGCATCTATACAATCCTCTGCTACAAGCAGACCGGTACCGTGTCCACCGATTTGTGGCAAAAGACCGGATACCGGGTGAGATTTCCCCTCAAGTCGGGGGAAAAGTTCGTGCAGGATATCGAGCTGTGGCCGGCCGGACAGAAGTGGAATAAGTTCAATATAGAGGAACTGGACAAGAGGATCAAAAAGTGAGGATTTCAGAAAAAACCATTTCCCTATACTGTTTAGTCTGGATAGGATTATGAATGATAATAAGCTTTCTTGTACTAAAAAATGGTTCTGTAAGCTAAGCATCATTTTTACTGCCTGTATCTTATCAGTTTGTCTTTACAGCAGCAGTCAATCTCCACAGTCACAAGATCAATCCGAAAATTCAGATCAGACTCCCTTGTATGCAAAGTATTATGATCAAGTTCTTGCGCTGGAAAAAGCTGGAAAACCGGCAGCAGCCCTGGCAGCCATTCCCAAAGTGTATGAAGCAGAGATCCCTGTTGATGCTTTTTATCAAACACTGGACAAAAAAAAACGTTCACTACTGCAAGTTCTCATTGATAGTTCAGAATCGAAATCTGCTTTGGACGCTTATAATCAGTATTACCAGGCCCTGCTTTTAAGAACAGACACATTAAAGTCAGTTTATATTTCATCTGGTGATTTACCGCCAGAAAAATTCTTTTACCTGCGGGTTATTCTTGATAATGCAGAAAGCCGCACAAAGGAAGAGGACTTCATTGAAAGTCCTGATTCATGGCTGGTTGCGAGTGCTTTGTTTTTTGCGCGAAAAACCGGTTCCTCTCTCACTCCGGATAATGTAGTGAAATCTTGGCAAAGGAATATACATCTTTGGGATGATGTTTGTGTAGAGCAAGCTTTGCTTTATTTGGCCAGACATTCAGTGGCCGATCTTAAAAAAATTGCTGTCGAAAATGAGGATGTACGAGAACAAATTAATCAACTAACGGTTCCACAAGCCGGGATGGGAGAGGTTCAGCTTTTTACATTCTCCTGGGGTTACAGAAATCCGGAACTGAGTTTAGCGGCTAGCCATTCACCCTTGAGCCTGACACTGCAAACTATGGGTGCTCATAATGAAATTCTCTCTGAAAAAAAGCTAGAGAAAAGTACTGCACAGACCAAGATATTGGCACTGCAATCCGGCAAATACCGTTTTAGGCATGTAGAAGGAAGTGCTGGCTCACATGGAGAATACGCCGGCACATATGGGAACAGCGCAATATTTGAAGTTAAAGAAAAGACATTTACAAGGATATTCATGGAGATAATTGCAGGAGTCTAACCTGCAGGAGAGTGATGCATGTGTCTAAGAAGTTATCCATCCGATGGTGTTATTTGATCGCAACAAAAATCTAGGAGGAGTTATGGCCAGGAAAACACAACTTTATCTCCCAATCGGCATCCTGATCTGCGTCGCCTGCCTGCTGGGGCAGACGGAATTGATCACAAAAAACAAGGCCGAACAGGAACGGAAGATCCAAGAGCGTATCGAGATTATGAAACAGGATCCGGAAAGTCTGTATTTTGCAAAGACTGAAACACCCCTTGCCGAACAGGAAAAAATCGCCCAAGATCTCGTGAAAAAGATACAGGACTTGTCTAAAATTGAGGGATTTGACTCTCCGGACTACGATAAGATTTTGGAACATGTCCGGGAGATCTTGCTCAAGGCCCCGGATGCAGAGGCTGTCCAGATAGCTCACTGGAATATTCACACTCTCTTTCTCATGTTGGAAGACAATCAAGAGGCAGGAAAAGCGCTCGAAAGTTATGTGGATAAATATCCGGATGATGAATATCGGGTCTATGAAGCATATGACAAGCTCTGTGTCTTCGCCACGGATGTGGACGATTGGGGCCGGGCCCTCTATTATGCGGACAAGATTTTAGAGAATAATCCCGAGCGTTATCCCCTAATCTTCACTAAGGCCCGGGCGCTGATCAGACTTGGAGACAAGGCGGCGGGAAAGGCCCTGCTGGAGAGGATCATCCAAGAGACCGAAGGGACCGTCCAGTATAACCTGGCCTTGATGGAGCTGGATGAACTGACTGCCGAAAAGGACAGCAAAGAGCCGCCTATCGGTTCCGAGGAGGAAGAAAAGACCGAGGGAGGAGAAGAGATAGAGAATCAGGACCCGCAGGATCTGCTCCTTGTGGAAAAATACAGGAAAACTCTGAACGACCTCAGCGCTGCCAATGTCGCCATACAAGTGTATATCATGGATTACATGAAGCCGCCCTCAAAATTGGCTGACCTGGTGCCGACATTCATCGAGGAGGCACAGCTCATGGATGCGTGGGGGTACAAGTTCCACTATAAGGTTGACACGCAAAATAATACATTCTGGCTGGCCAGCGGCGGGAGTGACGGCCAGTTTCAGGGATTCGACCAGAAGGGGGCCTACGTCGAACTCAACGGAAAGGACATCATCTTATATGATTATGAATTTGTGTTTCAGCCCGAGTTCCGCTGATCGGGATGTGTTCGAATAAGTAGGGTCTGCTGACAAACGATTTTGCTTCATTTAGGTGACAAGAGTTGTGCATCATCAGTTTCCCTTCATACTGATCACTGGTTTTTCTTTCCCGTTTTCATCCTATTTTTGCTAACGCCGTCTTCAGATTCATGGCCAACACCCCGCAGCGGACCCACATCTCCGAGCCCGCGACGCTTTGGTAGCGGATTCGATCGAGCATGAAGTGTTCCTTGCCATGCCCGATGCCGCCTTTCTGCCTGTGCGTGAACGCACGCAGACAGGCGATCCGGTTCCTCTCCCTCTGCCTCCGCTTCAGCCAACGATCCCTACCGTTCTCGTCCTGGCGTTATCGCTGCAACCCAGACATTCGGCGACCTCTTGATCTGGCATCCCCACATTCACTGCCTTGTGACCGATGGCGTGTTTGACCATAACCAACGAGGTGAAGATATTATGCCATAAGGATTGCTTCCTTTCACCGAGGCTGTGGAGCACGGGTTCCGCCGTTGACTTCGGGTCGAAGAACACGTAAAATGCGGACATGGCTGACAAAATCAAGGCCGTGGTACTTGCCGCCGGCAAATCCACGCGCATGAAATCGCAACGATCCAAGGTACTGCATGCCATTCTCGGCAAGGAGATCATACGCTATCTATTGGACAGCCTGCTGGAGTGCGGCATCGCCGAAGCGGACATTATCGTGGTGACCGGCGACAACCGCGCCGAGATCGAGAATGTGATCGGATCCAATGTATGCTATGCCATGCAAAAGGAACAGCTGGGTACCGCCCACGCCCTGCTGAGCGCGTCTGAATTGCTGGCCGGGCACAGCGGCGGCCTTTTGGTGCTGGTCGGGGACAATCCTTTCATCACCGCTCCCGAATTGCAGAAGCTCATCGCTGCCCACCGCCGCAGCCGGGCGCAGTGCACCTTTATCAGCGCGGTATTTCCGCTACCAACGCCTCCCTATGGACGGATCATCCGTGATGCCCAGCAACGGGTATGCGCCATCGTGGAAGATAAGGACGCCAGTCCCGAGCAGCGGCAGATTCGCGAAGTGAATGCCTCGATCTATCTTTTTGATAAGCGGGCCGTCTTTCCCCTTTTGGCCGGGATCAGAAACGACAATGCCAAAAAAGAGTATTATCTCACCGATATCATCGCCATTTTGCACCGGGAAAAATTGCAAGTGGATGCAGTCCTGGCCGAGGATTGCGATATCGCCATCGGCATCAACGATCGCCGCGATCTGCAGGCTGCGCAAAAAAAAATCAACGACCGTACCCAACTGCGTCTGATGCTTGAGGGCGGGGTGACCATCCTGCAGCCGGAAACTGTGACCATCGAGCACGACGTGGAGATCGGTCGCGACACGGTTATTTTTCCCTGTACCTACCTGGCCGCCGGCACCCGCATCGGTAAAAACTGTTCTATCGGACCATTCGTTTATCTGAAGAATGCCCGCATCGGCGACGGCGAAACTGTCAGGTTTGCCAAACGAGAGGACTGAATCCTCATTTTTCCCCGACAATGGATCCCCTTCCTCATTCGCAACGGGAAGTTGCTGCCAGCATTGACATTTGGAAAAATAAATTTATAATATAACCAACCCTGTCAAGGAGATCTTATGATCAGAAAGCTTATAAAACCGGACCTTAGAGAGATAAAACAGAGATCGAACCGGGAAAATAAGAGAAAACCCCCGCCGCCTTATAAAACCCACGCCGAGACCTACTATTACATCAAGCAGATGAACAACCGCAACCAGTTGGTCCTGGAACTGGTCAGCGGCGAGATCCTCAAGGGACTGCTCGACTGGTATGACGAAAAATGTTTGAAGGTCAAGAAATTGGATGGTGGGACCCTGATCGTCTTTAAATCGCAGATCAAGTATATTTATAAGAACCCCGACTTTGCTGAACCCAAGCACGAAGAATCCGATCAGAAAAAATAAGGTCATCGCCATTACCCTGGGCGATCCGCAGGGGGTCGGTCCCGAAGTAATCGTAAAAAGTCTGGCTGAATATTCCCCCGGCTGTTCATTGCTGCTGGTCGGCGCGCGCCGCTTTTTCCCGGCTTTAAACATTCGTGTCATAAAAAATATCGACGAAATCAAAGCCGAGGAAACCGTTTTATTGGAGGCGGGAGATGGTCCGGCAGGCGCTGACGTCTCTTTTTACTGGGTAAAAACAGCGGTTGATCTTGCTTTACGGGGAGAGGTGCAGGCACTGGTCACGGCCCCGATCAATAAAAAAAAGTGGTTGGACAGCGGTTTGCCCTATCGCGGCCATACCGATTTTTTGGCCACGGTCGCCAAGGATGGGGCTCCAGCCATGTTTTTCTGGTCGCCGGGGCTCAAAGTGGCGTTGTTCACCCACCATATCGCCTTGGGCGACGTGTTTGCCCGCATCAAAAAAGAGAAAATCTCGGCTTTTGTTCGTCAGGTCGATTCAGAACTGCGGCGACTCTTCAAGCAGGAATTCACTTATTTATTCAGCGGCTTGAATCCCCATGCCGGTGAAAACGGTCATTTGGGAAAAGAGGAGATCGAAACGATCGTTCCGGCCATGAACGATTTGCGGGAGCAAGTGCAAGTGGAGGGCATCTATCCTCCCGACGTGGTATTTGCCAAGGCCCGGGCTATGAAAAACGCGGTAGTGATCGCCTGGACCCACGATCAGGGACTGACCCCCTTCAAACTGCTGCAGGCGGGGAATGGGGTGCAACTTACCCTGGGGCTGCCTTTTGTCCGCACCTCTCCACTACATGGCACCGCATACGACATTGCCGGCCAGGGGATTGCGGATCCCGCCAGCATGCTGGCGGCCATCCGCTTGGCGGAATCACTTTTGCGTTAAACGCGGCTTTTTCGCTCAACCGTTTTTTTTCTCCAATTCGCTTTCAATTTTTTCCTGCAGTTTCTTTATTTCTTCCTGAATTTTTTTCAAGCGCTCATTGTATTCTTTTCTGATCTCAACTCCCAGGTTGTTTTTTTCGGCCTGAAGCTTTTTCAGCTCCATTTCCAGCTTTCTCCTTTCTTTACTGATCTTGAGCAAGGAAAGTTCTTTTTGTTTCTGCAATTCCAGCAATTCTTTTTCCCTGGATTTCTTCAGTTTTCTTATTTCATCCTTGTAGATCGCTTGGGCCTCATCGCTGATGCTCTTTTTCAGATTTTCCATATTTCGGGAGAATTGCTCAAGGTTCCATACGAGTTTTTCATTTTTATCCGGAACTAGCGAGAATTTTTTTAGTTGCCCGTCACGGTACAGTTCCAGCAAGACCGCTTCCTTTTCTTTCAGGGCATTCAGGATATTTCTGAGATCGGCCGTGCTGCGGATGGCATTGCTGTTGGCCCGGACCATGATATCTCCGGTCCGCAGGCCTGCCTTTTTCGCTGCCGATGATTCATTGACTCTGGAGATCAAAAGGCCATAGCCTTCTTTGATCAGGAATTTTTGGCTGAGTTCTTCGGTCATTTCCATGACATCGACCCCCAGCTGCCTGGCGCCACCGAACTCGATGACATAGTTTTTCACCCTGGGAAAAGTCATTTCCAGGCCGGGCAGTTCTGATATATCGGCCAGCTGTTCGGCCAAGTTTAGGAAGGGGCTTTGGGGCGGTTCCGGCGCGTAAGGGAAATCCACCGGAAAAGGCGGGAAAGCGACGGCTTGGCGCTCACCCAGTTCGATGTCAAAGCGCATTGCTTTTCCCGCCCGGGTGACCGCTATTTTGATTTTATCGCCGGCCAGGCTGAATTGGAGAGCAGTAGCGATATCGCGAAACCGGGCGATCGGCTTTCCGGAAATTTCCACTATGCGGTCACCCTTGCTGATCCCGGCCTTGGCCGCCGGCGAATCTGTCAGCACTTCCTGGATCTGGTTCGAGTCACTGCTGAAATTGACACCCAGCCAGCCCGGAATGATTTTCCCCGATGTCTTCAATTTCTCTACAATGCGGTTGACTTGTTCAATGGAAATGGCGTAGCAGAGATTGCCGCTTTCGTTTTTTCTGCCGCTGACCACGATGACCGCCGACTGGTCCTTGAAGGTGTAGTCGGGAGCCGAAGAAAAACCAACGCTGCCGCGGATGACAGCCAATAGTTCGCCTTTTTTGTTGACCACCGCGCCTCCTGCCGAACCGGGAGCGACCGGCGCGTTCAAGATCAATTCGCTTTCCGTGCGGCTGCTGATGATGCCCTGGGTTATGGCCGGAAAACGGTCGTAAAATAAACCGATCAAAGCCACCCAGTCTCCTACCGCGGTCTTTGCGGCTTGCGGTAGTGGCTGCGGT
Organism: Acidobacteriota bacterium; assembly: GCA_018897435.1. GTDB lineage: Bacteria > Acidobacteriota > Aminicenantia > UBA2199 > UBA2199 > UBA2199. The sequence goes on along the minus strand of JAHIKI010000104.1, from coordinate 13,881 downwards.
CCCTTTTTTTCGAGGCGCAGCAGCGCCAAGCCGGAACGGATGTCACGGCCAATGATCTTGGCAACGATCGTTTCGCCTTTGATGGTTTCCACAGAGATCCTTTCAAAGGGATGGCGGGTGATCAGCGAAGTGGTGATGACCAGTCCTCTTTCCAGGGCAATGCCGGTGGCCACGTATTTTCTGGCATTTTCGGCAACTACTTTCACCAGTGACGGCGCTACTCTGTCAAGAACGGTTTTGATTTCCTTCTCAATATTTTCGATTTTTTCCGTTGCCTGGGCGCTATGGGCGATCCAGAGCAACAGCAGGATAAAGATCGCTTTTTTCATGATTTCCTCCTAAATTTGGTTGAGTACCGCATCCTGATTGCCGGTTTTTTTTTGATAGGAAACCGGTTCTAGAGTATAGCGGGTACGGTTGTCTGAGGCCGAAAAAAACAGATCTTCATGTAAGGGGATTTCCTCCTTGTCCGTCTCAAGGCCGGGAATCACAGCTGTATGGGGTGTCGGGCGGAATAGTTGAAAAAGCGATAGCAGCATAAAGAGGCCGACAACGGCCATGATCGTGAAACCGATTTTCCTTTGTTTTTTCTTTTTTTTAATTTTGCTAAAAACCCTTTCCTCAAAATCGGGACCGGGTTCGGCTCGGTCATCGCCTTGCCTTAAAATTTCCTGCCAATCAGACATGTGGCGCTCCTTTTGGATCCAGGTATTGTTTTTTTAAATTTGCCTTGCCCCGAAAAACCAGAGACTTGACGGTGCCGATGGGTTTGTTCAGCATAAGCGAGATCTCTTCAAAGGAAAAATTATTTATTTCCTTCATGATCAGCGGCACGCGCCATTTTTCGGGAACAAGGGCCAGCAGTTGCTCAAAAAGCAGTTTCCCCTCGAAGTGGGGGGTGTAGGAAACCTGGCGCTCATTCACTTCAGAAAGGGAAAATATTTTTTTCAGCCGGTTTTTACGGAATTCGCTGCGGGCCAGGTTGGTGGCAATGGAATAGATCCAGGCTTTGCAGGCCTGCGGGTGATCGGTTTTTAAAGTATGGGCTTTGAAATAAACCTTGACAAATGTGTCCTGGGTCAATTCCTCGGCGATCTGGCGGTTGCCCAGCAGCAGGCTAAGGTAATTGTATATCGGTTTTTTGTACATAGCCATCACTTCTTTGAACGCGGCCTCATTTCCGTCCTTGAGCTTGGCAATCAGGTCATTCATGACTATTATTAAAGATGCGTATGGCACAGAGAAAGTTGCAGTCCTGGACGCATATTCCGTGTTTTTTCTGAAAGCGGAGTGGCAATCTGATTTTAAACCCTTTCCATCTTCCCTCCTGACGGAGAGATAGGTAATGAGAGAGAGATGCACTTATTATAATACAACTTTTTAAAAAATCAACTTTTTGAATTTTTTCTACGAAACGTCACTTGGCGATGACTTGTGCATTTTGGGTTTCCTCGGTGATGTCTTCCATTTTTTGCGGCAGTTTTTGGAGTATTTCCTTGCCTACTTTGAACCAATAGGGCAGGGCGGGATTGCGGGCCATTACCGTTTCCCCATCGGCGGCGCCGAATTCCATGATGATGCTGTTGAAATGTCCGGGATTTGCCGAATTTTCCGCTTTCATGGCGATGCGGGTGGCAAATTCAGGCAATGTCTTGGGATTGTCGACAAATTCCCTGGCTTCGCAATCGGCCAAAGCAGTGAGCAATAGGCTGATTTTTTCTTCGTTCAGCTTTTTTCCGGCAGACGGCTTGATGAACTGCCAGCCATTGTCAGCCCCTTTGCGGATTTCAAAACTGAATGTGCCGTGTTGGAATTTAAGTTCCCGGATATCAAAAGAGTAAAACAGGGCAACCTTCTTTTCGCGGAAAGAAGAAGCATCGCTGCTGAATTTTTCCAGAAAATCCTTTTCAATTTCACAAATTTCGTTAAAATCGTTAGCCAGGGCGTAATACCGCTCTCCCTGTTTGGCAACCACAATTTTTTTGGAACCGGTCACGGACCTGAATTCCACTGTGAGCAAGGGTGTTTCCAAGCCGAATTCACGGCGGGAAGCGGCGCTGACAGCTGCGGCAAACGACTTGGCTTCCAGCATGGATGCCGCGGACAGGATCTCGCTGACCTTGGTTTCCTGGGCAAGGGAAAAAATGGGTTTGTCCATGAACCACTGGTCGTTTTTTTTATAAAAATCGAAGCCGTTGTTTTCATATTGCCAGGTCATGTTGGTAACGGCCAGGTTATCGAATTCCGAAAATCTCTTGTCACGGAAAGCGAACAGGTCTTTTTCCAGATTGTTGCGCTTGTAGGAAGCGATGGAGACCACTTTGGCGCCCGCGACCAATTTGGCGTAGGAAGAGGAATCAAGGTTGTTTTTCATTCCCAGCAGAATGGTATGCGCCGGGCGGGTTTTGTCCTTGGCAAACAATCTCAATTCGATCTCGGGTTTGTTTAAACCGAAATTTTTCAAGTCGCCGCCAGCCTCTGCCACCAACCGATCGTATTTCAATGGGCAGAAATTATCCAAAATGCTTTCCAGCGCGACCTTATCGGCTTTGGCCTTCAAAGGCTCGGTCAGACGCCAAATGCCATCCTGCAGCGCAAAGACGAATCTTTTGTCTGTTTGCAGTAATTCGATTTTTTCGACGGCCGCGGCGGGAAAATCAAGCAGAATCCCTTCCACAGCCATTTTGCGTTTTTCATGCTGATCGACCAAAACGATAGCGCTGATCAGAACCAGCAGGAAAAGCAGCAGGGCGATAATTTTTTTCCAGTTCATAGTTTCCTCCGGTACAGCCAGATGCCGATGCCGGCAATGAACACCAGCAGGGGCAGGATGATCAGCGTGTAAAAAAAGACCAGCCGGCCGCTGCTCTGCGTCAGGTTGACGGTTCTGGGAGAGGTGATCTTGGGGGCGATGGCGATCAGGTCCTTTTCTTCGGCCAGCCAGGAGACGGCGTTGTTGAAAAAATTGCTGTTGGCCTGGAAAATATAATATTTGTTCTGGGCGAAATCGGAATCGCCGCAGACCACGACACGAACTTTCTTTTCATTGCTGCCGGCTTCGATGGCGGCGGCGATATCCAGCGGGCCGCTCTTGTCTTCCGGGTTTTTTGTAATTTGTTCGGTTTTAACTTCGGTTTCATACTGGGTCTCGCCCCAGGAGTTGGCGCTGGTGGAAGCAAGGAAGGTCAATGTGCTGCCGGCCGGAGCCGGGGTGATTTTGGCCAGGCCGCGGCACAAAGGGAACATGGTGGCGTATCCAAAGTTCTTGGTGATGGCGTGTTCCGGATACTTGGCCACCACAGGCATGAAATAATTTCCGCCCATTAGCCGGGAAAGGGGATCGATCTCGACTGCCACGTTATCTTCAAGGGCCAGGCCGAATTTTTTCAGCAGCGGTTTAAATTCGGCGCCTTCAAAAGGATTGACCAGCAGCAGCAGACGTCCCTGCTCTTTTTCGAGATAATTTGCCAGCAGGAATATCTCTTTTTCAAAGAACGGCTTTTGCGGCCCGGCCACGATCACGGCCGCCGCGTCCTTGGGCACGGCCGCTTCCTGGAATAGTACAATTTTTTTCACTTTGAAGGACAGCTTTTCCAGGCCGGTCTTGGCTTCAGAATATCCGTTTTCGCTGCTGTCATCGCTGTCGGGCTCCCCGTGCCCCTGAGTGAAATATATCGTTTTTTCCCCCTGGCGCGACAAGCTGATAATGGCGTTGGTGATGGCTTCTTCCGATACTTCCTCACTGCGCGTGCTTTTGCCCCCGTATTCGAACACCATGGTACCATCGGTTTTGATCTCATATTGTTTTACCATTTCGGGCTGTAAGAAGGGGTCGATAACCGAGGCTTTGATCTTGTCGCTGTAAAACCGGTAGAGCTCCAACAGGGAATTGAATCCCTCCAAATTGCCCTGGCTTTTGCTGAAAAAGGCCTTGATGACCATATCCTTTTTCAGGTTCTTGATTACCTGGACCGATTGGTCGGACAAGGAATGGGTCTTGGCGGCGGTAAAATCGAAGCGCTGGTGGATTTTTACCCCCAGATAATTGACCGCGGCGGCAATGGCCACGATCAACAGGACCACCACAGCCAGGTTGGACGCGAAGATAAAATTCAGGCGCGAATTTTTTGTCCTGAATTGCGAGATATTGCTGATGAAATATGCGGTCAAGCCGGCCAGGCCCAGGAGCAGCAGCGCCAGCCCGGTTTTTCCTTGCCAAGATGCCAGTCCAAAGCTGATCCACAGGGTCAGTCCGGTCAGGAGGAGCAATAGAAAAAGATAATTGCCAAAGCGTAGGATTTTTTTCACGGTTACCTCCACTTCCTGAATTCAAATACAGAGCGCGTCAGGTACAAGCCAAGGAAAATGAAAGTCAGGTAATAAACGATGTCCTGGGTGTCTATGACCCCGCTGACCATGTTCTTGAAATGGGAAAAGAAAGACAGGTAGGTCAGGATGCCGCGCCAGGCCCCCGGGCCGCTTTCGCCAACCCAGGAAATGACCCAGATCAGGAGGATGGAAGAAAACGAGATGACCGCGGCAATGACCTGGTTCTCGGTCAATGCCGAGGCGAAAAGCCCAATGGCGATGAAGACGGCCCCCAAGAGGAACAGGCCCAGGTAAGCGGTCAACAGCGGGGCCAATTCCGGGTTGCCGTAGATAAAGACGAAGATGGCGTAAGTGGCGGTCAGCAGCAGGATGATGGTATAAATGATCAATGCGGCCAGGTATTTGCCGATAATGATGGCTGAGAGCCGCAGCGGTGAGGTCAGCAGCAGCTCTTCGGTGCGCATTTTTTTTTCGTCGGCGAACAGTCTCATGGTCAGCATGGGCAGCAGAAACATCAGGATGATGGTCATGTTGTTGAAAAACGGTTCGAAAAGCATCTGGTTGATGTTGATGCGGTTCATGCCGTAGCCGGATTGCATCATCCTCATGGTCTGGTCGTTGGCCCAGGCCAGGATATTGTAAAAGAAAAAGCCGCTGACCAGCAGGAAGAAAGAGGTCAGGATATAGGCAATGGGTGAATAAAGAAAGGATTTCAATTCTTTCTTGGTGATGGTCCAGATATTTTTCATGACCCCCTCCCTTCTTCAGCCAGAATGATCTTCATGTACAGGGCTTCCAGTCCGGCCTTGATCTCTTTAATGCGGATGTCTTTTTCGATCAGGTATTTGATGATCTTGTTGAAATCGTTCAAGGTCTCGCTGAATTCGAGTTTCAGGACCTGGCCTTCGGCCCTGACCTCGCTGATGACGGGGAATGCCTGTTTGAGATCGCTCCAATCGGTGTCGCCCGCCATGCCGGTCGTGACGATCTCCAGGTTTTTCCCCCATTCGTCGCGGGTCGGCGTGGCCATCAGCCGGCCTTCCTTGATGATCACGGCTCCGTCGCAGACCTGGGTGATTTCGGCCAGGCTGTGCGATGAAAGGATAACGGTGGCGCTGTCTTTGAAAGAACGGATCATTTCGCGGATCTCGATGATCTGGGCCGGATCCAGTCCGATGGTCGGTTCGTCCAGGATGAGCACTTCGGGTTCGTGGATAATGGCCTGGGCGATGCCCAGGCGCTGGCGATAGCCGCGGGAGATGTTTTTGATCAGTCGGCCGTAGACGTCCTGCAGATTGGTCTTTTCGACGACGCGATCGATGGCGAAGCGTATTTTTTTCCTTTCAATGCCGTACAGTTCGGCCACAAAACGCAAAAATTCCTTGACGGTCAAATCGCTGTAAACCGGGACCACTTCCGGGAGATAGCCCACTATCTTTTTGATCGATTTGAGGTCGGTGCTTACGTCGATGCCGTTGATCAATGCCCGCCCTTCGTTGGGCGGCAGATAGCCGGTCAGGATGCGCATGGTGGTGGTTTTTCCGGCACCGTTGGGACCGAGAAAACCCCAGATCTTCCCCTTTTCGACCTGGAAGGAAATATCCTTGACCGCCTGCACGTCAGCGAATCTCTTGGAAACATTTTCGACTTGGATCATCACGCCTCCTTACATTCTGTCGGGAATGGCTATCCCCATGACAGTGAGAAGTTTTTCGACCTTGTTTTTAAATATCAGCATCAGGCTCAAGCGCAAATTCCGGATGTCCGCATCTTTCTCGGCCAGTACCGGAAAAAGATGGTAGTAGTGATTGAATTTCTGGCACAGCCCGTAGGCGTACGCCGCCAGGGAAGAAAGTTCATGGTTTTGCAAGGCGAATTCCACGGCAAGTTCCAGCAGCGACAGGTTGAGGATCATCTCCCAGTACAGCTCCTTTTCCCTGGCTTCGAGGCATTGCAGGCTGCCGGGAACGCTTGCCGCTCTGAGGTCGGCGCCGGAGCTTTTTTTCAAAATGCTGTTCAGCCTGACCATGGTGTATTGCAAATAGGGGCCGCTGTCACCCTCAAAGTTAAGGGCTTCTTTGAAATCGAAGGCGATTACGGTATTCAGATTGAATTTGACCATGAAATAACGCAGGGCGGCCACGGCGATGGTCCGGGCCAGAGGCAAAGCTTCCGCTTCGGCCAGGGCAGGGTTCCGCACCTGGATCTCGCATAGAGACTTTTCTACAAGTTTGGCGATCAACTCGTCGGCTTTAACCGCCCGGCCCTTGCGCCCGGAAACTTCAATGTAGGGCTTGTTCTCTTCCCCGGCTTCCAGTTTCAAGTTCATTTCCCGGACGCAGGCCGGGGTCAAGGCCACCATTTCATAGGAGAAATGGATGAAATTAGCACTGGGCCCGGAGTGACCCAGCTGGGCCAGGACTTGGGCGATCAGGTTCTGCAGGTAGGATTGGCGGACGTCAATGACATTATATACCTTGTGACCCCGGCCGAAGGGAGGCGTTGGCGGTGCAGGTTCGGACTGGGTCATGTAAATGGCATGGCCGTCGGCATAGGTATGAAAGAGCCGGTAGTAAAAATCCCGGGGCAGCAGATTGAATTTCCACAGGTTGTAGGCGATGTCCTTGCCCACATAGGTGATGGTGTCGTTGGAGCGGACGATGATCTTTTCAATGTTTTCCCGGTCGTAATGGATGACCAGGCAGTCCTTTTTTGCCGGGTCGGCGGAGCGGGTCATCACGTTGCGGTTCGTCATTTCGGCCGCGGCCGCCTTGAAAAAATCCAGGGCGATAACGTCGCTTTCCCTGGCCAGCAGGTCGTAGTGAATGCCGATCTGCTCCATGGTGTGGATGTGATCCAGCAGGACCTCTTCGGCGATATAGCGGCAGGACTCGTATTCGGGATCGATCTTTTCCTCGATTTTTTTGTGGACGTCGCGGCGCTGCCGGGCCAGATCGTCGTTGGCGGCGAACAGCTGGTTGACCTCGGCGTACAGGTCCCAAAGATAGGCGGCCAGGTTCGAGATTTTTTTTATCTCGTCAAGACTTTTTTTCTGGTAATGAAGCAGCCCCCATACCACATCGGCGATCTGGATCCCGGTATCATCGATGTAGTTCTGGACCTCGACCTCATAACCCAGGAAACGGCAGCTCCGGGCCAGGATATCCCCCAGGCATGAATTGCGTAGATGGCCTATATGGGCTGATTTGTTCGGGTTGATGCTCGTATGCTCGACAATAACCTTTTCGCCCTTGGCCGGCAGTGGTTTTTCCAGGTTCTGCCACTGATACTTGAGAAAATTATCATGGCGCAGATAAAAATTAAGGAAACCCCCGGCGGCAACCCGGATATCTTCCACCGCTTCCAGTTGGCCCGTCAATCTCGCGGCCATGTCTTCGGCAACAAGGAAAGGTTTGCTTTTGGTTTTCTTGGCCAGGGCAAAAGCCAGCGTGGTCGAAAGGTCTCCGAATTTCCGCTCTGCCGGCTGGGAAAAACTCAGTTCCGTTTGTTTGAAATCATATTTGTCTTTTAAAAGCGCGTAAATTTCGTTTTTGATCTTTTTCTGCAGGGATCTCATATGGCGGCTTCCAAATGGGATGTGCAGTTCCAGAAATCCACCAGCGTCCAGCGACGCCGGGAATTTTCCATGAGCAGCAGTTGCGACAGGGCGGCGTTGCCGGTTCTGAACAATCGGGCCTGGGCCGGGCTAAGCTGCAGCAGGTTGCCCAGGATGGCGCGGTTGACCGAGGCGTGGCCGGTGATGAGGATATTCTGTTGTCCGTTCTGCAAAATTTTTTCAAGCCCGGTCAGGGTGCGAGCGCAGACGGCGCTGAAGCTCTCGCCGCCCGGGACCGGGAAATCAGCATCGCTGATCCAGCGCTGGTGAATATCTGGAAATTGTTCGCGCACCCGGCTGTAGATCAACCCTTCCCAATCGCCAAGATCGATCTCGCTGAATTCAGAGACCAAGGTCAGCGGCCGGTCATGGCCGCGGTTGATGATGGCTGCAGTTTCCAAGGCCCGCTTCAGGGGTGAAGAAAAAATCGCGTCGATGGGCTCGTTTTTCAGCCTGGCGGCCAGACGTTCGACTTCGCCGCGGCCCTTGCCGTTCAGGGGGTTATCGATGCGGCCCTGCAGGCGGTCGCTTTCGTTGTATTCCGTGGTTCCATGCCTGACCAGCAGGATTTTATTTTTGATCGCTTCCATCGACTGAATTATAGTACAGCCGGCCCTATCCGTCAACAGGCCTGTTCAGGGCTTTGCCGGGCAGGTTTTTTTCGATATGTTCTTGAAATGGGAGCATGGGGGAAATTGATTTTCCTATAAGTCAATTTCCTTTACTTGATTGCGACCCCCTTGTTTTGCTCGATACAATGCCTGATCGGCTGCTTGAATTAAGGCTTCCGGTGCGGCTTCGAGCGCAGGCCAAATTGTGGCTACCCCCAGGCTGATAGTAACATGATCAGCGATTAGAGAACCCGTATGAGAAATTTCCAAACCCTCGATTTGGGCCCGTAACCTTTCAGCAACTACGACGGCTCCTTCAAAATCTGTTTTCGGCAGGATGATAGCGAACTCATCACCACCGTAGCGGGTTAACAAATCACCGGGGCGCTTCATCACTTCATTTAACATTTTAGCGACTTGTTTCAGACACTCGTCGCCTTTTAAATGACCATAGGTATCATTATAAGGTTTGAAAAAATCGATATCTGCCATGATAAACGATAAGGCTCCGTTTTCTCGAATAGCACGCTGCCATTCCCGTTGCAGGGCTTCATCACAATAGCGACGGTTAGCAATTCCTGTCAATCCGTCCAGAAGAGAAAGCTGCTCTAATTTTTGATTTGATAATTCTAATTGTTGTGTACGTTCTCCTAGTTGGTTATTGGCGACTTCTAACTTTTGAGTTGTTTCTAGCAGACGATTTGTCCGTTGATCTACCAGTATTTCCAACACGCGTTGTCGTGCTCGAATTTGCCTTACACGAATCGCATACAATCCCATGCCCACCAATATAAAGGCAAAAGCAAGCAACCCGTAAAATGGATATGTTTGGTAAAAATAGGGATTTAAATAGAACTGAAAGGATGCGCCTTCATTATTCCATATCCCATCATTATTACAGGCGATTACACGGAACCGGTAATGCCCGGGGGGAATATTTGTATAATATGCTACTCGTCGAGTCCCTGCTTCCACCCATTCTTTATCGAATCCTTCTAGCTGGTACTTGAATTGTACTTTCTCCGGGACCATGAGACTTAATGCAGTATACTGGAATTCTAAACGTTTTATCCCTGGTGGGAATACGCTGCTGTCCTTAGTTTTTGAACCTACTAACTCAAAAGGCTGATTGTCGGCTACAACTTGTTCAACAAAAATTGGCGGTGGTACTTTGTTTATATTAATGTGATTCGGATCAATGATAACCACCCCCTTCACAGTGGGAAACCAAAGCCTTCCGTCTCGAGTTTTCCATCCCGCAGGTTGTGCGCCACCATTGCATTCACTACTCTTCATGCCATCTGCTTTATCGTAAGCACTGTAGGTAATCGATTTGATTTTCCCCTCGGCAAATTCGTTAAGATCCTTTTTATTGACCCGGAAAATCCCTTTGTTACAGCTCATCCAAAAGTTACCGTTTCCATCTTCAAGAATCTGGTATACGGTATCATCGAAAAAACCTTCTTGCGTATCATATGTGGTAAATTTTCCATCCTTGAATCGATTAAGCCCCCCGCCATAAGTGCCGATCCAAAGGTTCCCTTCCCCATCCTCATAGATTGACATTACGAAATCATTCGACAGTCCATCTGTTGTGGTATAAACAGTAAAATCCCCTGCGGCGGATAAACGGTTCAACCCGCCACCCCTTGTACCGATCCATAAATTTCCTTCCTTATCTTCGCAGATTGGTATTACAACATCGTTTGAGAGTCCATCCCTGGTTGAATAGCTGGTAAATTTTTTGTCTTTCTCACCTGAGATGGGAAATCGGTTTAACCCACCACCGTATGTGCCAATCCAGAGGTTTCCTTGTCGGTCTTCAAAGATTGATGAAACAACATCATTAGACAATCCATTACTGGTATTATAGGCAGTAAATTTCCCACCTGTCAATCGATTCACTCCTCCCCCGAAGGTGCCAATCCAGAGATTACCCGCCCGATCTTCATAGATTGATGATACAACATCATTAGACAATCCTTGCCGGGTGGTGTAATGAATAAATTTTCCATCCTTTCCAGCCGAGGCGGAGAATCGATTTAATCCTCCACCATATGTACCAATCCAGACGTTACCTTTGCTATCCTCAAAAATTGACCAGACAACATCGTTAGATAATCCCTCTTTGGTTGTATAGACAGTAAACTTACCATCTTTCAATCGGTCCAGCCCACCACCATACGTGCCAATCCAAAGACTTCCTTCCTGGTCTTCATAGATTGATAATACAACATCGTTAGATAACCCATCTGTCGTTGTAAATGAAGAAAATTTTCCATCGGTCAAACGGTTTAGCCCGCCACCTTCTGTACCGATCCAGAGATTGCCTTCTCTATCTTCAACGATTGAATAAACAATATCGCTGGATAATCCATTTTTTGTATCATAAACAGTAAATTTTCCAATCCCATTTTGGAATGATAATTTATTTAGCCCCCCACCTCTTGTGCCAATCCAAAGGTTACCTTCCCGGTCTTCAGAAATAACTAAAACCCTGTTGTTGGACAATCCCTGTTTTGTGGTATAAACAGTAAATTTCCCTTCTTTGAATTTATTTAATCCTTCCCTCGTACCAATCCAGAGGTTTCCCCCCCGGTCCTCACTTGTCCACAAAACAAAATCATTGGACAAGCCCTCTTTAGTTGTATAAACGATAAATTTTCCGTCTTTAAAACTGTTCAGCCCTCCCCCTTCTGTTCCAATCCACAGACTTCCCTGCCGATCCTCATAAATTGATATGACAAAATTGTTGGATAGTCCCTCTTTTGTTGTATGGACGGAAAATTTCCCATTTTTCAAACAGTTTAGCCCCCCACCAGCGGTACCAAACCAGAGATTTCCTTTTCGATCTTCAAAAAGCGTCAAAATATTATTATGGAGAATTTCTTTTGTGTTTCTTTTGTCAAACACGACGAAGCGCACACCATCGAAACGGACGAGTCCTTCTTGAGTGCCGAGCCAGATATAGCCGTCCCGGGTTTGAAGAATAGATTGAACTGCACTTTGGGGAAGCCCGTTCTCTGTACGCCATAGATCATGACTATATTGTGTAATAGCTTTTTTTGGGTCCAATGCAAAAGCCGAGATGGAATAGAAAAACCAGATTAAAAAGCACAAAAGATTCCATTTGCATATCTGAATTTGCAATCCTTTATGGAATTTTATGGCAACTTTTTCACTTATGTTTTCCTTCATGGTTCCTAAACACGGTTCAGAAGCCAGAAAAATCTAATACTTCCAAACGAAATAATACAATACTTCTTTTTAAACATCAAATAAAATTCCAAGTTTTTATAAAAAACGGACGATCCATGGTATCTCCCTGAAGATACACAGCAGGCTGGGCAATGGTGCAAGCAAGGAAGGATGTATTACACAGCCCATTATTTTCTGGTGGTCACCGCTTCCGGAATATTCATGGCCCTGTCCTCGGCGGCGGAGCATTCATATTTTGAGCAAACCACTGAATTTTCGGCCACTCCTTATCTGGATTTTAAAAACGCACCCGCTTTTGATAAAAAATCTTTCTTGCAATGGTTTACCTAAAAAAATCACTGCCGATTATTGACATTTCAAAAATTATCCGCAAAATGGAAACATGGGAAAATTGATTTTCCTATAAGTTTACCTAACCATCAGGAGACCATCATGACCCAGATTTCTGACATCTTCGTCCGCGAGGTTCTCACCATCGACCGCAAGGCCACTGTTTTCGAGTGCATTAAGAAGATGGTGGAAAGGAACGTCGGTGCGATCGTGGTCACTGACGGCTCATCGATATGCGGAATCTTCACCGAAAGGGATTACCTGCGGCGCATCGCCCTGAAAGATCGGACCTCCAAGACGACACGGGTCGAGGAGGTCATGACCTCGCGCTTGGTGTGCGCCGATCCAAGCCAGTCGGCCGAGGAGTGCATGACCATCATGACCCAGCAGCGCATCCGTCACCTCCCGGTCATGGAGGGCCAGCAGCTGGTCGGCATCCTCTCCATCGGAGACTTGGTCAAGCGGATCTCCTCGGATCGCGAGGCTCAGGTGCGATACTTGAGCGATTTCGTTTCGGGGAAGTATCCCGTCTGACTGCTTGAATCTGTTGCCGAATTGCCTAAGTGAACGAAGCAAGAGTCGGACTGAGCCTTGGATTGAGAAGCATCTTGAGCGGAAATTGTCCTGAAACAATCCGCTAGGTTGCCCGTCGCGGACGTCATCCATCCTGTTCAGGGCTTTGGCGGGCAGGTTTTGGCTTGGGTCTTTAGTGGAGAATGGTCTTTTCTTTTTCCAGGATCAGGTCATAAGCTTCAGCGGCGTCACCGGCGTTCTTCAAGCTGGAAACGATATCGCCGCTGTTGGTGAGACGGGCGATATGGGCCAGGGTTTTCAAATGCAGGCCGATGTCGCGGTCATCGCTCATGATCAGAAAGATCACGTGCACGTTCAGACCATCCGGGGTCTTGAAATCCATGCCTTTGCGAATCACGGCCATGGCCAGGAAAAAGTCGGAAAATTCATCGGAAAAAATATGCGGCGTGGCCACACCCTTGCCGATGCCGGTCGACTGCACGCTTTCACGCTTGATGAAAAGACGTTTTACTTTTCTGGGATCGCTGATGATGCCTTTTTCCTTTAAAAATTGGGAGCACTCACCATAGAAGTGGCTGGTGTCTTTGCTGCTGTCGCTGATATAAATATTTTCCTTTTTCAGGTAGTTGGCCAGTTTCATCATAAGCTCCTTCTGCTGTCGTCGCCGGTGGCAAACAGCCGGTCCGGTCCGGCACAGATCAAGAATAAATTTTGCTGATCATCTTTTTTCAGGCGCAGCCGGGTGCCCCAGGGATCGATCAGCAGATCGGTTCTGGGCAGGTAGCGCGGCACCAGGTTTTCCAGGTCTTCGGGATCGCTGCCGTTCTCGGTGGTATAGGCATCAAGGGCTGCCGCCACCTGCTGCATGATTGGCTCCAGTGTAGCCCCCTTGGCCTTGTCCAAACTAGTGATGGCCTGGGGAACGGGATTAGCCTTAGGGCCTTTGCCCAGATAAAGGACCATTACGACCAGCAGGGCGATTAAAATGATCAGCAAGCCGAATTTCATTCACCCATTCTATTAAAGTGAAAAAAAAAAAACAAGCGACACAAAAAAAGTGGTAACGGATCGCAACCGAGGGGCGACCCGCTAGTCTCAAATCAGGTTGTCCGCCGCCTTGAATTCCCCCCGCTGCGGGTCGATTTCCTGCGCCAGGTAGCCCTTCTCTCCGGCCAGGGCCCGGCGACAAAGAAGGGCGATCTTGCCCCCGGCCTGGCGGTTGACGATCAGCCGCATCCTGGT
>JAHIKI010000103.1 GCA_018897435.1 Acidobacteriota bacterium | reverse complement strand
TAATAGATTTGTTTTTAAAAAGGTTTTGGAAAAAAAATTCCATAAAACAAGGAGAAAAAAAATCAACATGAAAGGGATGAAAAAGTGGATGTTGGGTTTTTGTCTGGTTGGCATTTTTATGTCTCTGGTTTTTCTGCCGGGGCTGCTGACGGGGAATGAAGAAAGGGCCGACAATCCGGTGGCCAAAAGGGAAGCGCTGCAGAACGAGTTGGCGGCCATGCGCGCCGAAATGAAGGCCAACGGCTGGGATTTCAAGATCGGTCCCAACCCGGCCATGCAGTACAGCATCGAGCAATTATGCAATTTCAAGCCTGAGTTGAAACCGGCCATTTCCTCTGCTTACGAACCGGGTGATGTTGCCACCGTGGCCGCCACGCTGCCCACGTCGTTCATCGGCACATTCACGCCGATCAAGAACCAGGCCAGTTGCGGTTCCTGCTGGGCTTTCTCGACCATCGCCGGACTGGAAGCGGCCATCAAGTTCAAAAACGGTACGACCTATGACCTTTCCGAACAACACCTGGTTTCCTGCAATCCCTGGGGCTGGGGCTGCAGCGGCGGCTTCTTCGCCTTTGACATGATCGACGCAGGCAATCCCTATTATCCCGGCGCCATGCCCGAGACCTGCTTCCCCTACACTGCCCTGGATTCGAACTGTGCGTACTGCGCCTCGCCGACCTGGTACCCGGCCGCTTCCTGGGCTTATGTCGGCGCCAGCAATTCCGTGCCTTCGGTCGATGCCATCAAGAACGCCATCTATACTTATGGATCTGTTTCGGTCGCATTTTATGTTGACCGTTATTTCCAGGCCTACACTGGCGGTATCTTCACTTCCTGCAAGAAGAAGGTGAACAGGGTCAACCATGCCGTCATCCTCTGCGGCTGGGACGATGCCACGGGCACTTGGCTGATGAAGAATTCCTGGGGCACCGGCTGGGGCGAAGCCGGCTTCATGCGGATCAAGTATGGCTGCAACAATGTTGGTTACGCCGCCTGTTACGCCACCTATTGAGGAGTTGATCCAAAAAGTACTTCCAGCAACATATTCCTTATTAAAAAACCCGCTCTCTGCGAGGGCGGGTTTTTTTTTGGCTTCTTGCCATCCTGGCCGCGGTTGCAATTAATTTTTATTTTTTATATCATGAAAACAGGAGGCAACCATGGAAGAAAAAACCTATATTCCGGCCGATGTTCCCAATGATGCTCTCAATGAATATCTGAGCAATTACGATGAAATAACCCTGGGCTCGGGACGGCTGATGCTGTTCGCCGGCGATCAGAAGATCGAGCATCTGAACGATGATTTTTACGGCGAGGGCATTGCCGCCGACGACAACGATCCCGAACATCTTTTCAAGATCGCCAGCCAGGCCGAGATCGGGGTTTTTGCCGCCCAACTGGGACTGATCTCGCTCTATGCCAATGACTACCCGGATATTCCCTACCTGGTCAAGCTGAATTCCAAGACCAACCTGGTGAAAACGGCCCAGCAGGATCCCCTTTCCACGCAGATGATCGACGTGCGCCAGGTGGCCGAATTCAAGAAAAACACCGGGTTGAACATCCTCGGGGTCGGCTACACCGTGTATTTGGGCAGCGAATATGAAAACACCATGATCCGCGAAGCGGCCCAGGCGGTGTATTGGGCCCATCGGCATGGAATGGTCACGGTGCTGTGGATCTATCCGCGCGGCAAGGCGGTCAAGGATGAAAAATCCCCCGAACTGATCGCCGGCGCCACGGGTGTGGCCGCCACCCTGGGGACCGATTTCGTCAAAGTCAACTATCCGAAAAAAGAGGGCCAGAAACCGGCTGAGAGCTTAAAGCAGGCGATCAAGGCGGCCGGCCGGACAAAAGTGGTCTGCGCCGGAGGTTCCAGCATGGAGCCCAAGGCCTTCCTGCAGCAATTGCACGACCAGATCTTCATTGCCGGCGCCGCGGGCAACGCCACCGGCCGCAATATTCACCAAAAACCCTTGGAGGAAGCAGTTCGCCTGACCAACGCCATCACGGCCATCACCGTCTATGGCAAATCGGTCGACGAGGCTTTCCAAGTCTACATGGGCAAGGAGACGCGGAACTGAGTGCCGGGATTTTCAAACCGTCACGGCCATTATCGTGTAGGGCAAGCCGATCGACGGGGCCTTCAGCGTTTTGAGCGGGAAATAGGTATAGATTCGCTATTTTCTTTTGAGGTCAGCTGAATACCCGAGATTTATTTCTTGGCCAGCGTTCTATCTATAACATTAAAGCCATTGTGCACCGTCTTCTGCAGGAGGTCGATTTTCTGTTCGATGCGAATAAGACGCTCGTCCATGGCGATGGTCTTTGCTTCCAGGGCATTGGTCTTTTCCCATACATCGTTCAGGTTCGCCGCCCGTTGCATGACCCGCGGCCCCACCGTGCCGTCAACCTGGTTTGCCTGAACTTTGCTGGCCACGAAAACCACCAGCACCAGGCACAGCACCATTCCCAAAAGTACACTCTGCCAGTGTAAATTGAATTTTTTCGTTTTCATCTCTGTCCTCCTGATTTTTATCTGTTTTCAAGTTACCACAGTCACAATAATATTGCAATGCGGGCTCTGGATTTTTAACTGGATTTTTGCCTGGATTTATTGATCGCCTGCGTTTTGAGTTTCTCTAAACCGGGGATTGCTGCCTTATCCGCGCACCCGGCAGGACTCGAACCTGCAGCCTGCTGATTAGAAGTCAGCTGCTCTATCCATTGAGCTACGGGTGCCTGCCTGATTATCGGGGCGAGTAGATTTGAACTACCGACCTCCTGCTCCCAAGGCAGGCGCGCTAACCAGGCTGCGCTACGCCCCGCTTGCAGTGATTCCTAAAGCTCGGAAATGTCTCTTCTCATCCGCTTGCGCATGCGCTTTTTGGCCTGGGCGGCCTTCAAGCGTTTGCGTTCGCCTGGTTTTAAATAGGCGGTGTGCTTCTTGATCTCCTTGATAATAGCTTCCATCTGCACTTTTCTTTTGAATCGGCGCAGGGCGCTTTCAAACGATTCGCCCTGCTGAACTTCTACAAAAGCCAATTGCGATCACACTCCTTTTTTTTAATTTACAACAATCGGTGAGAATCATATATACTCCATTTTCCCACGCCTGTCAAGAAAATTAAGTGCTTCAGGCCGCCGCGGCGCCTGAGGTTGCAAGATACGCCCGATCGCGTTAAAATAGGGTCATGGCAATGAAAATCGTATTCCCGGTCGCTGGAGTCGGTACGCGTTTCCTACCCGCAACCAAAGAGATTCCCAAGGAGATCCTGCCGGTCATTGACAAGCCTCTGATCCAGTATGCCGTCGAGGAAGCGCTGCAGAGCGGTTTCGAAGATTTCGTCTTCATCACGGCCCGCGGCAAGGAGGCCCTGGAAAACTATTTTTCTCCCCATCCCGAACTGGAAGAGTTTTTAAAAAAGCACCGCAAATCCCATCTGTTGGACGGATTAAAGGAATTTTACCATAAAAATTTCATTTTTTTACGCCAGCAGCAGGCGCTGGGCTTCGGCCACGCCATCGCCCTGGCCGAAAAGGCGGTCGGCGACGAGGCCTTTGCCATTTCGCTCCCCGACGACCTGATCTTATCCGAAAGACCGGCCATGGCCCAGATGCTGGAAATCTATGAAAAGTACCGCTCCCCGGTCATAGCCTTCATGGAGGTGCCGCGCGCCGATATTCCCCGTTACGGCATTGCCGCGGGCAAGTTCATCGCCGAGCGCGTGTTCCAGATCGAAAAACTGATGGAAAAGCCGGCTATAGCCGACGCCCCGTCCAATTTCGCCGTGATCGGGCGTTACATCATGACTCCTGACATATTCCCGCTTTTGCGGGAGACGGCCCATGGCGCCGGTGCCGAGATCCAGTTAACCGACGCTGTCATCCAACTAATGAAAAAGCGCCGGGTGCTGGGCTATTTTTTCGAAGGGCGGCGTTTTGATGCCGGCACTACCCTGGGCTACATTGAAACCCTGATCCATGTCGCCTTGCATCGTGAAGACACGCGCGATTTCACCCGCCGTTTGCTGCGCGACCTGGCAAAAAATGAGAAATTATGAGGTATTCTCCACCACGGCCGATACGGGGATCAGGTTCAAAGGCCGGGATTTCCGCGGCCTTTATGAAAATGCCTTGCGGGGCTTGAATCTCCTGCTTTTCGGTTCCCATCCCCGGCGAGTCTGCGACGATGAATCATTTCATTTCAGTTACCGCGGTGACGGGCCGGAGAACGTCCTGGTGAACTTTTTGGCCGAGGTGCTGTTCCTTGCATACCAGAAAAAAAAACAGGTGCATGCCCTGGATTTCATCCATGCCGACGACTGCCGGCTGGAGGCACGGCTGCGGCTGGCCCCTTGCGGCTCAGTGCCGAAAGTCGACATCAAATCAGTCACCTATCACAACCTGCGCCTGGTCGAAAAAGCCGGCATGAAACAGGCGGCTGTAATTTTTGATATTTAAATGTCCAAATCCAGGAATTTTGAAAGAATGTCTCCCTGGCGCTGGCGCTTGAGCAGGAGCGCCGACAAGGACATGGTCGCTGACGCCGAGGTCTTTGCCTCGGAAGAAATTTTGCGGCAGGCGCAGGATGACGGCTCCATTGAGCAGGTGGTCAACGTGGCTTGCCTGCCCGGTTTGGTCGGGAATTCGCTGGCCATGCCCGACATCCATTACGGGTACGGTTTTTGCATCGGCGGCGTGGCGGCTTTTGCGGCCGACGACGGCCTGGTGCTGCCGGGCGGCGTGGGCTATGACATCAACTGCGGGGTGCGCTTGCTGGCGAGCTCCATCCCGGTAAGCGAATTCGGCGCCGCCGCCGAAAGTATCGGTTATGCGATTTTGCAGCGCATACCCAGCGGCTTGACGCCGCGCAGCAATTACAAACTGAACAAGAAGGAATTTTTACGCGTCATCAGCGGCGGCGCCCGGGAGATCGTCCGCAGTTTTGGCGGCCAGGCCGTTGACCTGGCTTTCATCGAGTCCGGAGGATGCCTGCCGTTCGAGACGCCGGGGGTCATCAGCACCAGGGCTTATGAGCGCGGCGGTCCCCAGGTGGGTTCGCTGGGTTCGGGCAACCATTTCATCGAGGTCCAGGCCGTAGAGGAAATATATGATGCGCCGGCCGCCCGTTTATTCGGCCTGGAAAAGGATCATGTTGCCATCATGATCCACACCGGTTCGCGTGGTTTCGGCCACCAGATCGCTTCCGATTATATTGAAATATTCCGCAAAAAAAACCTCGGCAGTGCCAGGCTGAAGGATCCGCAACTGGTGCACGCTGCCATCCGCTCCCCGCAGGGACGGAATTACCTGCAGGCGCTCAACGCGGCCAGCAATTTCGCCTGGGCCAACCGCCAGTTGCTGCAGGAAGACATCGTGACGATTTTTGAAAGAATTTTCCGCCAGGGCAGGGGAAAACTCGGCCTGGCCCTGGTTTATGATCAAGCCCACAATATTGCCAAATTTGAAAAGCACCGCATCGGCAAAGACATGACCAATCTGCTGGTGCACCGCAAGGGGGCCACGCGGGCTTTCCCCCCCGGTCATGGCGAGGTGGTGGAAAAATTCAGGGATATTGGCCAGCCGGTGATTATCCCGGGCAGTATGGGCAGCCGCTCCTATGTCCTGCGCGGCACCGAGCAGGGCGCGGCCTTGACTTTCGCATCGTCAGCCCACGGCGCCGGCCGCCGTCTCAGCCGCCATCAGGCCGTCAAATTTTCCGCCCAAACCGATGTTCGCGCCCGGTTGCAGAAAATGGGTGTTTTGGTGTTCAGCTTTTCCAATCAGGGTTTGCGGGAAGAGATTCCCGAGGCCTACAAGAACATCGATGCCGTTGTCGATGTCACCGTGGCCAGCGGC
>JAHIKI010000102.1 GCA_018897435.1 Acidobacteriota bacterium | reverse complement strand
ACAATTAAATTTGCTCCCAATGTTAAAGATTCTTTCATTTCATTTGGCGCAACCGGCTTCACGCAAACATTAAGAAAAGAGCCTATCTTGATTGACAGGCAAGCTTTAACTTTGAATGAAAGAAAATAAAAAGACTATAACAATTCACTCCAGCGGACTGTTCCCGCCGTCCGTTAGCACAGGGCACAGCCGCTGAGTTCAATTGTTATGTGTAAATACAAGAAGAGGATAGAGACGGATGCCATTTACTGAAATTGAACTGAAATACATAGAAAACACTGTCGGCAAAATGTGCAAACAAAGGTCTCCAGCACAACTTCGTGATTAACTGCGAACGGTCTTTGAAGTCAAAGGACATGATGTAACTGTTTACGAGGAAAGACCAGGCTGGGACAACCCGAAGCAGTGGTCAAGTTTGCCTGTGGCAAAGTTTAAGTACATCAGAAAAGATAATGCCTGGAAGCTTTATTGGATGAGAAGAGATATGAAATGGCATTTATACGAAATGCCCTATGACACAAAGACCCTTGAAGCCCTGGTCAAGGAAGTGGATAGCGATCCACACGGTGCATTTTTTGGCTGATTAACCACATAACCACGGCGTGCAGCGGATCGCCGATAAAATCGGCTCCCGCTGACGCCTGCGTTGGGAAGGCCGCCATGCTGTCGCGTGGCGGGCACATCTAACGGATGAATCGCGGTGACTACTCCCGCAAAGGAGGCTGCTGGACATGGACCGTTCGAGGAACCAGGTGGCGCTCGAGAGGAACCTCGCTCGAGTCCTGAGCTCCTACGATGCGCGCAGCGACACCAATGCAGTGCGGTTCGCGCTCGCTTCGCCCCGTCGTGGCTGGTCGTGGGAGTGGGCGTCACCCGATTCGCCCGAGCAGTACTTCATAGCCAGCGCCACCAAGCTCTACGTCAGTGCGATCGTCATGCAGCTGCGCAGCGAAGGACGCGTCAACCTCGATGCGCCGGCTGTAACCTACCTCGAACCGTCGATCATGGCCGGAATCCACGTCCTCGGCCGCGTGGATTCGAGCGACCGGATCACCGTGCGCCAGCTGCTCGCCCACACCTCGGGCATCGCGGACTACTTCGAGCAACGACGCAGCAACGGCTCCAGCCAAATCAAAGATGCTCTGGCTCACGATTTCGCCTGGTCCTTCGGGGACGTCTTGCGCATCACCAAGGAGCGGATGAAGCCGAGGTTCGCTCCCTCCACTCCCGGCAAGGCATACTACTCGGACACGAACTACCAACTTCTCGGAGCTCTCATCGGAGCGGTCACCGGCGTCTCATTCGAAGAGGCGTTGCAGGAGCGGATCCTCGAGCCTCTCGGCCTCGAAGACACCTACCCCTTCACCGCAGACACGCTGTATCGCTACCACGAAGTGGCAGCCATGCTCTATGGCAGGGAGCGGGTTGCCATTCCCATGGCTATGGCGTCGGTCAGAGCCGACGGCGGAATCGTCTCGACCGCGCCGGACGGCATCACCTTCCTGCGAGCGTTCATGACCGGCGCGCTGTTCCCCGTCGAGTATCTGGAAGAGATGCAGCGGCACTGGAACAGGATCTTCATGCCACTCGAGTACGGCGTCGGCATCATGCGGTTCGCTCTGCCGCGCTACTACTCGCCCCTGCGGCCCGTCCCGCCCATGGTCGGGCATTCGGGCGCATCGGGTGCCGTCCTGTACTACGTGCCTGAGCTCGACCTCTACGTCTCGGGAACGGTGAACCAGATCAAGAAGCGAAGCCTCTCATACAACCTCATGACCCGACTCGTCATGGCGTGTCAGAATGCATGGGGAGCTGCCTGATGACAGACTGGGTGGCCGCTATGGACGTCGCAGGCTCTCGGCGACCGGGGGCATCCCCAGACCGAGCAATCGAGCGGCATTCCCAACAACGGCTTCCACCTGACTCGCCCCGCTCGCAGGTGAAGCCGTGAACGTTAGACAGAGAAATGTATATCCGGGTTTAGTTCGGATATAATGAGCGAGGCGAAATGCCCGACAAAAAAAGAAAAGGAGGTAATTACCATGAGAAACAAAAACAAAAAAATGTTTTGGTTGTTGGGAATGTTTCTGTTAGCGACCAGTATCACCTTTGCCCAAGAAGAGGATGTGGAAGGGAGTAAAGACCATCCATTGGTTTCACGGTATCCAGGTTCAATAATCGGCTATTACAAGGTGACAGAATTCGATGAATATATTCTTCCTTTGGGCAAAGTTGATAAAGAATTGAAGTTGACAAAAAGTCAGCAGTTAGAAGGGAAAGTAACCCAAATTACATACCGAGCTCCAGAGGACAGGTCAACACTTGAGATATATCGTAATTATGAGTTAGCACTGAAAAAGGCTGGTTTTGAAACCTTATTTACTGTTACAAGTAAGGAATTAGGAGAAGGATGGGATGTACCAAACATATTTGAAATTTTAAAAAAATTAACTCTGCTTAAAATCATCATTGGTAAATCATCTTCAGAAAATCTCAGAGACGTTCTCTTACATTTCGCTGGGAAGGTTCCTAAAAAGAAGGGTTTGATTTTTTGCTCTGCCTAACAAGGCGCTGCAGCCGACCCCGCTGGAGCGGGGCGGCTGAGCTCAGCCGTTCGGTTAAAAAGATAAACTATGGACAACACAATAAAGGCATACCTCGACCGAGCAGCCGAGATCATCGGCGATCGCACTTCCAGTGAGATAGCCCACGATGACGCAGTGGTTGAAGCGTTGAATCAGGGGCGTACGGCCCAGAGATCTTACTCGGTGCTTGACTTCTTGACTTTGTCAGTGGAATCTGCGATATACTGAAGCATGCAACAGATCAGATTGACCTAAACGGAAGTTTTGCACCATGCAATGAACCGGGGACATGCTCAACGAGTTCCGTGACAAATGATGAGTGTCGCGTGATGAGGCAGTATAAATCATCCGCTGACTTTGGCGGATCTGATTTGTCTGTCCTAACTTGGGATTCGAGGGGAAAAAATATCTCCGATATGCCGTTTTAGACGATATCAGGATGGCGTCATTGGGGAAGCTGTACCATGATGTCCGCTGACGATTCAAACAAAGAAGTCAAGAAGTCAAGCACCGTGAAGGATGAAAGGATGATGCCAGGAAGTATTTACCTTCGGCATGTCAGAACGTGGTAGTCTATTAGTGGTCGCTCACACCGAGCAAGGCGAAACTATTCGGACCATCAGTGCACGCCTCGCAAGCAAAGGAGAGCGGAGGATATATGAAGAAGGATAGAAAAACAGAAAAAAACGAATTGCGTCCAGAGTACGAACGTTCAGACTTTACCGGTCCATTGGTTCGTGGCAAGTATGCCAAGCGCCTGCGTAAGTCCTCAAATGTTGTTGTGCTCAAACCAGAAATCGCTGCGGTTTTCCCAAACGGAGAGGCCGTTAACACTGCGCTTAATTCACTAATCAAGCTCGTACAAACAACTACGCGTCTAACAAGACGCTCCAGCGGACGGGCTACCACCCGCCGCTGAGCTTAGTTGTTCGGTCAAAGAGATAAACTATGGACAACACAATAAAGGCATACCTCGACCGAGCAGCCGAGATCATCGGCGATCGCACTTCCAGTGAGATAGCCCACGATGACGTAGTGGTTGAAGCGTTGAATCAGGGGCGTACGATCAAAGAGGCACTGGCAATCGCCGGAGAGAACCATCCAGATGAAGCAATCAAATGGGACGACAGCAATATCGGCGACATCGCAGCATATTACAAGTATCTGAAGGAACATACCCACATCATCAGGATGCTCCCCCCCGGTTAGCCGCATCGTTAGGCAAGAGCAATGATGAGAAAGAAAGACATTTTGGCAACGATCAGCCCCGCGGAAGCATCGGCGGTGTTGAATGAATTGGCAAAAGATCCTCAGATTCGCAAAAGGGCCGAAGAGATTGCGCTTGCGGTGGTGGGCGATGTGAACATTGACGCGGTGGCTGAAGATGTTTTCTATGAGTTGGACTCGATTGCCGTGGAAGATGTATGGGATAACTCAGGAGCGACTCGTGCCGGATATGTTGAACCGGGGGAATACGCGTGGCAGCTGTTTGAAAACGCACTGCAACCATTCGAGGAACATCTCGAAAGGTGTCAATCGCTTTCACTGGTGAAGCAGGCGAAACACCAGTGCATGGGGATATTGAAAGGAATTTGGCGATTCGAGGTAGAGTCGAAGTCCGAGTTCAAGGATTGGGCAGGCGACGCTCCTGGTGAGAATATGGTGAGATTATTTGAGGAGTGGAAAAAGAAAAGCAACAATCCGAAGGACATTGAGGAAGTCAAGAGGTTCATGGATTCCCTCAGTCGGGGAAAGATTGTCTAACGTCCTTCAAGCTGACGCGGAAGAACGCGCCACTTAAGAAAACCCTAGGAAAACCCTTGGGGTCACCAGGTTCCAGAAATCATCATCGCCCCTTATTATAACAATTTCATTTTTCTTAATTCTTTCTCCACCCTCGCCACCAGCTTTCGAAATAATTTTATTTTTAAATAAAAAATCTTTACTGATTAAGGCAAATATGCTAATCAATAATCGTGATGTTTTGCAAAAGTATATTTCGAATAATTATAGTACGGCCGCGCTGCGCTTCCGCAATCGCCCGATTCGCCCGACCGCGCGCTGATTCGCGCGGCCGAACAAATCCAGCCGACCGCAAAAAACGCGGCGGTTGATTTTTGGCGTTAGCCCGACATAGGTTCTGACGGTTCACGAATCACTTTAGGATACGCATATGCCAGACCGAACAAAACTTCTCGTACACCTCAGACGGCTAAGCACGATGTTCGAAAACGCGTTTGCCAATGGCCTGGATGGATCGCTTGTGGGAAAGTTCGAGGTGGAACACCCTATCTTCATTCACCATGCCTGTTCATTCTATCTTGCGGGTTGCCTAGCGTATCTAGAGGGGGAGGATGGTTCCTACTCCTGGAACATTCCATCGGCAAGCAATCCAGACTTTGATAGCTTTGTTGCTAGCTATCCTGCGCCCCCCAAACCCCCATTTGGCGCGCGTGGAATAAACAAAGCTGCTATGGACGCACTTGCTTGCATCAGAAACGCGGTCACTCACCACGACGGCGACCTCTCAAAGAATATCAACAAACAAAGCGTAGCGATCGTAACGGCGGCGCATCTACCTGGAGCCACCCTGCTTGGTAGTGTAGTGAACCTCGAAGCTTCGTTCCTTGAGTTTGTGCGCGTGGCCACGCTTGCGGTACGTAACTATCACGGCGAGTTTTAATATAACGGCAGTGCCCAAAATCCGGCTAACCTGTCGTTCAAGCGGGACGCCGCAAAAGCGCGGCGCCCCTTAACTTTACGTTAAAAATATTGATAAATCAAAAAATATTACAAAGTGATGATAATAATCCATTCAATCTTTTTCATGCTTTTCAACTACAGGGTTGTTTTACATACGGAGACACGAGAAAAGGACATAAAGATAAGGACAAACGAGAAAATATT
>JAHIKI010000101.1 GCA_018897435.1 Acidobacteriota bacterium | reverse complement strand
ATATGACAATCTCGGCATTCCCCACGAGCCGATGAAGCCGGTCAAAAAATGGCAAACCCATGCTGAAAATAGTGACTAAATGAATAATCAATTGCAGCACCCACGCGGTTCTTCGTCATCACACTGCGGAAGTTGGGTTAGCAATGATGGCTTCATTCAAGTCATGTTTTGGATAAGTTTGACAAAGATTGTAAAGCACTTGATTTCCCAAATCCCAAGGGGATGGGCCAAGAGCATAATCTATGTCGTCTTTAGTTATCTCAATTTTCATATTTGTCATTAGCTATCGCCTTCAATAATTTTAATTTCCTCTTTCGTCAGGCCGTATAGTTCGTACACCAGACAGTCGATCTCTGCGTCGGTTGTCGTGACGGCGTTCTGCAATGCGGCTTTTTCGGATTCTGATTTGGACCCGCGTAGTTTCGGCGTTAAGGCCAGCATTTTATCTACCAAAGCCACCATCAAGCTAATGTGTTTATCTGTTACCTTAGGCACAATCAGTTTATCATGTGTTCCTGGTGTCGCATGAATTAGGCCGCCTCCCAAGGATTGGTCGATTACGTAGGACTCAAAATAGAAACGTTCTAGTCTTGAATTCAGTACGCCAAGTATGAATTTCAGGGGCAAGCTTGCCTCTGGTTTTTTATCAGTAATCATTCCATGGGGTACGATGCAGACAAGACTTTGCTCCACATAAAAGCCGTTATCATCAAATGTGGCAACCGGGCACGCCCTTGAAAGCATCGACTGTGAAACGATCTTTTGTGACTCGAAAAGCTCCGGGGACCTGGGACTATACATTTCCTCCGGCGTATAGCGAATAAATCGACCAGTTGGGGACATCCCGTATCGGGTTATGTCTCGTCCCTCCAGATAGGGTTTTGCATTCTTTTCTCTTGACTTCAGTGTAATCAGACGATCTTTGCCACCCTGCCCTTTACCTTTCGCGCAAGAGCGCATTCCAAAGGTGGAGTAACAAAGCTGATCTAAGAGCCAGCTTCGACCCTGGAGCTTATCGCACAACTCCCGTATAGGGGATAATAACTCGACCTTGAGGCTCAAACCAGGATTGCTTGCTACTTTCGATTGAGGCCAAGTCGTTACTTCCCCCGAAGAAAGGTCTACAGCGGTTTCCGGGATCCTTATCCTGATTAATTTATTCGTAGCCGCAATTTGGTCTATTGTGATGATGCAATTCTTCACAATCGCCCCGATGAACACATTGATACTTGAAAGGTCTGCAATTTCCCGGATGTGGGTATTGCGCAGAAGATATCGTCGCAGACTCTCGCAATTCGGTTGATGGAGTGTCTGAATGGGCACAATGAAGGAAACCGATCCGCTTTCTTTCACTAGCCTCACCGCGCGTTCAAAGAAAAGCAAATACACGTCCCATACATGTTTGGCACATTCGTAACTGGCTTCTAGATATTCTGCTTGCCCAGGATGTAGCTCTTTAAAGATCCTTACTCGGATATACGGTGGATTGCCGATGATGGCATCGAAGCCGCCAACTTTCATGGCGTCGGGGAATTGCGCGGGCCAGTCGAAGGCGTGTACGCGGACGAGGTCTTCGGGAAGCATGGAGAAGTCGGAGGCGATGAGGGAATTGCCACATTTAATATTATCGGACAAATTCGGCAAGGCGCGTTCGTGGAAGAGGGACATTTGTTTGGCAAGAGAAGAATCATTTTCGCCTTCGAGGGCTTTCAGCAGCAACGAAAGCTTGGTGGTTTCCACGGCCTGGCGGTCGATATCCACGCCGAAGATGTGGCTGGTGAGGATGCGTTTGCGTTCGGCGATGCTGAGACATGTTTCACCCTTGGCGTTCTGATAAACGGCGTTGGCGTATTTTTTAGAGGAGTTGGCCAGATACCATTTCAGGCAATGGTCGAGGAGGAACTGATAGGCGCCGAGGAGGAAAGAGCCGCTGCCGCAGGCCATGTCCAGGACGCGGAAAGGGGGCTTGGTTTTGCTGCCGGCGAGATCGGCGGGGCTTTTACCCTCGATCTGCTTGCCGACAGTATTGAGGACGATATAGTTCACAATATAGGCGGGGGTGTAATACACGCCGCCGGCCTTGCGCACTTCGGGCTTTTCCTCGACCTTGGCCTGATGCCCAGCAGTCAGGCGGATAACCTTGCCCAGGAAGCGTTCGTAAACCGTGCCCAGAATTTCCACGGGCAGGACGCCGAAGTGGTAGGGCGAGCCGTGTTCGAAGTAGAGACTCTGCAGGATGGGCTTGATCACCTTGTCATCGATGGTCAGCGCCGGAGTAAGGCGGTCGTGCTGTTCAGATACCCCCTCCTCTTTCTGGAAATGGAAGATGCCCGAATTGTATTTCTCGTCGGCTTTGCGACACATTTTTATAAACCGGGCGTATATTTCCGGCTGTTCGCAAAGCTTGAGCAGTTGTCCGTAAGACTCCAGTCCGCGGTCCTCGGCCATGCGCAGGAAAATAAGGCGGTCGATGGTGCGCTGCACGGCGGTGTTCAGATCGTCATAGTCCAGGTACAGATTACGCAGGGCGATGTTGCGGGCCAGCACGTCGCGCCAGCCTTCGATATCCTTGAGAAACTCGCCGTCCACCTCGGAGGTGCCGCGCTTGCGCTTGGAGGCGGCATACTGGTCGAACGTTCCGGACCAGACCGCCTGGCGTGAGAACACGTCCCAAATTTCGCGCCAACGGTCGGGATACTCGCTGAAACGAAAATACTGGATACGGGCATGGCTGGCCTTGTCGCCGGGACGCGGCCGCGAAGCGCAATCGTATACGCCCAGTTCCTCGAAATCGGTCAGGATGGACAACGGAAGCTTGGCGCTGAAGCCGTAGCGGCGCAGCTGATAGGCCGGAGCGGGATCGGCGCTGATATTGATGCCGCACTTCTTGGCTTCGACGTAGAACTTGGCCAAGGTGCCGAGGCGGAAGGTGTAGTCGGGCGCTTTCTGATGGCCTTCGATATCTAGACTGTCTTCGGTGATGACTTCGCGATATTGCGGAGCGACCATGGCGGCGTTGCGCAAGTCCCAACCAAGAATCTCGAAAAAAGGGTCTATGAGCGATTGGCGGACGTGGGCTTCCTTGACTCCGGGGGCGAGGAAGGACCGCCGGTTGGTGGTGAAGTACTGGCACAGCCTGGCAACTTCATCTTTGCTTTGGTCGAATGTCTTACTCATATTTGTTCAATCCTATTCTCCGGTTACCGACAATATACAATTGATTAACATATTTGCCTTAATCAGTAAAGATTTATTATCTATCAATAAAAATATTTCATCGAAATGTAGTCCTCAATGCCTTAATGTAGGGGCAAGCCCCCGTGCTTGCCCTTTCTGTTTCGATATAATTTCTCGATTATAAAATGAAGGGCGGATATCCGCCAGGCGAAACGCCGGCGGATCCGCCCCTACCCGTTTCGTGATTGCTACGATATATTCGACCATGGAACGGCGAAGGCTGGTGGCGATGGTGGAGAAAGAATTAAAAAGTAGTGACAGGTCGCGACCTGTCACTACACACCCTGCCTGTCAATACTGAACCTATTGAAAATAGGTCTTTAATTTACCGATAGGGAAGCCGGGATGATGAGTGATGATGATTTCTGGAACCTGACCTCTATGGCTAGTTGAAAGTTGCCTACATTTCGAATTATTTTTTATCTTTTTTTAGAATTTCAATGACCTGTTTGACCTGCTGCAATTGGCTGATCGGCGCGATCAAAATGCCGTTTTCGGTATTGATTACCGCGACTTTATCCAGGCCGATGACCGCCATGGGTTTGTCAATATTGGAAAAAAGCAGCGAATTGCGGGTGTCAATGGCGATGGTGCGGCCGCGGCAAACATTTTTTTCTTTGTTTTTTTCGTTCATTTCATAGACTGACGACCATGAACCAACATCATTCCAGGCAAAAGCGGCCTTGAACATGACTGCTTCCTTCAGCTTTTCCATTAATGCGTAATCAATGGATTCGGGTTTTATCGATTTGTAGGTTTTCGCGAAAAGCTTCGCATTACCAGCGGTTTTTTCGAGTTTTTCATATTGAATGTGGTAATACGGCGAGTAATTTTTTAAAAATTCCTTGAAATAGGCCAATTTATAGACAAACATGCCGGAATTCCAATAGTAATTTCCTTTTCTTAAGTATTTTGCCGCGGTAGCATTATCCGGTTTCTCCTTGAATTGCACGATCGGGTAAAAGCCGAGACGCTCTTTTTTTTGAGGTTTTTTTTCTGAAAACTGTATGTAGCCGTAACCGGTATGGGGTTCACTGGGTTTGATGCCGGCAGTGATGACGCAGCGGTTTTGAGAGTATTCCAAAGCGGCCGTCAATTGCTCGGCGAAAATGCTTTCCTTGGCAATGAAATGATCGGCCGGGACCACCAGCAAATGGGCTTGGGGGTTGATTTTTGACAGAAAAATGTTGGCTTGCATCAGGGCCGGGGCCGTGTTGCGCGGAGCCGGTTCGGCGATGAAATTGGACTTGGGAAATCCGGGCAGGCAATCCTGAACCGCAGGAAAGTATTTACCGTCGGCGATCACGAAGATATTTTTTTTGGCGATGAATTTCAGCAAACGCCTGTATGTCTGGGTGATCAGGGGCTGATCGCCCACCACGGTCAGAAATTGCTTGGGTTTTTCAGCGGTGCTCCAGGGCCAGAAGCGTGTCCCTTGGCCTCCGGCCATGATCGAGGCGAAATGGTTGTTTTTCATGTTTTGAAATTATCACATCCCGGCCTTGAAAACAATTGCCGGTTTGAATTGCACAAACTACTTAGTACTAGTTTTGCAAAACTGATATTTGCACCCAAAC
The DNA here is from genome assembly GCA_018897435.1 of Acidobacteriota bacterium. Taxonomy (GTDB): domain Bacteria; phylum Acidobacteriota; class Aminicenantia; order UBA2199; family UBA2199; genus UBA2199. The sequence goes on along the minus strand of JAHIKI010000101.1, from coordinate 2,395 downwards.
ATGTTGAAAATAAATTGACTTTGTGATATTCAAAAATCATTATTGGAGAACGGGATATGGTGAAACGGGTTTTAAAAAATACTGCAGCGGCGGCAGCTTGCGCGATGGTTTTAAAAAGCGATAATCATTCATTTTAAGGTTCTAAAGTGCATAAAAGGAGATGTTTTTCTCAGCGACATGTTGCTGGGAAGGCAAGAATTTTTGGAACTCCGGTAAAATTTCGGAGATCATCTATTATCCTTTTGCCACACAAGCCATATTATACGTATTTAGCATAATATGTTAATTACCCAGATTTTACGAAATAATTTTACTTTTAGATAAAAAATCTTTACTGATTAAGGCAAATATGCTAATCAATAATCGTGATGTTGTCAGAAAAGTATATTTCGTGTAATTATTGTTAGCTGTATGAAAGATGGAGGATTTGGAAGATGACAAACAAAAGAGAACTGATTGCATTCTGCGGATTATATTGCGGTGAATGTCCCAATCACACTGGCAAGATTGCTGATTTGGCACGAGATTTGAGAAAGGAACTACGAAGCGTCAGATTTGAGAAAACAGCAGAGGCGCTTTCGGAACTATCTTTCTTCAGCATGTTCAAAGACTACGAACAATGCTATGGTGTTCTTGGCGGCATGGTGAAACTCCGTTGTAACCACGCCTGTAGAGGTGGCGGTGGCAATCCATACTGCAATATCAGAAAGTGCTGCCAGAAAAAGGAAATTGAAGGATGCTGGCTCTGTAATGAATTTGAAACCTGCGAGAAACTAAATGAGTTAAAAGCAAATCATGGTGTTGCCCATATCAAAAACCTGCGAAGAATCAAGAAAGACGGGATCGCTATCTTTCTTGACGGGCAAAAACACTGGTATGTGAAACCAAAGTAGATCAGTTGTATATTACTATGATAGCCAGAACAGCTAACAATGCGCTCCGCCTGACCGCTATTCCGCTGGTGCTCCCTAGCGGCAGGTGAGCTTAGTCGTTACCCGAAAATAGATGAAACAGATTCTTGACGAAATGATCCGTTGGGAGTACTATTAGTATCATTATAGGAGGTACAATCAATGCCTACAGTTCCCAAAATTATACCAATTTCCGATCTTAGACAAAACGCTAGTGGTGTGGTCAAGAGTGTGTCATCTTCGAGAGAACCTGTTTTCATCACCCAACGAGGAAGAGCAGCAGCAGTTATGGTCAGCATGGAGGTCTATCAGAACTCACAGCACGAAATGGATGTTTTGCACTTGTTGGCCAGAGGGGAGAAAGAAATAGAGGCAGGCATAGGCCATGAACTTGACGACGTGCTGAAAGAAGCTGACCGTTTTCTTGAGGCGGCAAAAACTTGAAAATCCTATTTACACCCACAGCTCGTCGCCAGTTTCTTGAAGCTATTGCCTATATTCACCAAGACAACACCTCGGCGGCGGTAAGCTTTCGCCAAAAGGCAGAGAAAACGCTTTCCCGACTTAGGGAGTTTCCCGAGTCCGGAAGACTGCTACCGGAGTTCCCGGATTTACCTTTTCGCGAGGTAATTGTAAGGCCTTATCGTTTTTTCTATAGAACCAAGGATAAGGCTGTATGGATCATTGCTGTATGGCATGGAGCCCAGCTACCTGATGAACCTGAAAAGGGCAGCGAGTAACGAGTCGCTGCACCGGATGCGCAAAAAACGGCGCCCCGGTGAGCTTTGTGTTAGCCAAGGAGAAATGATATGAGTTATTTTATGATAGCAGTTGGTGCAAAACCTGATCTTGGCTCCATTCCACCGCTTGAAGCACTCCCTATTCAACAAGCTCAGGAATATCTACGGCGACTAATCCCCATTATAGCCCCCAAGGAACATCCGTCTTCTGTTTGGTTCATACATGATGGCGAAACGGGGACCAGTCATAATATTGTCCAGAAGTCTAGCGAACAGATACAAATGGGGGACACTCCCATTTCCAAGGTGACCATCATCAGGGTCATTGACGCGTGCGAAAAGGCTAAAGACTCATTAAGAATATGGTGGGCTGGCGGTGAGCTGAATGTTGAACAATGCACCTCAATTAAAGGCGTTACAGACACCATTATCCGACAGGCTAAAACCGGCAGCGATATTGCCATTGGCTACGAACGAAAGAAATAAGGACCAACAAGAAAATGCGCGATACGGCTTACGCCGCCCGTGATTTTCGCCGTTAGGTAGTTAAAGGAGTAAAAAAATGTATAAATGCTATCAAGATAATATTGTTGCTGGAAACGATGCTTGATGTCAACTATAATTTCCCTCTGACGACAATTATAATTCCCTTTTTTTAATAGTAAATGTTTTTGTGTGAAATGTGGGAAAGACGAAGTCTTTTCCAAAGGATTGTGGGAAACCCGAAGGGTTTTCCAAGTCATT
>JAHIKI010000100.1 GCA_018897435.1 Acidobacteriota bacterium | reverse complement strand
GCGGCAGCAAAAGTCAAAACGGTGCATCAACACTGGCTGTCATTATGAGCATCCTACAAACACTTAACCTTCAAAACAAACCGTTGATCCCGTCTCTGAAAGAATCCATACTAAACTCGCTTTGAACAACTGAATACTTACCGGACAGATCGGCTGAATTACGGGATTGCCCGGGCAAAAAAAACGGCTGCTCTTCAAGCCGGTCCCATCAATGATAAAACACCCGGAACAAAACCAGGGTGACAACCGATCCCAGCAGGGCACCGAAAAAGACGTCACGAAAAGTGTGGATTTTCAGGCGCAGCCGGTTGCCAGCCACCAGCAGCGCGGCCAAAAAACCGCAAGCGATGAACCAGGGATTGGCGGTAACGTGGACCAGCGAAATCCATAGCGAAAAAGCCGAGGCGCTGTGGCCGCTGGGAAAACCACCGCGCAGGGGAAAGCCGCTGCCGAAATGGGCTTTGATCAAAATGACCATCAGCATGATCATGATCACGGCCAGGACCGCTATGTTTGCTGCCGTGTGGCTCGGGATGACGTACAGTCCCAGCCAGATCCCGGCGATGTGGGGTCCCAGAATGAGAAAGGCGATGACCAGGGAACCAATAGCGCTGACCAGCACCGCCCCGGCCGCAATGTCTTTGGCTGTCCGCGCCAGTTCACTTGATTCCCGAGTGCTCAAATCGACCGCGGCTTCCAACGCCGAATTGAACATCTCGGCCACGATCACCAGTAGGGTGATCAGGGCGATCACAGCGAATTCGTTTTTGTTCAACCCTAAGACGAAACAGAAGAGCAGGACAGAAAAGGCAGCCATCAGGTGGAATTTCAAATGGGGTTGGGTCTTGGTCGCCTGCAGGATGCCGGCCATGGCATTATTGGCGGCTTCGAACCAACGGCTGAAAATGCCGACGAACGGCAACTGCAGCAATTTTTTCATCCACGCCTCCCGTTCTTGTCAGGGTCAATGGCATTGTAGCACAAAATTGTCCGCCGGATCGACTAAATCTACTCCCGCATTCCCGGACCGAACTGGCCGCCTTTCAAGAGCAAATAGGCCGAAAAAGTCCCGGCCGCGCTGCGAGCAGTTCATTGAGGCGGCGGCTTTTTTTTTCGGGGGCGGCGTCGACGTTTGGTCCCAAAGACCGGGCGCGCGGGAAAGGCCTGCCGGAAAAGGTTTTCAAAAGACTCCCCCGCTTCGGGAGCGCGGTTCTGTTCGATCAGGAAGCACAACCGGGAAGCCAGAGCGAACTGCGGCCGGCCGCGCATGGACCAGCGCATGTTCCCGGTATGCAAAGCCCGGATCATTCTAGCGACCAGGGCCACGACATCTATGACCTGGGCACGCAGGCCTTTGGGCAGGGCCACGGCCATTTCGGCATTCATGAACGCCTTTTTCAGGACCGTGTAAGGATCAGGCGGCGCGCTGATCAGCAGTGATTCGGCCCAGGGCCAAAAAAGAAGCGCTGCCATTTCCGTCAGGCCCGGATCGCGGCGCAACGACTTTTCGCGATCGGCAATATCCAAAAGCGAACAGACTTTGTTGAACAATTGGGGATCGGTCTGGAAAGCTTCGCCGATACGGCCGAGAAGGAGGCGGAGAACCCCATAATCTTTTAGACCGGTAAGGACGGGACGGGCTTGCGAGCCCAGCAGGTCTTTGCAGAACTCCTCAAAAAGGCGGGCTGGCGAACATGCGGAAAGCAAGTCTCGCTGCGCGACGATCTTGCTTCCAATATCCTCCTCAATGGCAAACCCTATGCGGGCCGCGTAGCGGATTACCCGCCAGATGCGCACGGGGTCTTCGCGGAAGCGTTCCCCGGCATCGCCGATGACGCGGATGCGGCGCGAGCGCAGGTCAGCCAAACCACCGATATGATCGATAAGCGATGCCGAAACCGGGTCGTAAAACAGGGCATTGACGGTGATATCGCGGCGCCGGGCATCCTGGGCGGGGGTACCGAAAGCGTATTGGGTGGCAGAGCCGGCCGCCAATAAATCCAAAACATCTGGATCAGGGTCCCTGCGGAAAGTCGCCACTTCGATGATCTTACCACCGCGAAAATGGATATGGGCCAAGCGGAAACGCCGCCCGATAATGAAGGCGTTGGCAAAATACTTCTTGACCTGTGCCGGGCGGGCGTCGGTGGCGATGTCGAAATCCTTGGGCTCTTTTCCCAGCAACATGTCGCGCACCGCGCCACCGGTCAGATACGCGGTGAAGCCCAAGCGGTTGAGCCGGAAAAGTATCTTGAGGGCGTCCGGATCGATATTCCGGCGCGAGATTGTGTGCTCGGACCTGCTCAAGACGACCGCTGCAGCCGGCTCCACCGCAGGGGGGTTTTTTTCAACCATGGCCCATGGCTAAAAAACGATTAGGCTGGCGTAGCCGACCACTTCGTCCATTTCTCCCGTCACTTCCCCGGAATGGGTATAGCAGACCAGCTCGGCCCGGGAGGCTCCGGCTGCGCGGGCGGCGCTGAGCATGATCACCGCCGGCGCCACTCCGCACATGGAGATGCGGTTGTCCCGGACGGTGTGGTACAATCCTTCGGCGTCAAGCTGCAGCATCTTTTCGATGGCTTTGAAATCAAGCTCCCGGGCTCTGGCCGCCGTAACATAATGGCTCATGTCGCTGGAGGCGACCATCATCAGGTTGCGGTTATCTTTTAAAAAAGCGGCGATTTCTTGTCCTGCCGCCAGCAAGTCCTCAAGCCGGTAGGCGCTGACAACGATGGGCAGGATGCGCGATCCGGGGCTGGCATACTGGATGAATGGCACCTGCACCTCCAGTGAGTGTTCCAGGCGGCCGGCTTCGCTGTCGAGCTGGAACAGGCCGGAAACGCCCAGCAGACGCGAGCGCAGTTCGGAATTGACCTCAACATTTCCCAGGGGCGTTTCCCAGTAATCATTGCCGTCCACTGCCAGATCCGGCCCACCGCCGCGGTGGTTGACACCCAGGATGATGACGGTTTCGGTCAATACCACGCGGCCATAGCCCTGGCCGGCGCAAGCACCCGAGTACATATAACCGGCATGGGGGGCAAGCAGGCCCAGAACTTTTTGCCGGTTTTCAGCAGGCCGGACCATTTGCTGCAATTCAGTTTCCAGGATTTTTTTATCGGACTGATAAAATTTTCCATATCCAGCCCAGGCGGTCTTGCGAAACATCATGCTATCCTCCTGCCTTTATTCAACAATGATCTGCCGGTTCTGCACCACCAGCTTCCCCGCCTTGAACACTGTATGCACTGGATTGATGCCCAGGTGGTAGGCCAGATACTGATAATCGGGGATATCCAGAAGCAACAGGTCTAATTTCTTGCCCAGGGCCAGTGAACCAACCTGATGCTGCCGGTCGATGGCGTAGGCCGCGTTAATAGTGACCGCGTTCAAGGCCTGTTCAATGGTCAGTCCCATTTGGAAAACCGCCAAATGGAAAATCAACAGTTGCGAGGAGATCATAGAGCTCCCGGGGTTGAAATCTGTTCCCAGGGCCACGATGCCATCCGCAGCCAGAATTTTCTGTGCCGGGGCATAGCGTCCGAGTTTGAGAAAAAAGGAGACCCCGGGCAGCAGCACGCAGGCCGTCTTGGAAGCGGCAATTTTTGCAATTTCCTCATCGCTGATGGCGATCAGATGCTCGGCGGAAACCGCACTGAGCCGGGCGGCCAATTCGGCAGCGCCGTTGGAAGTGAATTCGTCGGCATGCATCTTGATCTTAAAGCCCCGGGCTGCGGCCTGGCTCAGGTAATATTCCGCTTCGCCATAAGAAAAATAACCGTCTTCGCAAAAAATATCCACGAAGTCGGCCAACTGTTTTTCCTGCACCTGCGGCAGGATATCTCCAAGCAGGAGATCGAGAAAATCCCTGTTTTTCCCCCGGAATTCATCCGGGATCTCATGGGCGCCCATAAAGGTGGGAACAATGGTCACGGGGTGCTGCTGCGCCACGGTTCGCAACGCCTGCAATTGCTTCAATTCGGTCTCCAGGTCCAGGCCATAACCGCTTTTGGCTTCCAAGGTCGTCGTGCCACAGAGCAGCATCTGGTCGAGCCGTTTCCGGCAAACCGCAACCAGATCTTGAAGGCTGATGGCCCTGGTTTTGCCTACCGTACCTTTGATGCCGCCGCCGCGGTTGGCGATCTCCTGGTAGCTGACACCCTGCAGCTTCAGACTGAACTCATCCTGGCGCGTGCCGGCGAATGGAAGATGGGTGTGGGGATCCACCAGCCCCGGCAATGCCACGCAGGTGCCGGCATCCAATTCCAGACCTCCTGGTTCCAGCTGGCAGTGACTGCGACAATCGGCTTCGGAACCGATGAAGTTGATCATTCCCTGTCGGGCTCCGATGCAAACATTTTCCTGAATGCGCAGGGAGCCGGACTCCTGGCCGCGCGCTACACGGTCGGAGCCGGGATTGACCAGTTGACGGATATTTTTAACGAGGCAGTCGACAGCAATCATAATTCTCTTTCTGGAGCAAATTTACCTGAATTCATGAAACCATTGTAAGGGAAATCCGGGCGAATTTCAACTGAGGGGCCCCTCATAATCATCGATTCAGGATTTGCAAATGGGCGCGACAACCATCAACGGCCAAATGTGCGGGCGGGTCACAGACGCCGCTACTGTTTGATATTTCCTTCCCCATTTCTTATGATGAATGTTATTTGCCGGCCAATGCCAGGGGAGATAAGAAAAGGGAATGGGAAAAGAAATAATGAAAGACCTGTTACTAATATCCATTGGAGATTTTAGTATATCGTTGGTTTCATTGGCAAAATCGAGCATCGAATTAATTTTTTAAGTAAAATTTCTTTTTAGTCGATTTGACCGTACTCGCCAGCCGACCACCAGTTATGAAATGCTTCAGGAACAAGATTTTTTATTTTTTCAAGATGGCCAAGTCTTTTGGGCAGCTTCAGCGAAGGGATTTTTTTCAGGTCTTTGTTTTCAAAGCGAAACGTCGAAATTGACTCCGGGGAATCACCCTTTTTTATCAGGGCGGCCAAAAGTCCGGCTCCTGACGCCGCGATTTTTGCTTCATCCAGTCGGAAACGGGTATTGATGAGGTGACTTGTAATTTTTGAGATGCCGTCGCGCAAGAGATCGGTAAATCGGTCACTAACAAATCCCTTTAAATTAATACCGCTTAGTTTAATGCTTGTTTCGATCGTATCAGAGAGCGTTTGATTGATTTCAAACTTATTCCCGTGATATCCATTTTCCGCTTCAAATATAGCATTGTAGGCTTTTCTCACTTCGTTGAGATCTTCAGCGACCAAGAACAATTCTCCTATGTCAAATAGTTGTTTTATGATTTGCATGCTTTTGTTCTCACTATAGGGAACGCCAATGGTGTTGGGTGCAAAGGCGGTCAGTTTGTCACCCAGCAAACCTTCCAGAGTGGGAACCTTTACCGAGACACTTATTTCGGTTTCAATGAATGGCGTTGTAATTTGTTGCTTTCTGGTTCTTGGATAGAGATTTTTCTCCAGTAAAACGTCGAGCAAGACGAAATCGGTTCGCTTGGAGATCACTGAATGATACGAAAATTTAAAATGCGCCCTTTCAGGGAGACCCTGGAAGCCGCGATCATCCACTGCAAATCCCGTGAATGGGAATTGCTTCCCGATCTCTTTCAGAAAAGGTTCATATTCGATTTGCGGCATAGGCATGGAAATATCAATGTCTGTCGAAAACCTGCGGATCGTTCTTTGAAGAAGGATCAGACTTGTTCCCCCCTTGAAAACAAAAGGGAGTTTTGTCTGCGCAAGTTTAGAGAGCAATTCAAAGGCATAGATGCATTTTTCCAATAGAACCGGGTCAAATGGCCCGAATTCAACTCTTTTTTCATCAATCCATTTTTTTGAAAAACATTTTTTTGACACCATGTTCGCTCTTAATCAATTAACGGCACATTTATTTAAAAAGTGCCATTATTGACTTCCGCATAAGTAATGCAATATAATGGAGGCATCCTAAAAGGGGGTGTCTCCATGCGACCTCATGGTTCTCCACAATTGCTGGAAGATCGTCGGCAGCGTGTAATTGCATTCCTCAAAAAGAAACTGTCCCT
>JAHIKI010000099.1 GCA_018897435.1 Acidobacteriota bacterium | reverse complement strand
TTTGCCACGATATAATTTCCAACTGTTCCATCGGCAATCACTCCTTTTCAGTTTTAATATTGTCTTTATTTAATTTGATAATATGTTTTTGTCAAGTGTTTTTTAAATATTTTTTCAGATATTGTCCGGTCAGCGATTTCCTGCTTCGCAGCAGGGCGGCCGGGCTGCCGCTGAAAATGAGCTGCCCGCCCCTGGCGCCTCCCTCGGGACCGAGCTCGACAACATAATCGGCGGCGGCGATCAGGGCCAGATTGTGCTCGACGGCCACCACCGTGTTACGGTTGTGTAGCAGCCGGGCGATGAGTTTCTGGAGCACGTCGATGTCATAGCCGTGCAGGCCGAAGGACGGTTCATCCAGCAGGAACAGCATATCCGCTTTTTCCTGGTTCAAGTATTTAAGCAATTTGAGTTTTTGCAGTTCGCCCGTGGACAGGCTGCCAAGTTTTTCCCCCAATTGCAGGTAGCCCATGTCATTGTCCTGCAGGTTGCTTAAAACGGCCTTGATTTGCGGAATCGCTGAACCCAAGGCGCCGCTGAACTCTTTGACGCTCAAGGTCAGAACGTCGGCAATGCTTTTGTTTTTGTATGTGATTTTCAGCACATCGGGGGCGAAGCCGCTGCCGCGGCAATGGCTGCAAACGGTTTTTACGGCCGGCAAAAACTGCATTTCGATTTCCAGATATCCCCGGCCCTTGCATTCCGGGCAGCGTCCCAAGGGCGAATTGAACGAGAAGTGACCGGGCAGGTACCCGAGCAGGCGACTGGAATGCAAAGCGGCAAAGAATTCTCTGATCGGGGCGAAGACATCAAAAAAACCTGCGATATTGGTGCTGCCGCGCATGTGGCTGATCCCCGGGTCGATGTGAACGGTTTCACTGATGCCGGGAATGCGCTTGTTTTTAAGATAGATCTCATCATATAAAAGCGTGCTCTTGCCGGCCCCGCTGACCCCGGCGATAACCGTCAATGCCTGGCGGGGAATTTGCAGGCTTAAATTTTTCAGATTGTGAGCGCAGGCGTTTTTGAAAGTCATGAAACCGGGTGCGAATTTATTTTCAGGGGAGATCTGCGCTTTAATATGGAAATATTTCTGGGTTATCGTGGTTTGCGAATGGAAGAATTCCTCTTTGCTGCCGCTGAAGATGACTCGCCCGCCCTGGCTGCCGGCGCGCGGCCCCAGTTCGATAACGTGGTCGGCATAATGGATGAGGCGCGGATTGTGTTCGACCAGGACAATGGTGTTGCCGTTTTTCTTCAGTTTTTGCAGAAAAAAATTCATCTTTTCATAATCGGCCGGGTGCAGGTCGGCCGAAGGTTGGTCGATGATCAGGAGCGAATCGGAGAGGGTGGAACCCATAATGAATGCCAGATTGATGCGTTGATGTTCGCCCTTGGAAAGGGTGAATGTCGGCCGGTTCAGCGGGATGTAGTGCAGGCGGCTCTGGATCAGGAATTTCAGTTTGACGGCGATTTCAGTGAAAACGTCAGGGGCTATTTTATTCTGATAACAGTTTTTGTCCAGGGTCTTGATGAAGTCATTGGCGGCGCCTATGGTCAGGGCCAGAAAATCGGCGATGGTCCGCCCCTGGATGCGGAATGACAAAACCAGGGGGTTGAAGCGGCTGCCGCCGCAAGCCGGACAGGGGACCAGGTCCGGGTCGATGGCCGTCACGTCACCTAAACCCTTGCATTCCGGGCAGGCGCCCCGGGCGCTGTTGAAGGAAAACAGGTTTTCATCGGGGCTTTCATATTCCCGCTGGCAGCGGGGGCAGAAAAGACCGAACGGAAAATGGCGGGGTTTGCGGTTGTGAAAAACCGTGATGATGTTCCTGCTCATGGCCATGGCGCTGTCGACCGCTTCGAAAATGCGGCTGCGGTCTTGTTGCCGGTTTTCCAGTTCGTCGATGAGCACCAATATCGGCTTGTTCTTGTTTTTGCCGTCGATGCCGGTGCTGTGACCGTCCCGGACCTGAAAAGTGTAGCCGCGGTTGATCAGGAATGGGATGTCTCCCTTATAGGAGAAACAAACTTGCAGCTGGCCGGGGCCGAGCGCCAGTAATTCCTGGACCACTTCATCGATGCTGAATTTTTTTATTTTAGCGCCGCAACCCGGGCAGTAAAAATCGGCGATCTTGGCGTAGAGGATACGCAAATAATCGAAAATGTCGGAAGCCGTGGCTACGATGGAGCGGGGATTTTTGTGCGGCTTTTTTTGGCGGAAGGCGATAGCCGGAGGCAGGTTGTCGATCCGGTCGATATCCGGCTTTGCGATCTGATCGAGAAATTGCCGGATATACGGAGAAATGGATTCGATGTAACGGATGTAGCCCTCGGCGTAAAGGGTGTGAAAGGCCAGTGACGATTTGCCGGCGCCGCTGACGCCGACGATGGCGGTGATTTTTCCCAAGGGAATGGCGGCGTTGATGTTTTTCAAATTGTTGGTGCGGATGCCTTTGAGAATGATGTTTTTTTCCATGACCGCCTACTATCCCACATTTCTCACAAATATTTACTGCAATCGCGGATATGGACATGTCTACGGCGTCAGGCTCGGTCGGATACCTACATCGTACTAACAGTACGTCTCCGGTCTCCTCGGTCGCCTTCCTTGTATCCACACCCATCTGCACGATTTCGCGACAATATCTGTGAGAAATGCGGGCTAAGGGAAAATGGCAAAAAATTAAAATTGATTATACCATTTCGGATGGGCAAACAACAGGATTCATATTATTTTTTTATG
>JAHIKI010000098.1 GCA_018897435.1 Acidobacteriota bacterium | reverse complement strand
GTTGGACTTTTGTGGGGTATCCCATGCGAACCTCCTTTTCTAGTTTATTAACTAGATTTATTATCGCATAGAAATCTTATTGAAATCAATAGCCCATCTAATCTTTTTTTATTTTTTACTTAGAAAAAGGCCAAACTCGAGTGGGGCGTATGGTTATACGCCCCTACGGATTATTCGACCCAGATTCCCCCTCAAGGGGGGACAAGGGGGGATTTTGATGTCGTCTATTATTTTTATCTTCCTCGTCACGCGTCAGGTTGGCGTGTCATGATCGTTCATAGCTTTTTGGCGCTGACCGCTTCGGCAAACCACTTCCAGATGGCTTGGTGGAATGCGAGTGCCGGCGGGTGCGTCTGCAAAAAATCCAGGGGATTGAAATTTAGCGGCGCGCCGGTTTTTTCACGCTGAAAAAAACCTTTGCGGTATAAGGTGTGGCGCTCCGGGTGAAATTGGATGCCCAGGACGTTGGCAAAAAGGCGGTGTTCAACGGCTTCCACGATTTTTCCGTCCAGTGAAGTGGCGGTCACGTGCAAATTTGCACCCAGTTCGGCGATCGCCTGGTGGTGGGCCGTGGCCACGAAGGGACGGTCGCCGCTTGAAAATCCCATCTTGCGCACAAAAACGCTATCCTCACCCAAGCGGATGCGATGGAACGTCATCATCAGTTCCGAATCGTTAGGGAAGAGCTTTGCCAGGTAGACTCCCGAATGGATCCGGTCGGGCGCTGCTGCCAGGACCTCTTCCACCGTCTTTTGGCCGTACACTTCGCTGGGGATGTCCTGGATAAGGCTGCCGCCGGCGGCTACGTTCAGGCTTTGGGCCCCCAGGCAGATGGCCAGCAGGGGGAAATCCCTGCGCCCGGCCAAAAACGGGGTGAAGGCCGGGTTCTTGCTGCCGCCCAGCAGGTGAAAAAGGAAAGAGATCTCGTAAAAGGAGCGAGCAGGCGTCGTGGGTTCGGAAAGCAAGCTGATCCCCTGGTTATACAGCGCTGGAGGAATATCCATGCCCCCGGTGAAAAGGATGCCGCTGGCCGTGGCAAAGATCTCCCGGAATTGCCCGGACCACAGGTTTTCGTCGAACAGGTCATCGATCTTCACCCGGCCGCTGATCGTGCGGAAGCGCACCCAGGAGATGCCGTTCTCCTTCACATAGGCCGCTGCGTCCTTGTACGCTTTTGCCTCTTCCGGGTTGGCGAGTTCGTCCTCGTGGAAGATTCCCAGCAGGACCAGCGTTGGCAGCGGGATGATGTCCTTTTCGTACATCTCCACTATGTTTTTCACCTGGAAGAGGGTGGGGTGAGTCATGACGATGACCGGGACTCCCGGGGGGAGGCCCTGGGCCTCGACGGCCGCCAGTGCGTTGCTCAAGAACAGAAGAAAAAAAATGGAGCGAATGACTTTTTTCATGGATGATTCCTCGCGGGTAAGAAAAAAGGGAGAGGCCTGGGGCCTCTCCCCTGGTTTATTCGCTGAATTTTTTCAGGAGCAGAGAAGCGTTGGTGCCGCCGAATCCGAAGGAATTGGACAGGGCGTAGGGGATCTCCCGGCTGAGGCCCTGGTTGGGGGTGTAGTTCAGGTCGCACTCTTCATCCCGGGTTTCATAATTGATGGTCGGCGGGATAAAGGAGTTGGCTATGGCCAGGGCAGTGAAGGCGGCTTCGGCGCTGCCCGTGGCGCCCAGCATGTGCCCGGTCATGGATTTGGTTGAACTGATGGCCAGCTTGGCGGCGTGATCGCTGAACAGGCGCTTGATGGCGTGGGTTTCCAGCTTGTCGTTAAGTTCCGTTGAAGTGCCGTGAGCGTTTATGTACACGATGTCTTCGGGTTTGAGCTGGGCGTCGGCCACGGCCATTTTCATGGCCCGAAAGGCGCCGTCGGCTTCGGGATCCGGGGCGGTCATATGGTAGGCGTCGCCGGTGTAGCCGTAACCCACGACCTCGGCGTAGATTCGGGCCCCCCGGTTGTGGGCGTGTTCCAGGGATTCCAGGACCAGTACCGCAGACCCCTCGGCGATGACGAAGCCGTCGCGGTTCTTGTCGAAGGGCCGCGAGGCCTTTTCAGGCTGGTCGTTGCGCGTGGAAAGAGCGCGCATGGCGGTGAAGCCGGCCACGCCCAACGGGGTGATGGGATATTCGGCGCCGCCGGCGATCATGATGTCGGCCTCGCCGCGCTGGATGATGCGTGTCGAGTCGCCGATGGCGTGGGTGCCGGTAGCGCAGGCGGTGCAGTTGGCCAGGTTGGGGCCTTTAAAGCCGAACTTGATGGATACCTGGCCGGCGGCGAGATTGGCGATACAAGCCGGCAGGAAGAAGGGAGAGATGCGGTCCGGCCCCTTTTGCATCAATATTTCCTTGTTGATCTCGATGGTATGAATGCCACCAATGCCCGAGCCGATATAGATGCCCGCCTTCTCTTTATCAATGGCGTTCAAGTCCAGCCCGGAATCCTTGACCGCCTCTTCCGAAGCGATCAGGGCGAACTGGATAAAGGGATCGAATTTTCTCAGGTCCTTCCTGTCAAAGTACTGGTTGGGGTCGTAATTCTTGACTTCGCCGGCGATCTGGCTGGCATGGCGACTGGCGTCGAAACGGGTGATCTTGCCGATGCCGCCGCGCCCGTTCCTGATGTTGTCCCAGTTTTCATCCTTGCTTTTTCCCGTGGGTGTGATCAAACCGATTCCGGTAACGACTACCCTTCGCAAAGGTATGGTTTTGCTGATAAAGAGATTCATGTTTATAAAAGGAATTTACTGGGCTTTTTTCAGGACATAGTCAACGGCCGATCCCACGGTCGTCAGCTTTTCAGCTTCTTCCTCGGGGATTTTGAGTTCGAATTCGTCTTCCAGGGCCATGATCAATTCCACCTGGTCCAGGGAATCGGCGCCCAGGTCCTCGACGAACTTGGCCTCTTCAGTAACCTGATCTTCACCGACATTCAGCTTCTCGGCTACAACAGCTTTGACTTTGGTAAGGATTTCTTCTTTTTTCATTTTTTCCTCCTTGGATTTTAAATCAATAGTCCGCCGGATACGTTCAGAACCGTTCCAGTTATATATTGAGCGGCAGGAGATGCCAGAAAATAAACGGCTTCCGCCACATCTTCCGGTGTGCCTGCTCTTTTGAGTGCGATCTGCGTAATATAGGCCTCTTTGACATTTTCAGGGAGCTTTTTGGTCATTTCGGTCAGGATAAAACCCGGAGCCACGGCATTGACCGTGATGTTGCGGCCGCCCAGCTCGCGGGCCATGGATTTGCTCAGGGCGATGATCCCGGCCTTGGAAGCGGCGTAATTTGCCTGGCCCGCGGTGCCCAGGATGCCGCTGACCGAGGCCAGGTTGACGATGCGGCCGAAACGCTTTTTCATCATCTCCTTGGCGGCGAACTGGGAACAGAGAAATGTCCCCTTTAAGTTGATGCTCATGACCAGGTCCCAATCGCTTTCCCCCATACGGATAGAGAGGTTGTCGCGGGTTATGCCGGCATTGTTGACCAGGATATCGACTGAGCCGAAGGCGGCCATGGTCTGTTTGATCAATTCCTCGGCGTCATGACTTTTGGAAACATCGGTGGTGACGGCCAGGGTACGCACGCCCGTCGCTTCGATTTCCCGTGCGGTTTTGACGGCTTCCTCGCCCATGATGTCGGAAATGACGATGTTCATCCCTTCCTTGGCCAGGCGCCTGGCGATGGCTTTACCAATGCCGCGGGCCCCGCCGGTGACGATCGCGCTCAGAGCCGTGTCAGACATATTTCAGTTCCTTTATGGTTTTCTTCATTTTACCGATCTCCTGGGATATTTTTTCCAAAACTTTTTCAGAAACGAATTTGTAGCTGAGAGAAATAGCGTTCTTGATGGCCTTGGCGTTGGAGCCGCCGTGGCCGATGATGACAATACCATTGACTCCCAGCAGCAGGGCGCCGCCGTATTCGGCATAGTCGAGTTTCTTTTTGATGCGTTTCAGCGATTTTTTCAGGAAGAAAAAACCGATTTTGGAAAAGATATTGGACATGATCTCTCTTTTCAGCATGGAGAGCATGACGTCCACCACGCCTTCGGAAATCTTCAGGGCGACGTTGCCGGTGAAGCCGTCGGTGACGATCAGATCGGCTTCGCCGATATATACGTCGCGGCCTTCGACGTTGCCGATGAAATTGATTTCCAGCTGTTTGAGCAGGTTGTGGGTGGCCTTGGTCAATTCGTTGCCCTTGACCTCCTCTTCGCCGATGTTCATCAGGGCGATGCGCGGATTCTCGATGCCGTAAATGCTTTCCAGATACACTTTGCCCATCATGGCGAACTGCACCAGGTTGTGGGGCTTGGAATCGGTGTTGGCGCCAACGTCGACCAGGAGCGAATTGCCCTTCAGGGTGGGGATCATAATGGCCAGGGCCGGGCGGTCGATGTTTTTCATGGAGCCCAGAATGGTTTTGGCCATGGCCATGACGGCTCCAGTGTTGCCGGCCGAAACCATGGCTTTGGCTTTATCGTTTTTCACCAGGTCGATGGCTTTCTTGATCGATGTCTCTTCGCGTTTCCGCCAATAGGAAAGGAAATGCTCTTTCATGGAGATCTCTTCCAGGGCATCGACGATCTCCAGGCGGTCGCGGCGGAAATTCTTGTATTTTTTTAATTCCTTTTGGATCTCTTTTTCCTTGCCGACAAGGATGATCCGGTAACTGTCATCATGGCTGTTCTCGCGGATGTAATCTACCACTCCCTCGATGACGATGCCAGGAGCGTGGTCGCCGCCCATGGCGTCAACGGCAATCTTGACAGGTTCCATTTCAATCAGGCTTCGCTGCCTTTGATGATCTGCTTGCCTTGATAATAGCCGCAGTTGCCGCACAGGTGGTGGGGGAGTTTGGGTTCATTGCACTTGGGGCAAATGGACAAACCTTCCACTTTCAGGGCATCGTGGGACCTTCTTTTATTTTTTCTGGAATGGGAATGTCTTCTTTTGGGCTGGGGCATTTGTCACCTCTTTACTTTTTCAAACAAGAATTTTATTTCGTTTTTATTCTGTTCGCATTGGCAGGAACTGTGGTTCAGGTTGGTGCCGCAGCTGGAGCAGATTCCTTTGCATTCGGCTTTACAGACCGGTTTGAAGGGAACGAACAGATTGACCTGCTCGATCAGTATCTTTTCCAGGTCGATCTGGTCGTTTTCGTAAAAAATATATTCCAATTCCTCTTCATCCAGGGCGGTGCTGCGCTGATCCACCAATTCACTGGGGAAAAGGATAATATCGAAACGGGAATTGATTTTCAAGTCGAATTGCTCCAGGCAGCGGACGCAAACCAATGAGATGACAGTCTTGATCTTGCCCTGGGCCTGGATACGCTGGTTTTGCCGCTTGAACAATATCTGGTATTCGATTCCTTCGAGAAAAAAGCTTTCGTCCTCGAGCAATTGGGTGCTGTCGATATCAATGGTGTCGTTCAGCGCGAAGCCCCTATCGGAGATTTTGTTGACGTTTATTATCATTTTTACCCTTATCCCGGCATTCGTTGACAAGTCAAAATTTATAGCACACTTCTACCCGATTGTCAACAAAAAGAACCTGCCAGAATTCCCCATCAAGTTTGAGACTACCCGGATTATAGATGTAAGCATTATCATTTTAAGTTATTTAAACCGAAGTAAATGTGTTTTTGTTTAATCACCTCATGCAAAAATTGCATTTGCGATGGTCACTCGAGCCAG